>NZ_CEYADA010000004.1:0-255992 GCF_982780845.1 Thalassococcus sp.
ATATAGGCCTGACGCTCGGTGACCGAAATCACGCCACGCGCGTCCAGCAGGTTGAACAGGTGGCTGGCCTTGATGCACTGGTCATAGGCGGGTTGCGCCATAACGATGCGACGGCCTGTTTTCGGATCATCCGCAGGCTGTGCCAGAATGCGGGCGCATTCGGCTTCGGCATCTTCAAAGTGCTTCAGCAGCATATCGGTGTCGGCCACGTCAAAGTTCCAGCGCGCGTATTGCGCCTCGGCTTCACGGAACACATCGCCATATGTCAGCGGAATGGGGGATGCCGGATCGTTGAACGGCATTTCATTGCCGTCGTCATACCCCAGAACATACATCGCCAGACGTTCAAGCCCGTATGTCAGTTCGCCCGAAACGGGGTGGCAGTCGTGGCCGCCAACCTGTTGGAAATAGGTGAACTGCGACACTTCCATGCCATCACACCAGACTTCCCAGCCAAGGCCCCAAGCGCCCAGTGTCGGGCTTTCCCAGTCGTCTTCGACAAAACGGATGTCGTGCACGTCCATGTTGATCCCGATCGCTTCGAGCGATCCAAGATACAGGTCCTGCAAATCGGGCGGCGACGGTTTGATGATCACCTGATACTGGTAGTAGTGCTGCCAGCGGTTCGGGCTGTCACCATAGCGGCCATCTGTAGGGCGGCGGGACGGCTGGACATAGGCTGCTGTCCAGTGGGTCGATCCCAGTGCGCGCAGTGTCGTCGCAGGGTGGAATGTGCCAGCACCCACTTCCATATCGTAGGGCTGCAAGACTGCGCAGCCTTTCTCAGCCCAGTAGTTCTGGAGCCGCAGGATGATTTCCTGAAAGCTTTTGGGTTTTTCCGTTGAATTCGCCATGGTTCACCCTTCCGATCTTCGAGCGCCTGCTTATGGTGACACAGTCCAGTGGTCAATCTTCGCAATGCCATTATTTCGCGTGCAGGTGCCTACGGATTTGGTAAACAGGGCCGATAGAAAAAGAAATGACCGACTACGAGGGATTGCTGCAGGTATGAAGCGAACTTTATTGATGCTTTCGACGGCGCTGTATTTGACTGCCGGTACTGCATGGGCGCAGGACGCCTCCTATATTCAGATCGAGGCGCAGCCTTCTTTGAAACGTGCAGAGGACCGTCTGCGTGATTACGCATCCTATCTGGCGGATGTGAACGGTTTCGCCCTTGGCGGTGGTTGGTACGGCATCGCGCTCGGGCCTTATACCGCAGATGACGCCGCAGCGCGGTTGCGCAGGCTGCGGGCAGACGGGCAGGTGCCCCGTGACAGCTATATCGAAGAGGGCGATCAATACGGTCAGCAGTTCTGGCCGATCGGGGCGACAGGCGCTGTAACACAAGAGCCGGTCGCCACAGAAGAACCGACCACTGAAACCGCAGAAACCCCAGTTGTCGAAACAACGCCCGAAGTGGTCGCTGAGCCAGCACCGGAGCCGGTGATTGAAGAGCCGGATGAAACACCCCGTCAGGCACGTGCATCCGAAGCTGAACTGACACGCGAAGAACGTGCAGACCTGCAAATCGCACTTCAGTGGGCAGGGTTCTACGACGGTGCAATCGACGCGGCGTTCGGACGTGGCACGCGGAATTCGATGGCGGCGTGGCAAGAGGCCAATAACTTCGAAGTGACTGGCATTTTGACGACCCGCCAGCGCGCAGAGTTGAAGCGTCAGTACAATGCTGTGCTTGATGGTCTTGGTATGGGTCTTGTAACAGATGCGCGCGCCGGTATCGCGATGGATATGCCGACAGCCAAGGTCGCGTTTGAAAAGTATGAATCGCCCTTCGCGCACTACTCTGCGACCGACAACCTCGGGGCGCGTGTTCTGTTGATTTCCCAGCCGGGTGACCGTGACACGTTGTTTGGTCTTTACGAGATTATGCAAACGCTCGAGATCGTGCCGTTGAATGGTCCGCGTGAACGCAAACGTGACGGTTTTATTCTGGTGGGCGAAAATAGCAAGATAGTCAGCCACACAGAGGCGTTTCTGGAAGACGGCAACATCAAGGGATTTACCCTGATTTGGCCCGCCAATGACGAAGAGCGCCGCACGCGCGTTCTGGCGATGATGCAGTCCAGCTTTACGGTGTCGAATGCCGTTCTTGATCCGGCGGCAACATCTGGTGACGGGCAGGGCGTTGACCTGCTGTCCGGTCTTCGTATTCGGACACCGCGCATTTCGGTGTCTGGTTTTTACGTTGACGGTCAAGGTCACGTTCTGACGGCCAGCGATGCGGTGCAGAACTGTGGCCGCATCACACTGGATGAAAACATCGAAGCTGAAGTTCTTGCACAAGACGAAACGCTGGGTGTCGCACTGCTTAGCCCGAAATCATCCCTTGCGCCGCGCATGTTCGCTGAATTCCGCACCGATGATCCGCGCATTCAAAGCGAAGTGGCGGTTGCCGGCTATTCGTACGGTGGCGTTTTGAGTGGTCCGACAATGACGTTCGGCACCTTGGAAGATGTCAAAGGTCTGTCTGGTGAAGACACGCTGAAACGTCTGGCGCTGGCGTCCTTGCCGGGTGACGCAGGCGGCCCTGTTGTTGATGCTGGTGGTGCTGTTGTCGGCATGATGCTGCCCCGCGACACAGGTGCGCGCAGCCTTCCGGATGAGGTCAGCTTTGCAGCCAAAGCATCGGCGATTGAAACGCTGTTGTCGCAATCCGGTGTCCGGTTTAGCACCACAGCAGGTGGTGGCGTGGTCGCGCCCGAGGATCTGACCGAAGCAACAACAGCCATGACCGTTCTGGTCAGCTGCTGGGACTAAACGGGTTAGGGGTTGGCTTTGCCGAACAGGCGTCGAAGGGCGCCGTATTGGCTAAGGCCGACCCCGGCCAGAATCAGCAGCAACGCCCAGATCAGGCTGCTGTGCCAAGGCTCGTTCAGCACAAGAACGCTGAGCAGAACCGACCAAACCGGTACTTGATAGTTGGTCAGGCTCATAAAGACCGGACCTGCGCTGCGGATCACCAGAACCCGCAGCAGGTTCGCGCCTGCGGTCGGTAGCAGACCAAGAACGGCCAGATAGAACAGCGTCTTGTTGTCAGGCAGGGGCGGTGCGCCCTCGGTCGCCCAAGCAAAGGGCACAACGATTACCATCCCGAACGCTAGTGTGACTGCTGAAAGGCCGATAGGATCGACTGGCGGCAATTTACGCATGGTGACCGAACTCACGGCGTAGCAGGCCGCAGCGGTGAGGCACCCCAGTCTTCCCCATGTTTCGAACGCTGCACCGGTGGATTGAAAGAACTGCCCGCCGATCAGGATGAAAACGCCGACAAAGCCGATCAGGAATCCCAGCGTGCGGCGCACGGTCATCCGTTCACCTGGTACGAAAACATGGGCCAAGGGTAGGACCATCAAAGCGACGGCTGCCATGGATACACCGGCAAAGGCGCTGGTGACTTGGGTTTGGCTCCAGCTGAGCATGATGAACGGAATAGCAGAACTTAGTGCCCCGATTAGGGCCAGCGCCACCCAAGGGCGATCAGGGCCGAGAAACAGCTTGCCGCCCGCAAATTGCCAGATTGCGACCGTCAGCGCCGTCGCAAAGGTGATGCGGTAGGCGGCCAGCCAGCTTGGGGTAATCCCCGGCAATGCCAGCTCGATGACGAAAAATGTTGATCCCCAGACCACGCCCAAAGCGGCAACCATGATCCACGACATGGCAGTGATCTGTGGCTGGGACATTATGGAACTCCGAAATGGGGGCGTTGATCAGGCCTAGGGTCAGCTAGCAGCCTTGTCCATATGGTCAAAAAGAAAACGCGCCGCTGCATAAATGCGCGGCGCGTTCCCTGTCATGATGTGGTCAGAACTTAGTTCTTCGACTTGTCGACCATCTTGCCTGCGGAAATCCACGGCATCATGCCGCGCAGTTTCTCGCCTGTGGCTTCGATCTGGTGTTCGTCGTTGTGACGACGGGATGCTTTGATTGTCGGCTGGCCAACAGCATTTTCCAGCATGAAGTCGCGAACGAACTTGCCTTCCTGAATGTCTGTCAGAACTTCTTTCATCGCTTTCTTGGTCTGCTCGTAAGGCAGGATGCGCGGGCCTGTGACGTACTGACCGTACTCGGCAGTGTTCGAGATCGAGTAGTCCATGTTCGCGATGCCGCCTTCGTAGATCAGATCAACGATCAGCTTCACTTCGTGCAGACACTCGAAATATGCCATTTCAGGCGCGTAGCCTGCTTCGACCAGAGTTTCGAAACCGCAACGGATCAGTTCAACCAGACCACCGCAGAGAACGGCCTGTTCACCGAACAGGTCTGTTTCACACTCTTCACGGAAGTTGGTTTCGATGATGCCCGAGCGGCCGCCACCGATGGCCGAGCAGTAAGACAGGCCGATTTCCAGCGCTTTGCCGGATGCATCGTTGTTTACTGCAACCAGGCAGGGCACGCCGCCGCCTTTGGTGTATTCGCCACGAACGGTGTGGCCCGGGCCTTTGGGGGCCATCATGATGACGTCAACGCCGGGCTTCGGCTCGATCAGGCCGAAGTGTACGTTCAGGCCGTGTGCGAACGCAATCGCCGCGCCTTCGCGCAGGTTGTCGTGAACGTATTTCTTGTATGTTTCTGCCTGCAGTTCGTCGGGCATTGTGAACATGATCAGGTCACACCATGCGGCCGCTTCCGCGATACCCATGACTTTCAGGCCTTCGCCTTCGGCTTTCTTCGCCGAGGGGGAGCCTTCGCGCAGAGCAACAACAACGTTCTTCGCGCCTGAGTCACGCAGGTTCAGTGCGTGTGCGTGGCCTTGGGAACCGTAGCCAAGGATGGCAACGTTCATGTCTTTGATCAGGTTAATGTCGCAATCGCGGTCGTAATATACGCGCATCGATTCTTCCTTCCAGGTTATGTTCTGGCGACACCATAGAGATGGCAAAAGTGAAATAGCTTGCGTTTTTCCGGTAATTTCCTCATTAAGTGAAAAATTAATTCTCCAAACTTCGGTATGTGTGGAAATCTATGCTTGATGATACCGACAGACGCATTCTTCGCCAGTATCAGGCCGATCCTGATCTGACGGGGCAGGAACTGGCCGAACGGGCAGGGGTGACGGCGGCGACATTGACCCGTCGCTTGGAGCGTTTGCGCGCCTCTGGCATCCTGAAAGGCGCTCAGGCAGTGATCGACTGGCAGGCGCTTGGCTATGCGGTCGAGGTATCTTTGCGCGTCACCTTGGATAAGTCCCGCCCGCAGGCGTTTGAGGAGTTCACCGCCGCCGCTCGTAAGGTGCCTGAGGTCGTCGAAATCCAGACCTTCCTTGGTCAGGTCGACGTGCGCTTGTCGGTGATTGCGCGCGATCTCAAACATTATCAGCAGCTTTACCGCGAAAAGATCTTGGCGCTTCCACACATGACCGATGTCGAGGCGCTGATGCACATTGCGCGGATCAAGTATGACGAAAGGCTGCCGCTGTGATCGAAATTGATGACACAGACCGCGCCTTGCTGAAGGCCTTGTCGGATGATGCGAACGCCAGCGCTGGCGCTTTGGGCGCAAACCTTGGGTTGTCCCAACCGGCCACATGGCGCCGGATCAAACGTTTGAAAGAAGCGGGGGCCATTTCTGGCACGCGCGTGGAACTGGATGCGCAGGCATTGGGGTTCGGCGTCACCGTCTTTCTGGGTGTTAAACTCGGCACCAAAGGGCAAGCCAGCCTGGGCGATTTCGAACGTGCCGTCAGCGCGATCCCAGAGGTTCAGACGGTTGAGCACGTTCTTGGTGCCTATGACTACCGCCTTCGCGTTGTGGCGCGTGACCTGTCCGACTTTGAACGCGTCCTCCGTCGCCGGATCATGCTGTTGCCCGGTGTGGCCAGTCTGGATGCCAACGTTCTTTTGTCCGAAGAACGGCTTTCCGGTCCGCTTTAGGCGCGGATGTGATATTCCGTTTCCCATGGGCAACGCGCTTGCGCCAAGATGGCGCAGGAATATCCCAAGGAATGACTTGCAGCGCCGCGCAAGGGCGGCAAATCTGCACCGATCCAATTCAGACAAGGCAGACAGACCATGGCCGCACTACTCGATACAGTTGATCCCACGGGGCTTGAGGAATTTTCGGTGGTCTTCACCGACCGTTCGCTGAACCACATGAGCGCCGCGTTCCAACAGGTGATGCGCGATATCTCGTCCATGTTGAAAGAGGTCTACAAGGCCGATGGTGTGGCGGTGGTGCCCGGTGGCGGCACCTACGGGATGGAGGCCGTTGCCCGTCAGTTCGGGCAGGGCGCGGATGTGCTGGTCGTGCGTAATGGCTGGTTTTCCTACCGTTGGAGCCAGATTTTCGAAGCGGGTGGTTTCGGGGGCGATACCACCGTCATGAAGGCGCGCCAGACTGGAAACGAGGCGACAGCCCCGTTTTCGCCCGCGCCGATTGATGAGGTCGTCGCCAAAATTCACGAGGTCAAACCTCAGGTCGTGTTTGCGCCGCACGTTGAAACATCCGCTGGCATCATTCTGCCCGAGGACTATGTCACAGCATTGGCAAAGGCCGCGCATGATGTTGGCGCGTTGATGGTTCTGGACTGCATCGCATCCGGTTGCGCATGGGTCGATATGAAGGCGACAGGCGTTGATGTTCTGATCTCGGCCCCGCAAAAGGGCTGGTCTGCCACACCGTCTGCCGGCCTTGTGATGCTGTCGGAACGCGCCATTGCGCGGATGGAAGAGACGACGTCGAACAGCTTTGCCGTGGACCTGAAGAAATGGTTCCAGATTATGCAGGCGTATGAAAATGGCGGTCACGCCTATCATGCGACCATGCCGACAGATGGTTTGAAAGCGTTCCGCGATACAATGGCGGAAACCCGCGACTACGGTTTCGACAAACTGCGCGATGCTCAGTTCGAATTGGGTTCGAAAGTGCGTGCGATGCTGGCCGAGAAGGGCATTCAGTCTGTCGCGGCAGAAGGATTTGGTGCGCCGGGTGTGGTGGTCAGCTACACCAATGACCCCGAAATCCAGACTGGTCGTGCCTTTGCAGCCAAGGGCATGCAGATTGCGGCTGGTGTTCCTTTGCAGTGCGACGAACCGCAGGGCTTCCAGACCTTCCGATTGGGTCTGTTCGGTTTGGACAAACTGTATGACGTCGACGCCACTGTCACGCGCCTGAAGCGTGTCGTAGACGACGTTCTGTAAGAAAGATCAGGGCTGGCGGGAAACCGTCAGCCCTTTCGCTTGATCATCCCGCGCGCAGGGTCATAGCCCCACAAGGCCAGCGCCATAAAGATCGCGCCTGCGACCACCGTCCACAGCAGCGCCCATGGGTTCCATTCCAAGTATAGCGCAAAACGGATCAGTTCGATCGCATGGGTGAACGGATTGACCGCGCAGATGTCGCGCAGCAGCGGCGAGCTTTCGGCCATTTTCCACAGCGGATAGAGCGCGCTGGACAGGAAAAACATCGGGAAGATGACGAAGTTCATCACGCCAGCAAAGTTTTCCAACTGCTTGATAAAAGAAGACAAAGCCAGCCCGAGCGCGCCCAGCATCAGGCCCGACAGCATCAGCGCGGGCAGTGCTGCGATATAGCCCAATGGCTCCATCTCGATCCCGAAAAAATAGGCGATCAGCAGGAAGGTGTAGACCTGTAGGATGCTGATGGCTGTCGTGCCCAGAAGCTTGCAGAACAGCAACCATCCACGAGGCAAAGGTGCTGTCAGCAGCAGGCGCATCGACCCTGTTTCACGGTCATAGACAAGACTGAGCGAGCTTTGCATGCCGTTGAACAACAGCACCATGCCGCAGAGACCGGGAACGATGTAGGTCTCGTATGTGATGTAGGTTTGATAGGGCGGGATAATCGACAGGCCCAATGCGGCGCGGAAACCGGCAGCAAAGACCAATAGCCAGACCAAGGGGCGTACCAGCGCCGCGATAAACCGTTCCCGCTGATGCACAAAGCGCAGGGCTTCGCGTAGTACGATGGCGCGCAGGGCAGTCAGATAGCGCATCATTCTGCACCTCCTGTCTTGGCTAGGAAGTAGTCTTTGAGCGTCTGGTCCCCACGCAGGTCGGCGCATTCGCCATCAGCCAGTATCTGACCCTGATGCAAAACAACAAGCCGGTCCGAGTCGTAAACCTCATCCGTCAGGTGAGTCGCCCAAAGCACCGTAAGCCCATCATCGGCACATAATTGGTGGACGTGATCGGTGATCGACTGTCGCGCGGCGGCATCCAGACCGACTGTCGCCTCGTCCAAGAGTAGGACCTTGGGATTATGAACCAAGGCGCGGGCAATCTCGGTCCGGCGGCGGTGACCGCCGTTCAGGCCACGTGCTTTTTCACCGGCGCGATCCTGAATCCCTAGACGTTCTAGGGCCGAGTCGATCCTAATCGCGGCGCTTTTGCCGGACAGTCCGTGCAAAGCCGCAAAGTAGGTCAGGTTCTGGCGGATGGTCAGATCAAGGTCCAATGTCTGCGACTGGAACACCACGCCCATCTGGCCAAGCGCGTGTCGCGGATTGCGGGCAAGTTCCTGACCTGCCACGTAAATCTTGCCGTCAGATGAGGTGAAAAGGCGGGTCAAAAGGCCGAACAACGTGGACTTGCCCGCGCCATTTGGACCAAGCAGTGCTGCGAACCGTCCGGGAGCGATGTCAAAACTGACATTATTCAGGGCTTTTTTGCTGCCATACGAGAAAGTCAGGCTTTCTACACGCAACCCATTTGACACCTTGGTGATCCTCCACAATCCTGAGGGGACCATAGACGCCACAATTACGGGTGACAATTGATGCAGAAGGGTCGGGGTAGGGCCTTATGCGTTTCTAGGAAAATGGTCGTATATCGCGGCTCGGCTGCAACTCATACTGTCCTGTTAAAGGATGAGAGGACTTTTTTATGAAGATGAGCGATTCCAGAGAAATCGCAGCTTCGCCCGAGGTGGTGTGGGCCGCGATTCTGAACCCCGAGGTTCTGAAGGAATGTGTGCCGGGCTGTACCGAAATGTCCGGAACGCCCGAAGACGGGTTCGAAGCAACCGTTGTCCAGAAAGTTGGCCCGGTTAAAGCGACTTTCAAGGGACAGGTGAATGTCTCTGACATGAACCCGCCGAACAGCGTTACACTGTCCGGCGAAGGTAAGGGCGGCGCGGCCGGCTTTGCCAAAGGTGGTGCGGTCGTAAACCTTGCACCGTCCGCAACAGGCACAACACTGACATATGAGGTCGAGGCGAACGTGGGCGGTAAGCTTGCCCAGCTGGGGTCTCGTATCATTGACGGCTTTGCCAAGCGTATGGCCGATCAGTTCTTTACCCGTCTGCAAGAAGCCATCGAAGGCCCGGCAGACGCGGATGACGCAGAAGCCGCTGATGCGAATTCTGACGGTAAGAAGAAAGGCTGGTTCAAGCGACTGGTTTCGTAAAAACTTCGCTTGACGGACTCAGTGGGCTTGGCCCCACTGGGTCAAGGAAGAACAACACAAACGTCCAATGGGAGGATTGTATGTCTAAGGTAAGTATGACCGTGAACGGCAAAGCCGTTAGCGGCGATGTGAAAGGGAACACGCTTCTCGTAGAATTCCTGCGGGAAGATCTGCGTCTGACGGGCACCCACGTCGGCTGTGACACCAGCCAGTGCGGTGCGTGTACGATTCACGTGAACGGCAAGTCCGCCAAGGCCTGCACAATGTTCGCGGCAGAAGCAGACGGTGCGGACATCACCACCGTTGAAGGCATGGCAAACGCAGACGGTTCGCTGAGCGTGATCCAGCAGGCATTCCAGGACCACCACGGCCTGCAGTGCGGTTTCTGCACACCGGGTATGGTCATGACAGCGGCTGCGCTGCTGAAAGAAAATCCCAAGCCGACCGAGGCTGAAGTGCGCCACTATCTGGAAGGCAACATCTGCCGCTGCACAGGCTACCACAACATCGTCAAAGCCATCATGGCCGCGTCCGGTCAGGACGTTGGCGCGATTGCTGCCGAATAAAAATGATCGTTGCGCCCCGTTCGGCGCAATCAACTGAATTCTAGTTTCGGCAGTATCCCAGCGATCTGCCAGACCCAGGGAGGAAAACATGCCAAAGGATCAAGGCATAGGGGCCAGCACGAAGCGCCGCGAAGACGTGCGTTTTCTGACAGGCACCGGAAACTACACAGACGATATCAATCTGCACGGCCAGCTGTACGTGCATTTCCTGCGTTCTGATGTTGCACACGGCAAAATCAACTCGGTCGACACATCCGCCGCATCTGCGATGGACGGTGTTGTACGCATCTTTACGGGTGCGGATTTCGAAGGCATCGGCGGTCTGCCCTGCGGTTGGCAGGTAACAGACAAGCACGGTGAGCCGATGAAAGAACCGGCACACCCCGTTCTGGCACAGGGCAAAGTGCGTCACGTAGGTGACCCGATTGCTGCTGTTGTTGCGGAAAGCGTGCAGGCTGCGCGTGACGCGGCAGAAGCCATCGAAGTAGACATCGAAGAGCTGCCCGCAGCTGTCGACATGAAAGAAGCGGTCAAAGATGGCGCGCCTCTGGTACATGACGATATCGGCACAAACCTTTGCTATGACTGGGGTTTTGTTGAGGAGAACAAGGCTGCGACAGACGAAGCGTTCGCAAACGCTGCGCATGTCACAACGCTTGAACTGAAGAACAACCGTCTGGTTGCAAACCCAATGGAACCGCGTGTTGCGGTTGGCGATTATAACCGCGCCAACGACGAATCCACGCTGTACACCACATCGCAGAACCCCCACGTGATCCGTCTTCTGATGGGCGCATTCGTTCTGGGCATCCCCGAGCACAAGCTGCGCGTTGTTGCCCCTGACGTTGGTGGCGGCTTCGGTACAAAGATCTTCCACTACGCGGAAGAAGCCTTCTGTACATTTGCGGCACGTCAGCTGGCGCGTCCGGTCAAATGGACCTCCACTCGTTCCGAGGCGTTCATGTCGGACGCGCACGGCCGTGACCACGTGACCAAGATCGAACTGGCGCTGGACGCAGACAACAACTTTACGGCTCTGCGCACAGAAACCTATGCAAACATGGGTGCTTACCTGTCGACCTTCGCGCCGTCGGTTCCCACATGGCTGCATGGCACGCTGATGGCGGGTAACTACAAAACGCCGCTAATCTACGTGAACGTCAAAGCTGTCTTCACCAACACTGTTCCGGTTGACGCCTACCGTGGCGCGGGTCGCCCCGAGGCGACATTCCAGATCGAACGTGTGATCGACAAAGCTGCGCGTGAACTGGGCGTCGACCCGATTGCCCTGCGTCGTCAGAACTTCATCACCGAGTTCCCCTACGCAACTCCGGTGGCGGTCGAGTACGACACAGGCGATTACAACGCGACCATGAACACGCTGGAAGAGATCGCTGATCTGTCCGGTTTCGCTGCCCGCCGCGCGGAAAGCGAAAAGCGCGGCATGCTGCGCGGTCTGGGTGTGAACTGCTACATCGAGGCTTGCGGCATTGCGCCGTCGAACCTTGTTGGTCAGCTGGGTGCACGTGCGGGTCTGTACGAATCCGCAACCGTTCGTGTGAACGCGACAGGCGGTATCACCGTCATGACAGGTTCGCACAGCCACGGTCAGGGTCACGAAACAGCCTTCCCGCAGGTCATTTCCGAAATGATCGGCATTCCGGAAGATATGATCGAGATCAAGCACGGCGACACAGCCAACACCCCGATGGGCATGGGTACCTACGGTTCCCGCTCGCTCGCGGTTGGTGGCTCGGCGATGGTTCGCGCGGCTGAAAAGGTCATCAACAAGGCCAAGAAGATCGCAGCGCACCTGCTGGAAGCAGCCGAAGCAGACATCGAACTGAAGGACGGTACGTTCTCGGTTGCAGGCACGGACAAGTCCGTTGCTTGGGGTGATGTCACGCTGGCAGCCTACGTCCCGCACAACTATCCGCTCGAAGATATCGAACCGGGTCTGGAAGAGACGGCGTTCTACGATCCGTCGAACTTCACATACCCGTCGGGCGCATACTGCTGCGAGGTCGAGGTTGATCCCGACACAGGTAAGGTCACAATCGAAAGCTTTGCTGCGGCAGATGACTTCGGCAACATCGTGAACCCGATGATCGTATCCGGTCAGGTTCACGGCGGTATTGCTCAGGGCATCGGTCAGGCGCTGCTGGAAAACTGTGCCTACGACGAAAACGGTCAGCTTCTGTCGGCGTCCTACATGGACTACGCGATGCCCCGTGCGTCGGACGTACCTTTCTATCAGGTCGACCACTCGAACGGCACACCCTGTACGCACAACCCGCTTGGCGTAAAGGGCTGTGGTGAGGCTGGCGCGATCGGTACACCGCCTGCAGTCATCAACGCGATTGTTGACGCGCTGCGTTCCGGTGGCCACGATCACGTCTACCACATCGACATGCCGGCATCCCCGTCCCGTGTATGGGCAGCGATGCAGAAGTGATGGTCTCGGCCCGGGGTACCGTTCCCGGGCCACAAACAGAATTGACCTTTTCCGAATGTCCGCATTCGAAGGTCTGAAAGGAGTAACGAAATGTACAATTTCGATGTAGTGCGCCCGACTTCTGTTGATGAGGCTCTCTCGGCCCTGTCTCAGGAAGACGCACAGGCACTGGGTGGCGGTCAAACGCTGATCCCGACGCTGAAACAACGTCTGGCAAGCCCGACCACACTGGTCAGCCTGTCGGGTATCGACAGCATGAAAGGCGTGTCCGTTGATGGTGGTGTGATCACCGTTGGTGGCGCAACACCCCACGCGGTTGTGGCAGGTGCGGTTGCAGATGCATTCCCCGCGCTGGCACATCTGGCTGGCAACATCGGTGACCCTGCGGTGCGTAACCGCGGCACAATCGGTGGCAGCCTTGCCAACAACGACCCGTCCGCATGCTACCCGTCGGCGGCGCTGGCAACAGGTGCCACAATCGTCACCAACGCACGCGAAATCGCAGCAGACGACTATTTCCAGGGCATGTTTACCACAGCCTTGGACGAAGGTGAGATCATCACCTCTGTCAAACTGCCGGTTCCGGAAAAAGCGGCTTACATCAAGTTCGAACAGCCGGCATCGCGCTTCTCCCTCGTGGGTATCTTCCTTGCGAAGTACGCAGACGGCGTTCGCGTTGCTGTTACAGGCGCATCGAACAACGGTGTATTCCGTTGGGCCGAAGCCGAAGCAGCCCTGTCTGCCGATTTCTCGGTCGCGGCTGTTGAAGGTCTGTCCGCACCCAGCGGCGACGACATGATCTCGGATCTGCACGGTTCCGGCGATTATCGCGCGCATCTGGTCAAAGCGCTGACCAAAAAGGCAGTTGCACAGGCCAGCTAAGCTGAGCTGAAACACTCAAAAGGCCCCTCGATGCATTCGTGTCGGGGGGCTTTTTCTTATTTGAGGGGGAGAGCCCCTTGGCCTTGATCGAAAAACCTGTTCCCTATGGCGCAAAGTTTTTCAAAAGGCACATCATGGCATATCTGTTCGATCCCGCACCCGTTATCGCGCTTCCTATCATTGGCGACGACCGTAATTTCCCCGTCCGTCGCGTCTTCTGCGTCGGCCGCAATTACGAGGCACATGCCGCCGAGCTCGGGAATAAGATCGACCGTGACGATCCGTTCTATTTCACGAAGTCCCCGCTTCACATTGTGGTTGGTGACGGCGAGGCGGCCTTGGCCGCAGGGACCGACGACTATCACCATGAGATCGAATTTGTGGTCGCCTTGTCCGACGACCTGAACAACGCCACGCCTGAACAGGCGATGGAGGCTGTGTTCGGCTATGGCGTGGGTCAGGACATGACCCGCCGTGATCTGCAGAACAAGGCTAAGGACAAACGCCGCCCGTGGGACACCGCCAAGGATGTCGAACAGTCCGCCATTTTGTCTGCGATCACGCCCAAAGCCGTGTTTGGCGACATCGGCGATCAGATGATTACGCTGACCGTGAACGGCAAGCTGCAACAGGAAGGCAAGTTATCGGACATGGTCTGGTCTGTGCCGGAAATCCTGTCGCATCTGTCGACGCTGTACACGTTGCGGGCAGGGGACATCATCATGACCGGCACGCCGTCTGGCGTTGGACCGGTGGCTAAAGGCGATGTGTTGGTGTCGCGTGTGGACGGCTGTGAACCGCTGACAACGACCATCATTTGAACTGGGGGAATCGGTGTCTGGTAGGCCCGGCAGGACTTGAACCCGCAACCAAAGCGTTATGAGCGCTCTGCTCTAACCAATTGAGCTACAGGCCCTCCAGTCCGGTTTGAGTATCAGACGGTCACGCGTCGTCAAGTAGCTGATTGCATTGTCGTTGCAGTGGCCCCCGTATTGGGCTATCCGCGACGCCAAATCTGACATTTCGGGGGACCCCCATGAGCAACGGCAAGAACGGCATCACCTATGCAGACGCGGGCGTAGACATTGACGCAGGCAATGCGTTGGTGGATCGGATCAAACCTGCAGCGAAACGCACGCAGCGTCCGGGAACGATGTCTGGTCTTGGCGGCTTTGGCGCGCTGTTCGATTTGAAAGGCGCTGGCTACAACGATCCGGTTCTGGTTGCAGCCACAGACGGTGTTGGCACCAAACTGCGGATTGCGATCGACACAGGCTATTTTGATGGCGTGGGTATCGATCTGGTCGCTATGTGTGTGAACGATCTGGTCTGTCAGGGTGCCGAACCCCTGTTCTTCTTGGATTACTTTGCCACCGGCAAACTGGACACGGATCAGGCCGCGACCGTGATCGAAGGCATTGCTGAGGGCTGCGTTCAGTCTGGTACCGCGCTGATCGGTGGCGAGACCGCTGAAATGCCCGGCATGTATCCTGTAGGCGACTTTGACCTTGCAGGCTTTGCTGTTGGCGCAATGGAACGCGGTCAGGACCTGCCTGCGGACGTGCAGGTGGGTGACGTTCTGCTGGGTCTTGGTTCGAACGGTGTGCATTCCAACGGCTATTCGCTGGTGCGCAAGCTGGTTGAGATGTCCGGGCTTGGTTGGGAGGCTGCTTGCCCTTGGTCTGACAAGACGCTTGGTCAGGAACTGCTGACGCCCACACGCTTGTACGTGAAGCAAGCGCTGGCGGCTGTGCGGGCAGGGGGCGTTCATGCGCTGGCCCACATCACGGGTGGCGGTCTGACAGAAAACCTGCCGCGCGTTCTGCTGGAAGATATGGGCGCAACCATCGATCTGGATACATGGACGCTGCCCGCGGTATTCGCATGGATGCGTGAACTGGGCGGAATGAACGACGCAGAGATGCTCAAGACGTTCAACTGCGGCATCGGCATGATCCTTGTTGTTTCGGCGGATGAGGCCGAAGCGCTTGAGGCGCTGCTGACCGAGCAAGGCGAATCCGTCTTCCGCATCGGTACAGTCACCGATCAGCCCGGCGTGGCCTATTCGGGGAAACTTGCGTGACGAAACGCGTAGCCATCCTGATCTCGGGCGGCGGTTCCAACATGGTGTCGCTGGTTGAAAGCATGACGGGTGGCCATCCCGCGCGTGCTTGTCTGGTCATGGCAAACAGCGAAAACGCGGGCGGTTTGGCCAAGGCTGCAGCACTTGGCGTGGACACGGATTTTGTCGACCACCGCCCGTTCAAAGGCGATCGAGCGGCGTTCGAAGAGGTGCTGCACGACCGCATCCTTCAAGCGCAGCCGGATATCGTCTGTCTGGCAGGCTTCATGCGCGTTCTGACAGAAGGCTTCGTGTCCAAATGGCAGGGCCGGATGCTGAACATTCACCCGTCGCTATTGCCGAAGTACCGCGGGCTACATACCCACGCCCGCGCGCTCGAGGCCGGGGATGCGTACCACGGCTGTACCGTGCACGAAGTGACGCCGGAACTGGATGATGGACCGATCCTTGGTCAGGCGCGTGTTCCGGTACTTGAGGGCGATACCCCTGATGTGCTGGCAGCCCGCGTACTTGAACAGGAACACAAACTTTACCCTGCTGTGCTTCGTAGATTTGCAGAAGGTGACCGGACCCCCGTTAAAATCGGCTTTTGATCAGCCGCTTTGCAGCAGGGGTGCTTTCCGCTAGGGTCGCCAAAACGACGCGCGCAGATATTGAAAAATAAAGGCCCCTATGAAGATCATTACACGGACCGACGACCTCGCTTCTTTTTGTCATCGCGCGAAAAATCATCCCTATATTACAGTGGATACCGAATTTCTGCGCGAACGGACCTATTATTCCAAACTGTGTTTGGTGCAGGTCGCCTATCCGGGTGATGAAGATGACAGTGCAGTACTGATCGATCCGCTGGCTGATGGTCTGTCGCTTGATCCGCTGATGGAGTTGTTCAAAGACACGGACGTCGTGAAAGTCTTCCACGCCGCGCGTCAGGATCTTGAAATCTTCTACATCGATCATGGCGTCATTCCCGAACCACTATTCGATACGCAGGTCGCTGCCATGGTGTGTGGTTTTGGCGAACAGGTCGGGTATGAGACGCTGGTCAAGCGGATTGCCAAGTCCAGCCTTGATAAATCGTCGCGCTTCACAGACTGGTCGCGCCGCCCGCTGACCGATGCCCAGCAGAAATATGCTTTGGCTGACGTCACGCATCTGCGCCAGATTTACGAGTATCTGAACAAAAAGCTCAAAAGCTCTAAGCGTGATCGCTGGGTGAAAGAAGAACTTGGTATTCTGACGGATCCGGAAACCTATATCACGCGCCCAGATCAGGCGTGGCGCCGGATCAAGACACGTACAAACAGCACGCGTTTCCTTGGCATCGTGCGCGAACTGGCCCGTTTCCGCGAAGACTATGCGCAGAAGCGCAACATCCCGCGCAACCGCGTTTTCAAGGACGATGCTCTGGTCGAACTGGCGTCTACCAAACCGCAGAACATGGAAGACCTTGGCCGGTCCCGTCTTTTGCTGCGTGAAGCGCGCAAGGGCGATATCGCGGATGGTATCCTTGCAGCTGTCAAAGCAGGTCTGGACTGTCCGAAAGACAAGCTGCCCGAGGTCAACAATGATCGCGATAAGCTGAACGTGAACCCGGCGTTGGCCGATCTGTTGCGCGTGTTGCTAAAGGCCAAGACCGAAAGCTCGGGCGTGGCATCGAAGCTGATCGCGCCTGCATCCGATCTGGATGCGATTGCAGCGGGCATGCGCAATGTGCCTGCGCTGTCCGGCTGGCGTTATGAGGTATTCGGTGAAGACGCGCTGAAGCTTTGCAAGGGCGAGATCGCCCTTGGTGCGAATGGCTCGTCTGTCGAAGTGATCGAACTGGAAGACGATTAACGGCGCGTGACCATCGTGTTTTCGCGTCCGACGACGCGAATGGTGCGAATGCCCGCCAGTTCATTGTCCGTCAGCCAGTCAGCAACCGTCACTTTGCGCGCATCCGGACCTGTGTTGCGTGGGCCGGGCTGTTGCTTGGCTGCAAAGACGTAGCTGATCACTGTCGGATCTTCGCCTTCTTCCAGGATCAGTTCCGCTTCAAACGGGCCTGCGCGGTCGGCAACGCCTGTTGCCCGAATGATCGCGCCACCGGGGCGACGTTCGATCAGCAATTCGCTGACTTGGGCAATCGGGTTGCCCGGAACGCGTTCTTTTTCTTTTTGCGTGACGAAAATCGACACCGCCTCGCGCCGCTGGGGCAGCAGGGGATTGGCGACATCCGTCGGAACCGAACGGGCAGAGCCGAACCAGTTGAACGGGTTCAGGCGCGACTCGCGCACTGTGCCACAGCTGGTTAAAACGAGCGTCGAAACGAGAAGAACCGCCACCGGTTTAAACATTGGTATCCTGCCCCTTGCCTGAACTACCAATGGACTAGCCTATCGGCGCGCAGTTGAAAAGCATGAAGGCAGGGCTGGACCTTTTTCCGATGTCTCCCTAGGTCTGTGTCAAAGACGTATGGAAGGTGAACTATGGCGCAGGCAGCGTTCGAAGAACTGGTGGAAGATTTCGAGTTTCTGGAAGACTGGGAAGACCGCTATCGCACGGTGATCGATCTGGGCAAGGATATGGAACCTTTGCCCGAAGCTCTGCGCGTGCCCGCGACCAAGGTTGACGGCTGCGCCAGTCAGGTCTGGCTGCACCCGCAGATCGACGGAAACACGTTCCATTTCAAAGGCGACAGCGACGCGATGATCGTACGCGGTCTGATCGCAGTTCTGATCCGCTTGTATGATGGTTTGCCGCTGTCCGAGGTGGGCGCGGTGGACGCGCGTGCCGAATTCGGTCGCCTTGGCTTGACCGATCATCTGTCTGCGCAGCGGTCTAACGGATTGCGCGCGATGATCGAACGCATCCGTCAGACAGCAGCCGAGGCCGCCTAAGCGCGGCCTTCGGGCTTTATTCGTTACCGGTGCCTGTGAAGCGCGCGGCATCCGCGGCCGCACGGCGGATCGCGTTCGATTTGTGAACGGTTTCCATATATTCCGCCTCGGGGTCGCTGTCGTAGACAACACCGCCACCGGCCTGAATATACAGCTTCTGATCCTTCACGATGGCCGTTCGCAGGGCAATACACATGTCCATGTCGCCACCGGACGAGAAGTAGCCAACGCCACCGCCATAGACGCCGCGCTTTTCCGGCTCCAGCTCGTCGATGATCTCCATCGCGCGCACTTTCGGGGCGCCTGAGACGGTGCCAGCAGGCAGACCTGCAAGCAGGGCAGACAGTGCATCCTGATCTTCAGACAACTCACCCACAACGTTCGACACGATGTGCATCACGTGGCTGTAGCGTTCGATCACAAATTTTTCAGTCGGACGGACCGTGCCGATTTTAGAGACCTTGCCGGTGTCGTTACGGCCAAGATCGAGCAGCATAAGGTGCTCGGCCAGTTCCTTTTGATCGGCCAAAAGATCGGCCTCGTTCGCGCGGTCCTCTTCCGGTGTCGCGCCACGGGGACGGGTGCCGGCGATGGGGCGGATGGTGACTTCGTCGCCAAAGACCCGAACAAGAATTTCGGGGCTGGCGCCGATGACCTGAAAGCCACCGAAGTTGAAATAGAACATGAACGGAGACGGATTCGTCCGGCGCAGCGAGCGATAAAGCGCAAACGGCGGTAGGGGGAAATCCTGCGTCCAGCGCTGCGACGGTACGACCTGAAAGATGTCACCCTTGCGGATGTAATCCTTGGCCTTCTCGACGGCGTCTTTGTAGCCCTCGTGCGTAAAGTTGCTGACAGGTGCGCCTGCCTCTTTCGCATCGCCGAGATCCCGGCTGGCTTGCGGCATGGCGCGCTCCAGATCGCGTACGGCATCCATGACGCGTTCCGCGGCCTGAGCGTAGGCTGCACGCGCGCTCTGGCCTTCTGACACCCATGCAGGGGACACAACTGTGACTTCGCCTTTTACACCGTCCAGAACCGCAATGACAGACGGACGCATCATAAGTGCGTCAGGCAGGCCCAGCGGGTCGGGGTTCACGTCTGGCAGATGTTCGACCAGTCGAATCATGTCGTAACCCAGATAGCCGAACAGACCTGCTGCGGCCTGAGGAAGGTCTTCGGGTAGCTCGATTTTGCTTTCGGCAATCAGCGCACGCAGGCTGGTTAGCGGATCGTCGTCCAGTGCAGTGAAACTGTCGGGATCGAAACGTGCGTGACGGTTGATACGCGACTGTGTGCCGTGACACTGCCAGATCAGATCCGGCTTCATTCCGATGATCGAATAACGTCCACGAACTTCGCCGCCGGTCACGGACTCCAGCATGAAGGCGTCTTTGGCAGCGCCTGTCAGCTTGAGCATCAGTGAAACAGGTGTGTCCAGATCGGCCGCGAGACGGGCGTACACCACCTGATTTTTGCCTGCGGCGTATTCGGTTTCGAATTCCCGGAACTCGGGCGTCAAGGCAACCATAGTTAACTCACTGAATTTGCGCGTTGATCTGACGCAACGCTGTTGGATTTTCTGTAACGCCAGCGCGGGTCTGGATGTTCACGATGAACGCGCGATACAGGTCTTCGGCAAGGCTGCCGGACGCCTGATTGGTCAGCCCGTCGATCATGGCTTGCGCGTCTTCTGTGGTCAGATCAGCCGACGTCACGCCATCGAGCTGAAGAATGGCAACACGGGACACGCCACGCATCAGCGCCGCTTGGCCGTCTTCCAGATCGAACACCTGAAGCACGCTGCCTGCGGGCAATACATCAAGGCTGGTCGAGCGCAGATAGTCTGTCTCGGATGTGGCAGTCAGCCCCAGATCGGCAAAGCTTTCACCAGCATTCAGGCGTGCGACATATGCCTCGGCTTCGGACTCAAGCGCGTTTGTGGTGGCTTCGCGTTCCCAGCCGAATTGTACGCGGTCGCGGACGTTTTCAAAGGGATAGGGGGCCTTGGGCTGGATTTCGTCGATGCGCATAGCAAACACGCCACCGTCACCAAGCGCTGCGATTTCAGGGTAGTCATCCTGACTTGCTGCATTGGCTATTTCGCGGAATGCCGGATAGCCGGAAATACCGTCTTCGCTGTCACCGGCCCATTCGATTGTGCCCAGCTCGAGATCCGTGGTTTCAGCCAGTTCTTCCAATGTAGCACCGGCGGCCAGTTCATTGTCATACTCTTCTGCCTGACCCTCGATCACGCGGCGGGCGCGGTCCAGAACCAGTTCGTCGCGCAGCATCGGGATGGCATCTTCAAACGGTGTTTCCTGTGCCGCAAGTTCGGCGTTTACACGGAACAGCGCCGGACCCAGATCAGAACCCGCAGGCCCCGCGACAGCGCCGGAGGCAACGGCAAACACCATATCGCCTGCCGCGCCCAAATCTTCGACAGTCACAATGCCCAGATCAACGTCGGACAGGTCCAGACCGCGTTCGGCGACCAGATCGTCAAATGTGGTTTCGCCATTGGTGATTGCTGCCGCTGCCGCCAATGCCTCGGCCTCAGAGCCGAACACCAGACGTTCAACCAAGCGACGCTCGGGCATGTTGAATTCGTCGCGACGTTCTTCGTAGGACGCGCGCAGTGTTTCTTCATCGACCTCAACGCTGTCCACGATCATGTCGGGTGTGACCCAAGCGTAGGTGATCACCTTGGTTTCAGGGCGCGTGAACTGGGCGATGTTCTCTTCGTAATAGGCCTGCAGGTCTTCCTCGGTCGGGACAGGAACGCCGGTTGTCATGTCGGCTTCTGTCAGAACCGCCCAAGTGAAATCGCGTTTTTCCTGCGCGTAGGCGACCAGCGTTTCGGCGTAGGTGTTCGACATTTCGTTGCCGGATACGATCGCGCCTTGAACGATGCTGCGTGAGGCTTCTTTGCGCAGGTCTTCTTCAAAGTCGCGTTCGCTCATTCCGATGTTGCGCAGGGCAAAGCGGTAGGCATCACGGTCAAAGCTGCCGTCAGCGCCTTGGAACGCCGAAATCGCCGCCAATTGCTTGGCAACTTCTTCGTCACCGACCGAGATTGATGCCTCGTCCGAGGCCCAATCCAAAGATGCGTTCACGATCAACTGGGCCAGCACCTGACGGTCAAGGCCAAGTTCCTGTGCTTCTGCAAAGGTCACGGCGCGGCCCTGTTGGGCCTGCTGCGCCCGAAGTTCCTGCTGGATGGTGCGCACATAGGTGCTGGCGTCGACACCCTGATCACCCACGCTGGCGACATCCTGACGACCGCCGGTAAAGCTTGTTGCGCCAAAGCCCAGCAGACCCACAAAGATAAAGCCCATGAGGATGTACAGGAAGACTCTGGATAACCGTTTCGCCTTAAGCGCCATGTGGAATACCACCCGTAGTTTTAAAGATTTCAGCGATGTTTACGCAGAGCGCGACGGACCCGCAAGTGGCCAGTCCAATTGAGCCAGACGATCAAACAAAACAGCGATCCCGTCCGAGTCAATGTTGGCAAAGGCAAAGCGGAATTCGCGTGTGCCAGAGGCGTCGTCTGAAGGCCGGAACATGGTGCCGGGAAGCGCAAGAACAGACGCTTCTTTCACCAGCTTGACGGCCAGATCTGCAGAGCTGTCTGCAAAGGGATGTTCAACATAGGCAAAGTACGCCCCAAGCCCCAAAAGTCGCCAGCCTTTGGCTGCTAGTTTGGGCATGTTTGCCTCGATCGCTGCGCGGCGGGCCAGAATTTCGGCGCGTTCGCCTGCCAGCCACTGATCAAGGTTCTCAAGCCCCCAAAGTGCGGCCTTCTGGCCCAGTTGCGGCGCACAGATCGCGACGGTGTCCTGAAACTTCTCGACCTCGCGCAGCAGCGAAGGAGAGGTCACAATTGCGCCAACGCGGTGTCCGGTCAGGCGGTAGGCCTTGGAAAAGGAATACAGCTGGATCAGCGTTTCATCGGCACCATCCTGATCAAGCAGGTCATGGGGCGCGCCCGTGCGGCTGTCGAAGTCACGGTAGGTTTCATCGACAATCAGCTTGATGCCGCGACGATGGCAGAGCGCGAAAAACGCGCGAAGCAGATCGGCAGGATATTCAACACCAGCGGGATTGTTTGGCGAAACAATCGCAATCGCCTTTGTCCGGTCTGTGATCAAGGCCTCGGCCGCGTCAGGTGTAGGCAAAAGATCAGCACCAGTGGCCAGCGGCACAGCCGTTACGCCCGACATGTCCAGCCACATTTTGTGGTTGAAATACCAGGGGGTTGGCAGAATAACTTCATCCCCTTGGTCGGCAATAGACGAAATCACCGCGGCAAATGCCTGATTGCATCCTGCTGTAATTGCGATCTGATCAGCTGACACGGTTGTTTCGTAGTGACGGCTCCAGTTTTTAGCCAATGCCTCACGTAGTGCAGGCAGGCCAAGGACTGGTCCATAAAGATGTGTGGTGCTGTCCAGAAGCGCGTCGGCCATGGCCTGACGCAGGTTTTCGGGTGGCGGATCGATCGGAGCCGCCTGAGAAACGTTGATCAAGGGAAGGTTCGCAGGAAACTCGACACCTTCAATCCAACGTCGCGCCTCCATCACCGGGGGCGAAAATGTAGATTGGGTGCGGCTTGCCATCTGAGTACCTGCGAAATCTGCCTTTTACGTTTCGCCACGTTCTTGCAGTTCGCGCTGCAACGCAACGCGAAACAAGGATGTTTGATCAGTCGTCAGAGCCGTGGAACGGTTTTACGTACTGAAGGGCCATATCCCATGGGAAAAAGATCCACGTGTCCTGACTGACCTCGGTAATGAACGAATCCACCATCGGGCGGCCCATAGGCTTGGCGTAAACAGTGGCGACATGCGCCTTTGGCATCGCCTTGCGCACGACTTCCAGCGTTTTGCCTGTGTCGACCAGATCGTCGATGATCAGAATGCCTTCGCCATCGCCAACAACCGTCGCATCGGGGGATTTGATGATGCGCGGTTCGCTCTGTTCTTGATGGTTATAGCTTTTGACGCTGATCGTATCGACGGTGCGGATGTCCAGTTCACGACTGATGATCATGGCAGGGGCCATGCCGCCACGGGTGATGGCGACAACGGCCTTCCAGCCGGATGCCGGCGCGGCATCCTGAAGACGCCATGCCAGTGCACGAGCATCGCGATGCAATTGGTCCCAGCTGACGTGAAACCCTTTTTCGTGTGGCAGTCGATCCATGGTTTTGTCCGATCCGTTAGCTTTTCGACATGTCAGGCGCGTCGACGGCTTTCATGCCGACCACGTGATAGCCCGCATCGACGTGCAGAACTTCACCAGTGGTGCCAGCGCCCAATTCAGACAGAAGGTATAGCGCAGAACCGCCAACGTCTTGAATGGTGACGTTCCGGCGCATCGGGGAATTATATTCGTTCCACTTCATGATGTAGCGGAAATCGCCGATGCCAGAGGCGGCCAGTGTTTTGATCGGGCCCGCGCTGATTGCATTGACGCGGATACCGTCTTTGCCAAGATCTTCAGCAAGGTAGCGCACAGAGGCCTCTAGCGCGGCTTTGGCGACGCCCATCACGTTGTAGTGGGGCATGACGCGTTCGGCGCCGTAATAGGTCAGGGTGATAGCGGAACCGCCATCGTTCATCATCTTTTCGGCGCGCTGCATGACGGCAGTAAAGCTATAGACCGAGATATCCATAGACATCTGGAAGTTTGCGCGGGATGTATCGACGTACCGACCGCGAAGTTCATTTTTGTCAGAGAAGCCAATGGCATGAACGACAAAGTCGATGTTGTCCCAGCGCTCTTTCAGGCCATCGAACAATGCGTCGATCGAAGCTTCGTCGCTAACGTCGCAGGGCAGAACAATGTCTGACCCCAATTCAGCGGCCAGAGGATCAACGCGCTTCTTCAGCGCTTCGCCCTGATACGAGAATGCCAGCTCTGCTCCTGCATCGCCGAGGGCCTTGGCGATACCCCATGCAATTGATTTATCGTTGGCGAGGCCCATGATTAGACCGCGTTTACCTGCCATGAGATTATTTGACATTGTGCCGCTCCACCCGAAATGTGTCTAAGTTCCTTTAGGCGAAGGGCTTGCGACCATCAAGGGCAGGCTGAGCAGAATGGGCAGAATGGCCGTGAATACAGGAGTAAAGCGTCGATGAGCGACCGAAGTGGGATTTTTGCGGGTGACGATCCGTTTGTGATTGCCCGAAACTGGCTGGCCGAGGCCGAAACCAGCGAAATCAACGATCCGAACGCCATTGCGCTGTCGACGGTCGATGCGAACGGAATGCCCAATGCGCGTATGGTGCTGTTGAAGGAAATCGAGGACGCGGCTTTTGTTTTCTATACGAACTACGAAAGCGCCAAGGCCCAAGAGATCGAAGCTGCAGGACAGGCGGCGTTCGTCATGCACTGGAAATCTCTGCGGCGCCAAATCCGTGTGCGCGGGTTTACGCAACGCGAAGATGGCCCCCAGGCCGACGCTTATTATAAGTCCCGTTCTCTCAAGAGTAGATTGGGTGCCTGGGCATCAAAACAGTCGCAACCTTTGGACAGCCGCGCGACTTTGATGGCTGAAGTGGCGAAAATCACAGCGACTAAGGGTCCGAATCCCGAAAGGCCGCCGTTTTGGGGGGGCTTTCGTATCACCCCGATTGAAATAGAGTTTTGGGCAGATGGCGCATTTAGGTTGCATGACCGCTTTACGTGGAGGCGTAAGGATGTTCATAGTGACTGGGATGTGACTAGATTGAGCCCATGACTTTCACGTGACGTGAAATGTCGCCTAAGAACAAAAATGACTTGGAATCATGCTTGCATAGTAGGGGGCGCATGACGCAATAGTAGGACCGAGCAAAACGATGAGTATGTTGTGACTAAAGAAACGGAGCGACAAAGTCGCCAAGTGACCGGCAAGGTCAAATGGTTCGATCCCGCAAAGGGCTTCGGCTTCGTCATTGCTGACGAGGGTGGGCCGGATATTCTCTTGCACGGGAATGTCCTGCGCAATTTCGGCCTAAGCTCGATTGCCGATGGCGCCGGTGTGGTTATCTCGGTCAATGACACTCAGCGTGGTGTGCAGGCTGTCGAAGTCCATAAGGTTGATCCACCGGAAGAAGAGGGGCTTGCTCCTCTGGCGGACTTTGCTGAAATGGATCCCGACGTTCTGGCCAATGCCCCGCTGGAACCTGCTCGCGTCAAATGGTTCGACAAGGCCAAGGGCTTTGGCTTTGCTAATCTGTTTGGCTGCAGTGAAGATGTGTTCGTCCACATTGAAGTACTGCGCCGCTCGGGCCTGTCCGATCTTCAACCGGGCGAAGCGCTTGCGATACGGACGGTTGATGGCAAACGCGGCCGTATGGCTACCGAGGTATTGGCATGGGACAGCGCGGTTACGTCTGGGCGCTAACGTTTAGCCTGCTGTCCAGCACAGCATACGCCGAATGTTCACAAGATACTCTGTCCATTAAAGGCCAATTCGGGTCTGCTCAATTCGCTGTGTCCGTCGCGGATACCGCGGACGAGCGCGCACAGGGCCTGATGTTCGTCGAGCAGATGCCAAGAATGACCGGGATGTTGTTCGTATACGAACAGCCGTCGTCAGTGGCGTTCTGGATGAAAAACACGCTGATTCCCCTCGACATGATCTTTGCCGATGAAAACGGCGTGGTTCAGTCCATCCATGAAAATGCGATCCCCGGTGATCTGACGGCGATTCCGGGCGGCGACAACATCCAGTATGTTCTGGAGTTGAACGCAGGTGTCGCAAAGATGCTTGGATTGAAACCCGAGAACGTTATGCAGCATCCAGCTATCGAAAAAGCGGCTTGGCCCTGCGAATAACCTGCAGATCGGTCTTTTCAATTTGATCGGAGGCGTTTAAACGGTCGCTCAGTCGGGGCGTAGCGCAGCCTGGTAGCGCGACGGTTTTGGGTACCGTAGGTCGTAGGTTCGAATCCTATCGCCCCGACCACTTCCTTAATAGTGATGAATTTATAGGCGAACGGGCTGTTTGCCTTCGGATCGGGCGTATCGAATCGCAGCGTTACCGAAGATTCCACAAGAACTTGTGTCTCTTCTGCACTCGGGCTTTGTTTTTCGCAGAACACATTCCAATTGCAAACTACCTCAAGCTATGCGGAAAATTCTGTGGATAAGTCCATTGAAACGCATGTTTTCCTCGAAAGAGCGTCGTTTTCATCTTGTGGGTGAATCGGGGAGTGGATCGCAGGGAATGTGTTTGGATAGGTCGTCAACGCTAAATATAGATAACTTTCTTCAAAAAATTCGTTGACCGGCAAAGGTCCAATGCGCCAATTTGTGCGGGCTTACTGCAAGCCCACCACATTTAGTGGTTAGGTCACGGGGTCAATTCGCATTGCCACATTTGGCACTTTACTCAACCGCGACATGGTCATGTCTCGGAACAGGTAGCGTTTACCCAATCGATCGGGCTCGGAAAGCGGACGGGAAGCAGCGATAAACAGGGCGGCGATCATGAGAATTGAAAGAAAGTTCACGCGTGAAGGGCAGGACGCGTACGCTGGATTAGAATTTGTTACCACGACATCTGAAATTCGAAACCCAGACGGGACCATCGTGTTCCGTCTTGATGAGGTTGAGGTCCCGGCATCTTGGAGCCAGGTTGCATCCGACGTCATCGCACAGAAATACTTCCGCAAAGCGGGCGTTCCGACAGACCTGAAAAAGGTCAAAGAAAAGGACGTTCCCGAGTTCCTGTGGAAATCCGCACCGGCATCTTCGGATGTTGAAAAGACCGGCGAAACCTCGGCCAAGCAGGTTTTCGACCGTCTGGCGGGTGCGTGGACATACTGGGGCTGGAAGGGCGGCTACTTCACGTCCGAGGCTGACGCACAAGCCTACTATGACGAAATGCGCTACATGCTGGCCACTCAGATGGCTGCACCGAATTCGCCGCAGTGGTTCAACACAGGTTTGCACTGGGCATATGGCATCGACGGTCCGGGGCAGGGCCACCATTATGTCGATTACAAATCTGGCAAGCTGGTAAAATCCCAGTCGGCTTATGAACACCCCCAGCCGCACGCCTGCTTTATCCAATCCGTCTCTGACGATCTGGTAAACGAAGGCGGGATCATGGATCTTTGGGTGCGTGAAGCGCGCCTGTTCAAATACGGCTCTGGCACCGGCACGAACTTTTCGTCCTTGCGGGCCGAGGGCGAATCCCTGTCCGGTGGTGGCAAATCCTCGGGTCTGATGGGCTTCCTGAAAATCGGTGACCGCGCAGCTGGCGCGATCAAGTCTGGCGGCACAACGCGCCGCGCTGCCAAGATGGTGATCTGTGACGCGGATCACCCCGATATCGAAGAATTCATCAACTGGAAGGTCAAGGAAGAGCAAAAGGTTGCGTCGATCGTTGCCGGCTCGAAAATGCACGAGCAGATGCTGAACGCTGTCTTTGACGCGATCCGTAGCTGGGATGGCGCCGAAGCCGACGCTTATGACCCTAAGGTCAACGACAGCCTGAAGCAGGCGGTCCGCGCCGCTAAAAAGGTCGCGATCCCCGAGACGTATATTAAGCGCGTTCTGGATTACGCACGTCAGGGCTATGCCTCGATCGAATTCCCGACGTATGACACTGACTGGGATTCGGAAGCCTATGCGTCTGTTTCCGGCCAGAACTCGAATAACTCGATCCGTGTAACCGACGCGTTCCTGAAAGCGGTCCGTGAAGACGCAGATTGGGAACTGATCCGCCGTACAGACGGCAAGGTCGCGAAAACGATCAAAGCCCGCAAGCTTTGGGAAGACGTTGGCCACGCGGCATGGGCCTGCGCCGATCCGGGTATCCAGTTCCACGACACTGTCAACGCATGGCACACATGCCCCGAAGACGGTGAGATTCGCGGTTCAAACCCTTGTTCCGAATACATGTTCCTTGATGACACGGCCTGTAACCTTGCGTCGATGAACCTGCTGACCTTCCTTGAGGATGGTAAGTTCAAGGCCGAGGAATACATGCATGCGACACGTCTTTGGACGCTGACGCTGGAAATCTCGGTTCTGATGGCGCAGTTCCCGTCCAAGGAAATCGCTCAGCTGAGCTACGACTTCCGTACGCTGGGTCTGGGCTATGCCAACATCGGCGGCCTGCTGATGAACATGGGTTACTCCTATGACTCGGATGAAGGTCGCGCGCTTTGCGGTGCTCTGACAGCGATCATGACCGGCGTTGCTTACGCGACATCTGCTGAAGTGGCGGGCGAGCTGGGTACATTCGCTGGCTATAAGCGCAACAAAGACCACATGCAGCGCGTCATCCGGAACCACCGCAATGCGGCCTACGGCGCGACAAGCGGATATGAGAAGCTGGCGGTGAAGCCGGTCGCTCTCGACCACGCAAACTGCCCTGATCCGCTTCTGGTCGAGCTGGCGATGTCCAGCTGGGACGAGGCGCTGCGTCTGGGTGAAAAGAACGGCTTCCGTAACGCGCAGACAACCGTGATTGCGCCGACAGGTACCATCGGTCTGGTTATGGACTGCGACACAACAGGTATCGAGCCTGACTTCGCCTTGGTGAAGTTCAAGAAGCTGGCTGGCGGCGGTTACTTCAAGATCATCAACCAGTCGGTTCCGGCCGCGTTGGAGAAACTGGGCTACGACTCGGCCCAGATCGAAGACATCATTGGTTACGCAGTGGGTCACGGCTCGATTGCCGAGGCACCGGCGATCAACCACACGTCGCTAGTGGGTCACGGCTTTGGTCCGGCGCAGATCGAGCGGATCGAACAGGCGCTTGGTTCGGCCTTTGACATCCGCTTTGTGTTCAACCAGTGGACGCTGGGTGAAGAGTTCTGCACCGAAGTTCTGGGCATCCCGACCGAACGTCTGAATGACCCGAGCTTTGATCTGCTGCGCCACCTTGGCTACAGCCGCAAAGACATCGAAGCAGCCAATGACTATGTCTGCGGGACAATGACGCTTGAAGGTGCGCCGCACCTGAAAGTTGAACATTATCCGGTGTTTGACTGTGCGAACCCCTGTGGCAAGAAAGGCAAACGCTTCTTGTCGGTCGACAGCCACATCTACATGATGGCAGCGGCGCAGTCGTTCATTTCGGGTGCGATTTCCAAGACGATCAACATGCCGAATGACGCGTCTATCGAAGACTGTCAGAAGGCCTATGAACTGTCCTGGTCGCTGGGTGTTAAGGCCAATGCCCTCTACCGCGATGGTTCCAAACTCAGCCAGCCTTTGGCGGCGGCACTGGTCGAGGATGACGAGGACGCGCAAGAGGTTCTGGAAACAGGCTCGATGCAGGAAAAGGCCGCTGTGCTGGCCGAAAAGATCGTCGAGAAGGTCGTCATCAAGGAAATCATCAAGTCCGAGCGCACCAAGATGCCGGAACGCCGCAAGGGGTACACCCAGAAGGCCGTTGTCGGTGGTCACAAGGTGTACCTGCGGACCGGTGAGTACGAAGATGGCTCCTTGGGTGAAATCTTTATCGACATGCACAAGGAAGGCGCGGGCTTCCGTGCGATGATGAACAACTTCGCCATCGCCGTGTCCGTCGGTCTTCAGTACGGTGTTCCGCTGGAAGAGTTCGTTGACGCCTTCACCTTCACCAAGTTCGAACCGGCAGGCATGGTTCAGGGCAACGACAGCATCAAGAATGCAACGTCGATCCTTGATTACATCTTCCGCGAACTGGCCGTGTCCTATCTGGACCGCACCGATCTGGCGCATGTCAAACCCGAAGGCGCGACATTCGACGACATCGGCCGTGGCGAAGAAGAGGGCGTGTCCAACGTCAAGGAACTGAGCGAAAGCGCAGCCTCGAAAAGCCTTGAGGTTCTGAAGCAGATCAGTTCGACCGGTTACCTGCGCAAGCGTGTGCCGCAAGAACTGGTGGTTCTGCAGGGCGGGCAGGCGGCAACAGCCTTTTCCGCGCCGATGGATGCCTCTGCAGCGCTCAGCACGTTGGTACCTGAAACATCGACATCCACAACGGTGTCTGTGGCCGCGCGTGCGACCACGACGACATCCACAGGCATGGACGCATCGACCAAAGCCAAAATGCAGGGCTACGAAGGCGATCCGTGCGGCGAATGCGGAAACTACACGCTGGTGCGCAACGGCACCTGTATGAAGTGCAACACATGTGGCGGCACCTCTGGGTGCAGTTAAGGGACAAGGGGCGCTGCGGTGCCCCTGACGCGACCGGGCCGCAGGCAAAAAACTAGGGCGGTGAAATGATGAGCCTGAGTTCGCGAGACTCATAAGGGGGCGGGAACGCCCCCTTTTTTTATGCGTTGCCCTTGGGGCATTAAAAAACCGGCCCAAGGGCCGGTTTTTATTCGTTTTGTCTGGCGGAATTAGCCAGCGAGTGCCTTGTTCAGGTTCTCATCCAGTTTTTCAAGGAAGCCCATCGTGGTCAGCCATTTCTGATCTGGACCAACCAGCAGAGCCAAGTCTTTGGTCATAAAGCCGGATTCAACCGTATCGACGACGACCTTTTCCAACGTGGTGGCAAAGTTCATCAGCGGGGTGTTGTTATCCAGTTTCGCACGATGCTTCAGACCACCTGTCCACGCAAAGATCGACGCGATCGAGTTGGTCGAGGTTTGCTTGCCTTCCTGATGCTGGCGATAGTGGCGCGTGACGGTGCCGTGGGCGGCCTCCGCCTCGACGATCTTGCCGTCCGGTGTCATCAGTTGCGAAGTCATCAGGCCCAGCGAACCGAAGCCCTGCGCCACGGTATCGGACTGCACGTCGCCATCGTAGTTCTTACAGGCCCAGACGAAACCGCCGTTCCACTTCATCGCACAGGCGACCATGTCGTCGATCAGGCGGTGCTGGTACGTGATACCTTTTTCTTCGAACTGCTTGGCGAATTCGTTGTCGAACACCTCTTGGAAGATTTCCATGAAGCGTCCGTCGTATTGCTTCAAAATGGTGTTCTTTGTCGACAGATACACCGGCCATCCCAACTGCAGGCCGTAATTGAACGTCGCGCGGGCGAAGTCATAGATCGATTTGTCGAGGTTATACATCGACATAAAGACACCGGCGTCGGGGGCGTCGAACACTTCTTTCTCGATCACCTGACCGTCTTCGCCAACGAACTTCATCGTCAGCTTGCCGGGGCCGGGGAACTTGATGTCAGTGGCTTTGTACTGGTCACCAAAGGCGTGACGACCGATCACGATGGGACGCGTCCAGCCGGGAACAAGGCGAGGGACGTTTTTACAAATGATCGGCGCGCGGAACACAACGCCGCCAAGGATGTTGCGGATCGTGCCGTTGGGCGAGCGCCACATCTTTTTCAGGCCGAACTCTTCTACGCGGGCTTCATCAGGTGTGATGGTGGCACATTTGACCGCGACGCCGACCTCTTTGGTCTTTTCTGCGGCGTCGATGGTGATCTGGTCTTCTGTGCGATCGCGTTCTTCGATGCCCAGATCGTAGTACAGCAGATCAAGATCCAGATAGGGCAAGATCAGTTTCTGTTTGATGAAGTCCCACATGATGCGGGTCATCTCATCGCCGTCCATTTCGACGATGGGGTTCTCAACCTTGATTTTCGACATGGGAGGAGTCCTTCCTGGGCTGAATTTTCGCGTGTTCATAACGCGGTTCGCTCAGGAAGGAAAGCTTTGTATGCGAATGTATACTGAATTTCTTCAGGTGACCATTACAAGGTCGCCGCAGCTTCCTCTGCTTCGCGACGCGACATTGCCTGCATCAACGCGAAGGCGATGATTGCAAGGCACAAGATCCCCGTAGCAAGTGGAACCGGCGTGCCGTCAAACATCAAACCCAGTGGTGCGGCAATGATCACAGCGGCGACCGTGGACACCGCGCCAATGACGCTGGATGCCAAACCGGCGATGTGCCCCATAGGTTCAAGCGCGATGGCGTTCAGGTTGCCGATGGACATGCCGATCATGAAGAAAACCGACGTCTGCCAAGCCACAAAACCAAAGAAGGTTGCCGTCGCGCCCAAGTCAGAAAAATAGACCAGAAGCATCGCCGAGGATGCGAAAATCTGAAATGTGATGACAGCATTGATGATCCGACGCATACCCAGTTTGATCACCAGCCGTGCGTTCAGCAAAGATCCGCACCCCGACAACAAAGCCACCATAAAGAACCACAGGTGGAAATTCTCGGCCTGATCAAAGGTGACGTCGTAGATTTGCTGAACCGATGAAATCATTGCGAACAACATACCAAACACCAGGCACTGAACAGCGATAGACAGGCGCACCATCGGGTGGGCGATCATTTCCAGCAAGGCAGCCCAGATCGCGCGGAAACTGAATGGACGGCGTTCCTCAATGGGCAGGGTTTCGGGCATCCGAACGCCGAACCAGATGCCGTTGATAATCGAAAACACAAGGAACGCGGCAAAGATTGCGTGCCATTCGCCGAAGATCAGGATGAAGGCACCAAGCGACGGTGCGACGGCGGGGAAGATGGTAAAGACCATCATAACAAACGACATCAGACGCGCCATTTCCCGGCCCGAGAACTGGTCACGGATGATCGCCAGCGACACGACGCGCGGGCCAGCTGCCCCAAGGCCCTGAATCAAGCGAGACACCAGCAGAAATTCAAGCGACTGAGCATAGATGGATGCGGCCGCGCCCACACAATAAAGCGCCGCACCGCCGATCACGACGTTCTTGCGGCCCAATGTGTCCGACAAGGGGCCGGTCACAAACGTGCCCAGACCCATGCCCAGAACAAAGCTTGTCAGAACAAGCTGCGCGGCGTTCGGATTTTCGGGGGATAGCTCCAATGCGATTTGGGGCAGGGCAGGCAGCATGGCGTCCATGGAAATCGCGATTGTCGCGAACATCATGGCAATCAGCGCTACCAATTCGACTCGATGCATTTTCAGGGGCACAGAGGGCTTCCTTTCTGGTCGGTACCAGCATTTTGAAATATTTAGATACCGTGCGGTTTCCTAATATTGGAATTTATTCCTATTCCGTCTTTTGGCAAGACAAGATTTCTGCAGGTGCGAAAAAATTTTGATTTTGTTTATTTAGGCGGCTGCGCGCAGCTCTTCGATGACTTTCAGCCAAAGTTCGGGCTGTTGTGCGCCGGGGACCGCGTGCTGGCCCGCAACCACGAAGGTCGGCACCGACGTAATTCCCATCTGCCGCGCAGCCTCGTCGCGTTTCTTGATGTCTTCCACGTCGGCATCAGAGGCCAGTAGGCGATGGATCACGCTTGCATCCAAACCGATGCCGTCGGCGATGTCGCACAGTACCTCGTGGTCACCAATATCACGGCCTTCGACAAAGTAGGCCTTGAACAGCGACGAAACTGCCGCTGTCTGGCGACCTTCGATACCGGCCCAATGGATCAGACGATGCGCGTCCAGCGTGTTCGGCGTTTTCTGGATCGCATCCAGATTGATAGTGATCTTCTGCGCCTCACACATTTCAACCAAGGGCATGTAAGCCGCTACTGCCCCTTCTTGGCCGTTGAACTTTCCTTCCAGATAAGCACGACGGTCCATGCCTTCGCGGGGCATAGTGGGGTTGAGCTGAAATGGGTGCCATTCGATTTCGAACGGGTGATCCGGCGATTGTTCCAAGGCGCGATCCAAAAGCGTTTTGCCAACATAGCACCAGGGGCAAATCGGGTCCGACATGATATCCAGTTTGACCATAGTTGATGCCTTTCCTTTGTAGGACAATGCTAACAGCAAAACGTCGAAATAAGCCCGAGCCTTTAGTGGGTGTTTCGCGGAATGTCACGAAGCGCTTTGCGAAGTAATTTGCCATTGGGGTTCTTTGGCAATGCATCGAGTTGAACAAAGATGCGGGGCTGTTTGTAGCGGGCCAGACGTTCTGCGCACCAGTCTTGCAAGTCGCTTTCACTAAGCGGTTCGGAAGACACGAAAAACGCGGCGATCAGGCGGACGTCTTCTTTGACTTCGATGTCCGTAGCGCCAACTTCCGAAATCGCTGGATGTTGTAGCAGCGCGTTCTCGACCTCGACAGGCGAAACGCGGAAACCGCCCGCGTTCATCATGTCATCGTTGCGGCCAAGAAAGCGGATGCGACCGTCTGATTCCATTGCGCCCAGATCACCGGTGGTAAACCAGTCACCTTGGAAGCGGCTTTTGGTTTCTTCTTCGGCGCCGATATAGCCCAGCATCAAACCGGGGTCGGTGTTATGGATCGCAATCTGGCCCGGTTCGCCAAGCTCGACAGGGCCGTCATCGCCCAGAATAGCTATCCGGCGTCCAACTTGCGGTTTGCCAAGGTATCCTTCCGACAGATCGGTTGTGGTGGGTTCGGTCGAGATAAAGGTCGAACATTCGGACATGCCATAAGCTTCGAAAATCGGCGTACCGGTTGCTTCTTGCCAAGCGCTCAGGATGGACTGGGGAAGTTTCTCACCTGCAGAAAGGCCATGGCGGAGTTTCGGGAAGGACAGGTTCGGTTGTTTCAGGATCTGGCGATAGACGCCTGGGACAGCGGCGAAAATGGTAGCCTCATTGCGTTTGATCAGCAGTGGCAACTGGTCAGGCGTGACATTGCTGGCTGGCACCAGAGCCGTTGCGCCCATGGTCCATGGGTCCATCAGGCCAGTGCCCAAGGTGAACGTCCAGTTGAACGCCCCCGCATGACAAAGACGGTCGTCCGGTGTCAGGCCGTACCAGCCCTTCATCATCATCTGACGTGCCCAGATCGCGCGATGTGCGTGGCCAACGGCACGAGGGACGCCAGAGGTGCCGGATGTGAAGACGATATAGCCAAGGCGTTCAGGATCGCCGAAATGGTAATCAGCCGCAGGCAGGTCGCGCCACTGATGCAGTGTCTCTTGATCGAATGCTGGGATACCCAGTTCGGGGCAGGGCGTGGTTTCATCCCTGACAACACAGGCCAGATCCAGAACCTTGGACATCTTTTCGATCTCGGGCGCTGTCAGCTGGGCCGAGGTGGGCACAGGAACCAGGCCTGCTGCCAAGGCCCCCAGAAACGCGATTGGAAAATCAACGGTATTGCCCAGCCGCATCAATACCTGTTGGCCCGGTGTCAGGCCCTGATCCAGAAGGCCGCGCGCGGTGCCCAGAATGGCGGCTGTCAGTTTGGCATAGCTCCACCGTTCTGCGCCTGTCGGCTTTAGAATGGACAGGGCGATTTTGTCAGGTGTGGCTTGACCCGCTGCCAGAACATGGGCGGCCATATTGAACGGGGTCGGGCAGGGCGCAAAGGGCCCTTTATCAAAAACAGACAGCATGGCGCGGACTTAGGTCCAAACCAACGATCTTGCAAGCTACGAGGACCGCGCCTATAGCTTTGATATGAGCGAAGGTGATCCCAAAAGTCTGATCAAAATTGCCCGTGAAAACGGTCAAGACGGCGAAATCGAAGCCCTGAACCTGGGCGAACGCGTGCGCGATTTGCGCAAAGCACGCGACTGGACGCTTGAACAAGCGGCCAAACAGGCGGGGCTTGCCCGGTCTACGCTGTCCAAGATTGAAAACGGTCAGATGTCACCGACCTATGACGCCTTGAAGAAACTGGCGACAGGGCTTGAGATTTCAGTGCCCCAGTTGTTCACGCCGCCCAAGCGCGACCAGATCAACGGTCGTCTGGCTTTTACGAAGAACGGCAATGGCCAGCAACAGGCAACTGCGACCTACGAACACGAACTGCTGGCGGAAACGCTGACGAAAAAGCAGATGCTTCCGTATCGTGCCCGTGTACGTGCGCGGTCGATGGATGAATTCGATGGTTGGGTGCGCCATGACGGCGAAGAGTTTCTGTACGTGCTGACCGGTGTGATCCAGCTATACACAGAATTCTATGAACCCATCGAAATGCGCCGTGGCGACAGTGCCTATTACGATGCCACGATGGGCCACAACGTTGTGTCTATCAGCGACGAGGACGCGACCATCCTGTGGGTCACGTCGCTCGCCTGATCTAATCAGAACCAGCCTTGAACTGTTCTGGAAGCAGACGAGATATCCTCGCCTGCGCCTTCTATTGTGCCGCAGCTTGCCAGCATGAGTGTTGCGGCCAGAAAAATGCTGATGCGCATTCCTATCACTCCTCTTCCCACCACCAGACATCCGGTTGCCAACCGATCCAGTCACCGTAGATCGGCAGTGTCTCGGGATATTTCAGTTCCTTGACGTGGGCAATCCGGCTGGACGAGAAATCATAGATCGGAATGACATAGCGGCCACTGGTCAGGATACGGTCCAATGCCTTGGTCGCGGCGACAAATTCGTTTTGGTCGGTCGAGTTCAGGATCGTATCGATCATCGCTTCGGCCGCGGGAGAGTTCATGCCCATCAGGTTGCGCGAACCGGGCTCGGTCACGCCTTTGGACCCCCAGTACAGATGCTGTTCATTGCCCGGAGATAGCGACAGGCCGCGGCGGTAGTAGGTCATGCCAAAGTCATAGGCATTGACGCGTTCCTTGTACTGGGCGCTGTCGATCATCGTCACTTGCGGGGTGATCCCCATGCGGGACAGAGCCTCGACATACAGATCGATGATCGATTGCGCCTCGCCCGAACCTTGGCTGAGCACGATCTCAAAGGTGAACGGCGTTCCATTCGCATCGGCCATGACACCGTCCTGAATGGTCCAGCCCGCTTGCTCCATCAGATCAATCGCGGCGCGCAGGTTTTTGCGGTTGCGTTCCGATCCATCGCTGACAGGCAGGGCATAGCCCTCGATCGCGCCCGGAAGCAGATCGTCAGCGAAGGGTTCAAGGAATTCCAGAACGCGGCCTTTCGCGGGACCATTGTCCATACCCAGTTGCGAGTTGCTGAAATACGACCCGATCCGCGCCTGACGGCCGCCAGTCATCGCGTCGTTGATGTATTCAAAGTTGAACGCCTGAATAAGCGCCTCGCGCACGCGCCAGTCTTGGAACGCGGGCAGGCGGGTGTTCATGACAAAGCCCGTCATGCCGGTGGGGCGCTGATGCGGGATCAGGGACTTAACGACATCACCGTTCTGAACGGCTGGGAAGTCGAACTGCGTTTCCCACTTTTCGGCGTTGGTTTCACGATGGGAATTCAGGATGCCTGCCTTGAAGCCTTCGAACATGACCTGCGCATCGCCGAAGAATTCCATGCGGATTTCATCAAGGTTGGCCACGCCCTGCATGAACGGCACATCCTTGCCCCAGTAATCGGGGTTGCGCGTCAGGGTCACGTATCGACCGGCTTCGAAATCCGAGATCGTGTAGGGGGCGGTGGTGATCGGAATGTCTTCCAAACCGGATTCCGCGAAATCCTTGCCGTCCCACTGTGCCTTTTTAAGGATCGGACGCATGCCAAGGATGAGCGGTAACTCACGGTCTTCGACGTTGAAGGTGAACTTGACCTTGCGGTCGCCTGTTTTCTCCATCGTGGCGATCTTTTCCCACGAACCGCGATAGCGTGGGTGGCCCACAGTGCCCAAGGCTTCATAAGACCACATGACGTCCTCGACGGTCACAGGCGTGCCATCCGAGAACTTGGCTTCTTCACGAAGCGTAAATTCTACCCAGCTACGGTCATCCGGCACCTCAATCGATTCGGCCAGGAGGCCGTACAGTGCGAAAGGTTCGCCATAGTTGCGGGCCATCAGGCTTTCGTAGGCCAGAAAACGAAGCTGCCACGGAACCGACCCTTTCAGGATGTGGGGGTTCAAGCTGTCAAAGCTGCCGACCTCGCCGGTCACGATCCGGCCACCTTTGGGGGCCTCTGGATTGGCGTAGGGTAGGGACACAAAATCGGGTGGAAGCGCGGGCTCGCCGTACATAGCTATGCCATGCTTTGGTTCGGCTGTCGCAGAGGCCGCAATTGCCGCCAATGCAAGGCCCCCGAGAACGCGGCGGAAACGCCCGTTTAAATTGCTGCTCATGTTTGAATTTCCTTTGGTCCCAAACCGTTTCTTTGCGTGAACGATACGGGGGGATTCCGGCATTTTCAAACTTTTAGCTTGGATTCATGATGCGAAAAGCTTATGAACTAAGCACTGCTCGATAGGTTTCTTGCCTGTATGAAACCTGCCTCAATAACTGAACGCCAGCCTTGTGCTGGCGTTTTTTTTTGTCCTCCAAAATCCTCAGAGCCATGAAAATAAGGGGGATTCACAGGTAGTGGCGCGTGATCCGGCTAATCAGAGCTTTGCGACTCGTTCAGGTCGTTCGCGATTCCGCAGTTCTATCTGGGCACGAATCTGCCAAGAATCGGGGGGATATCTTAACGCCCCGCGCCGGACGGTAGATTGATCGTAACAGCGCGTTGTTGCGCAGGCATGGATTTCATGTCCAATTCAGCAAAGATTGTCGCAATTTCGGAACGAATGCCCGAAAAATGCGTTTTCTCGCAAGTGCAGAATGTTATGCTGCAAAAGCATTGTGAATGGAGATGATATGACCCTTTCAGGAAAAACAGCGATTATTACCGGTTCCAATTCGGGCATCGGTCTGGGCGTGGCCCGAGAACTTGCCAAAGCCGGTGCCGACGTCATCTTGAACTCCTTCACAGATAACGAAGAAGACCACGCGCTGGCCGAAGAACTTGGCAAGGAATTCGGCGTGAAAGCACGCTACATCCAGGCCGACATGTCCAAGGCCGACCAGTGCCGCGCGCTGATCGAAAAGGCGGGCGTTTGCGATATTCTGGTCAACAACGCGGGCATCCAGCACGTCGCCCCGATTGACGAGTTTCCGGTCGAGAAATGGGATGCGATCATTGCGATCAATATGAACTCTGCTTTCCACTGCACTGCAGCCGCTTTGCCGCTGATGCGCAAGGCGGGGTGGGGTCGTGTGATCAACGTCGCCAGCGCCCACGGCCTGACCGCTTCGCCCTATAAATCGGCCTATGTCGCGGCCAAGCACGGTGTTGTGGGCATGACCAAGGTCGTTGCGCTGGAAACGGCCAAGGAAAAGATCACCGCGAACGCGATTTGTCCGGGCTACGTTCTGACCCCGCTGGTCGAGGCGCAGATCCCCGACACCGCGAAAAAGTACGACATGACCGAGGACGAAGCCAAAGAGAAGGTAATCCTTGAGCGTCAGCCATCCAAGGAATTTGCCACCACCGAACAGATCGGCGGCACAGCGGTCTTCCTGTGTTCATCGGCTGCCGACCAGATCACCGGCACAACGATCAGCGTCGACGGTGGTTGGACGGCGCTCTGATCCGTTGACGGCCTGAAAATCGAAATTACACAGGGGCCCTTCTGGTTTTCCGGAAGGGTCACGTCTATGTGACCCTGTAATCAGGAGAGCCCCATGCGCAGCAGCACTGCAGACATCACCGCCAAAGACCGTCGCTCCGGATGGGAGATCATCAAGAAGGTGGCACCTTACCTGTGGCCCGAGGGCCAAACATGGGTAAAGCGCCGTGTTGTGATCTCGATGGCGCTGCTGATCGTGGCCAAGATCATCGCTGTCAGCACGCCGTTCTTCTACAAAGCGGCCATCGACAAGCTGACAGGTGACAGTGTCGATCCTGCGTGGACGCTGGGTGTTGGTGCGGTTGGTTTGACAGTCGCCTACGGTATGGCGCGGGTGCTGAATTCTGGTTTCCAGCAACTGCGTGATGCGGTCTTTGCACGCGTTGGGCAACGGGCGCTGCGCAGGCTGGCGCTTCGGACCTTCCGGCATATCCACCAGCTTTCGCTGCGCTACCACATCACGCGCCGCACGGGTGGTCTGTCGCGGATCATTGAACGCGGTGTGAAGGGCGTCGAGTTTCTGCTGCGCTTTATGCTGTTCAGCATCGGCCCCTTGCTGTTGGAACTGATCCTGGTGGCCGGAGCGCTCTATTTTGCGCTGGATGTTTGGTATCTGGTGGTCGTCGTTCTCACCATTGTGCTGTACGTGACCTTCACGTTCAAAGTCACCGAATGGCGGGTCAAGCTGCGTCGGGTGATGAACGAACAGGACACCGACGCGAACCAGAAAGCCATCGACAGTCTTCTCAACTTTGAAACGGTCAAATACTTCGGAGCCGAGGATCGCGAAACCGAACGGTACGATCAGGCGATGCGCAAATACGAAAGCGCTGCTGTCAAAACGTCGACCTCGCTTGCGATGCTGAACTTCGGTCAGGCGCTGATCATCACCAGCGGTCTGGTTATTGTGATGGTCATGGCAGCCATCGGCGTTCAGAACGGGTCGCTGACAGTCGGTGATCTGGTCATGGTCAACGCCCTGATGATCCAGATTACGATGCCTTTGAACTTCCTTGGCACGGTCTATCGCGAAATCCGCCAAAGCCTTGTGGATATGGGCGAGATGTTCGACCTGCTGGAGCAGCCAGCCGAAGTGTCGGACAAACCGAATGCGCCTGCCTTGAACGTTTCCGGCGGGGTGGTCGAGTTGGACAATGTCGTCTTCGGCTACGAGGCCGAACGCCCCATCCTGAAAGGTGTGTCGGTTACCGTGAACGCAGGCGAGACTGTTGCCTTGGTCGGCCCGTCCGGGTCTGGTAAATCCACCATCGGGCGTCTGCTTTTCCGTTTCTATGACGTCAAAGGCGGTGCGATTAAAATCGACGGGCAGGACATCCGCGATGTCACGCAGGAAAGCCTGCATAAGTCGATCGGTGTGGTTCCTCAGGACACAGTGCTGTTCAATGACACCATCCGATACAACATCGCATACGGCCGTGCGGATGCGACCGAAGCCGATATTGTCGAAGCCGCGCAAGCCGCCCAGATCCATGACTTCATCGTGTCTTTGCCAGACGGTTACGACACCACTGTTGGTGAACGTGGGCTTAAGCTGTCTGGTGGTGAAAAACAGCGGGTCGGGATTGCGCGCACGTTGCTCAAAAACCCGCCAATCCTGTTGCTGGACGAGGCGACCTCGGCCCTCGATACCGAAACCGAACAGGGCATTCAATCGGCACTGGCCCGCGCGGGCGAAGGGCGCACCGTTCTGACAATCGCGCATCGTCTGTCGACCGTGGCGGATGCGGATAAGATCATTGTTCTGGAAGCGGGCGAGATCGTCGAAAGCGGAACGCATGACAATCTGCTGGCCAAGGGCGGGCGCTATGCCAGCCTATGGGCGCGTCAGGCCGCAGATCGTAACGCGGCCTGAGCTAGGTTTCCTGGGCCGCTTATTCGGCGGCCCTTAGCGGCATTCCCGATTTCGGCTTGTCAGGTGTCGAAGACGTCTCGCCCCCGTCTTCCCACAGGATTGTCGGCACCTCGACGTGGCGGGATTCACGTCGCATTGCCCAATCCCGTGCGATTTCGCTGCCGCGACCAAAGGATAGACGTGCCAGCAAACGGCCCAGCCATTGCGCGTATTTGACTGTCCAGACCCGCAGCGCCAGCATCGACGGCGTAAAGACAAGCGTCAGAACGGTCGCAATGCCAAGGCCGAAGACCACTGCCGTCGCCAGTTGTTTCCACCAGAGTGATGTGGGGCTGTTCAGCGCATAGCTGCCGCCGAAGAAATCAAGGCTTAGGCCGAACATCATCGGCGCAAGGCCTGCCATCGTTGTGATCGTGGTCAGCAAAACAGGACGAATGCGCGATTCAGCAGTGCGGATGATCGCCTCGATCCGAGGCATGTGGACCTCGTATTCCTGATAGGTGTCGATCAGAACGATGTTGTTGTTCACCACGATCCCCGCAAGCGCTACGATGCCGGTGCCGGTCATGATGATCGAGAACGTCTGACCCATCAGAAGCATGCCGATCAGAACGCCTGCGGTAGACAGGATCACAGCCAGCAGAACCAGAACCGAGTTGTAGAAAGAGTTGAACTGCGCGAGCAGGATGATGAACATCAGGCCCAAAGCGGCTGTGAAGGCGCTGCTGAGGAAGGCGGCGCTTTCCTCTTGGTCTTCTTGGTCGCCGGTCCATTCCCATTCGATGCCAGCGGGGAACGGCTTGGTATCGAGCCATTCTGTCAGCACCTCGATCCGTTCGTTCGGATTCACCGGCACTGCCGCCAGTTTAAAGCTGTCCGGCAGGGTGGCCGTGAAATCAGCGACACGGGTTTCGAACTCGGCAAAGCTTGGAATGCCCGAAGCAGCGACACCGTTCTCTTCGGCGGTTGTGATCAGCGCATCGTACTGGCCACGCCAGAACTCGGTGTCACGATCCATCGTGTCAAAGGTGTAGGAATAGCTCTTCTCACCGATCTGCAGCGCGCCATCTTCGTCCGCCAGAGCGTAGCCAAGGATCGCGCCATCCGCATTCGCGCGGATTTTGAACAGGTCGGCTGTCACGTCGGCTTTCACGTCGAAATAGCGTTTCTGATCAACGCGGCTGATTTCGGCCAGCTTGGCGACCGGTTCACGCGTAATAAAGTTCGACAGTGGCACAAGGCCTTCGTTCGTGCGGACCTTAAGGGAATCCAGCGTCGACAACAGGCGGTCTTTTTCCGGCAGGCGCACGCGGATGTCGATTTCTTCATCCGATGTATCAACGCGCATCGTGTCCAGCAGAATGCCGCGGGTCACAAGCTGAACCATCGCGCCGACGGCAGCCACGTTGGCGCCATAGCGACCGGCCTTTTCAACATCCACGTCAATCTGCCAATCGATGCCGGGCAGGGGTAGCGTGTCTTCGATCAGGCGCAGACCAGCGGTTTCTTCGAACTGGGCACGGGTCAGTTCCGTTGCTGTGATCAGGTCATCCCAGTTGTCACCTTTGACCCGCAGGTGAACAGGCTTGGCCGACGCCGGACCCATCGCAAGGTTCAGGATTTCGGTGCGGATGCCGGGGATGGTCGACAGTTCTTCCGTCAGTTCGGAAATCACCGTGTCGCCGTCAAGCGCGGGGTTCTTCACGTCGATCTCAAAACCGAAGTCGAGGAAGGGCAGCGGCTTCCAGATCTCGCGTGCGTCGGGGCGTTCTTCCCATGGAATGGTTTCGAACTGGATCTGACCGATGGTGTCTTTGGGCGGTTGCGCACCACCTGTGTTGGACGACAGGCCACCGTCGCCCGCAAAGGAAAAGGCCGTCTGTACGCCCGGATGGTTGAGAACCACCTGTTCCGCACGCCGCACCAGCGCGTCTTTTTCAGCAAGGCTCAGGTTGCCACGCGCCATGACGTAAACCAGCGCCTGTTCGGGCTCGGTTTCGACAAAGAATTCGGTGCCGTTGTTGTTTTCGCCAAAGTAGCTGAAGGTCGACATGACGAACATCACCACGGCGGCAATTGTCACAAGAGGCATGATCGGGTTGCCGACGATGAACGACATGAAGCGCCCGAACATCGTGCGGCGGTACCCTGCATCTACGCGGTCTTTCTTGCGATGGATCGCTGCTGCATCCATGACGATCGAGGTCAGTGAGGCGAAGATCAGGAAAACAATCACGCCCGGCATGTAGGCCATAAAGCCGGTGCCGATTGGTTCAAAAAGATACGCAGGGTTCAGCAACATCATCGCGCCAACGAACATGCCGAACAGAACGACAGGAACCAAAGCCGCGCGAACAGCCCAAGGCGTCGAGGCGCGCAAGGCTTCTGTCGCGTTGTTCAATGTGCGCGAAAAGCGGCCCGAAACACCGCCCATGACAGGCAAATAAATCAGGGCAACGATCAGCGATGCAGACAGAACGAAAATCAAAGTGACTGGCAGCATGCCCATAAATTCGCCCGGAACACCCGGCCAAAACAGCATTGGCAAGAAAGCGCAGAGCGTTGTTGCTGTCGAACTGACCACCGGCCAGAACATCCGTTTCGCGGCCTCGACATAGGCCGACATCGGGCCGGAGCCCTCTGATATGCGTTTGTCGGCATATTCAACAACGACGATCGCGCCATCTACCAGCATCCCGACCGCAAGGATCAGGCCGAACATTACAATGTTCGAAATGGTGATGCCCATGAGGGCCAAGAGCACGAAGCAAAGCAGGAAAGATGTCGGAATAGCGAAACCGACCAGCAGTGCAGGACGCGTGCCCAGCGATGCCAGAACAACGATCATCACAAGCGCAATGGCTGTAAGGACCGACCCTTCAAGCTGGCTGACCATCGAGGCCACGGTACGGCTTTGATCGTTTGAAGTGCCCAGTGAGACCACGGCCTTAAGCTCGTCCGGCCATTCAGCGCGGGCCTCTTCCACCACGCGGCGCACCTCGGCGCTGGTGTCAATCAGGTTGAAACCCTTACGCTTGACCACCTGAAGCGCCACAGACGTTTCACCGTTGAAACGCGCAGTCGAGGTGCGGTCGACGAATGTCAGGTTGATCCGCGCCAGATCACCAAGGGTGATCACGCGGTCGCCGTTGGTTTTGACGGGCAGGTTATAGACGTCCTGCGCATCATCAAAGGACGACGGAATCTTGACCGAGAACGCGCCGGTTTCGGTTTCAACTTCGCCCGCAGCAATCAGCTGGTTGTTGTTTTGAACAACGTCGATCAGTTCGCCTGCGGTCACATTGTAGGATTCCAGGCGCAGCGGATCGATAATGACTTCAAGCATTTCATCGCGGTTGCCAGCAATCCCTGCCTCTAGCACCGCATCCAGACCTTCGATTTTGTCCTGAAGATTTTTGGCAATTTGCACCATCGTCCGTTCCGGCACAGGGCCGGTCAGGTTGACGATGACAATCGGGAACAGCGAAAAGTTGATCTCGTTGATCGAATACTGCTCGGCCCCGTCCGGAAACTTGGCTTCTGCATTGTTCATCGCGTCACGGACGTCGGCCATGACCTTGGTCTTGTCCCAACCGAATTCGAATTCCAGCGCGACACCGGCATAGCCTTCGGCAGCGGTGGACGACATGGTTTTCAGCCCATCAAGGTCCGAAAGCTCGGTCTCCATCGGCTTGACGAGCAGGGTCTCTGAGTCTGTCGCAGAAATGCCGGGGAAGGGGACGGATACGAAAAGAGCCGGAATTTCGATATCCGGCTCGCCTTCTTTCGGCAACGACACGTAGCAATACGCCCCGACGGCAATCGACAGGATGATAAAGGCTATGACCATCCGCGCCCGAGAGGCGGCCCAATCTACGATACCGGTCATTGGAGAACGTCCTCATAGGATGGAATGACAGGCACGCCGTCTGTGACAAATTCCTGACCGACCGTGATGATGTTCACTGTCTCGGGTAGGTCCGCAACCAGCATGCCTTCCTGAGTGTCGCGCAGGATTGTGACGCCCATGAATTGCGCGGTCATATCGTCCGAGACTGTACGCACGCCAATGTCGCCCTGATCGTTTAGGGTCAGCGCAGACTGAGGAACCAGATGCGCAGGCGCGCCTTCGGCCTGGATGCCGATTTCAACGGTTTGGCCTGCGCTGATCTGCAGGGCTGTGTTCGGTACATTGATTTCGACACGGAACGTACGTGTCAGGGCGTCAGCGCGACGCGAAACAAAGGACACGCGACCTGTGATGGTCGACCCGTCGGTGAAACGCGCGCCGGCCGGAGAGCCCACGGCAATCTTGCCAACTTGCGTTTCCGGCACAAAGCCCACCAGTTTGATCGGGTCCAACTGCAGGATCGACGCGCAGTGGCCGCCAGCAGTCAGAAGCGCCCCGAGCTCGGCTGTGTCGGTTTCCAGAAGGCCCGCGAATGGTGCTTTGATGTCCAGCTTGGCGATGTCATCCTTGGCACGGGCCACGCCTGCCTCGGCGGCTTGAATGGCCGCTTGGGCGCTTTCCAGTCCGGCCTTGGCCGCTTCGACACCTGCCTGCGCCGACACAACTGCCGCTTCGCTGCTTCGCAACTGGGCTGTGGCCGCCGCAACGCGGGTTTCCGATGCAAAGCCACCTTCGCTTAGGCGGCTTGCGGCTGTTTCGTTGATCTTGGCTTCGCTCAGCGCTGCATTGGCTTCTGCCAAGCGCGCCTCGGCCTCGGGTACACGGGCCTGTGCCTCTGGAACGCCCGCCAGTGCGTTGGCGTAGGCAGCTTCGGCTTCGGCAAGCGATGTCTGGCGCGTGCCTGGATCCAGTTTGCAGAGCAGTTCGCCTTCCTGAACGAAAGCACCTTTCCGCAGTGGTTCCGAAATAACCTTGCCTGCGGTTTCCGCCATCACGTCCACTTCGCGCATGGCTTCTGTTTCGCCGCGCAGGATGATCTGCGTATCGACCAACTGCGCCGTGCTTTTCAGCGCCATGACGCGCACCTTGGTTTCGGTAGCCGGTTTCTCGGCCTCAGCCTCGGCTGTCTCGACCGGCGTATCGCCCTCGGTGCCCTGTTCTGTTTGCTCTGCCGGGGCTGTGCCGGTTGCAAATGCCATGACTTCGTCCCGTTTCAGAACAACGCCATACAAAATCAGAGCGACCACAATCGCTGTTATCAACGGAACAATTCGCATTCAGTCAGGTCCTGTCGTCTTGGCCGGTCACGGCGGTCTTTGCATGAAAACAAGAAAATTTTAGGGCCGGTTCAATTTCGGTCCCGAAAACTCGGTCGAACCAATCTGTGTCATGCTGCACTTGCAATGTAAACTAATCAGTTCAAATTCACTTTGAAAGCGATATTTAAATCGGAGAGAAAAGTTTCAACCCCTTCGCTGCTCTTGGCTTGTGTTTTCTCAGCAGGTAAGAGGGGACAACAATTCTTTCGGCACGAGGTTCGGTGTGAGCAATCCTGATAGTTTCATTGATGAAGTGACCGAAGAAGTGCGTCGCGACCAGATGTACGCTTCACTGCGCAAATACGGCTGGATTGGCGTGCTGGCGGTTGCTTTGATCGTTGGCGGCGCGGCATGGCGCGAATATCAGAAAGCTCAGGAAACGGCAGCGGCACAGGCCTTTGGCAATGCGCTGGTTGCAGCTTTGGAATCAGAAACACCCGAAGATCGCATCGCCGCGTTGTCCGAGATTGATGCACCGACTGGCGCCGCCGAGTCTGTGCGGGCGATGTTGTTGGGCGCTGAACAGGCCGCATCAGATCAGGAAGCGGCGGCTGCAGATACCATGGCGCAAGTCGGCGCAAACACTGACGCCCCCGAGATCTATCGCCAAATCGCGACCTTCAAAGCTCTAAGCAAGAACGACAGCAATCTGTCCGCGGAAGACCGCCGTGCCGGTTTTGTGGCCATGACACAGCCGGGCCATCCGCTGCGTTTGCTGTCTGAAGAACAAATCGCCCTGATCGAGATTGAAGCAGGCGAAACCGAAGCCGCGATTGCGCGCCTTCAGGCAATTCTTGTTGATGATGAGGCCACGCAGGGCTTGCGCCGTCGTGCGACACAGTTGATTGTGTCGTTGGGCGGTTCGTTGGTCGCTGGAAGTTAATGCGACAAAAAAGAAACGGGAGCGGGGCAACTATGACAACAGGACTTAAGATATCCGTTGCAGTTTTCGGGCTTGGCCTGCTTTCGGCATGCTCGCAGAGCGATCCGATCCTGCCGGGCGAGCGTTTGGCACTGCGCGCGGGCGACACAGCTGCCGCTGCTGATACGGAAAACCGCGCTTTGGCGGCCAATCTGCCTGCTGCGGTATCCAACGGCCAATGGGCGCAAAGCCCTGTCAGTCCCTTCGCACGCACCACCCATGCCGCTCTGCAACTGCCGCTGCAGCAGGTTTGGTCCACGTCCATCGGTGATGGTGACAAACGCCGCAAGCGTTTGAATACGACGCCGGTATCGGATGGTGCGCGTATTTACACGATGTCCTCTGATCTGCGCATCACAGCGACCGATACCTCTGGTGCCGCGGTCTGGACCCATCAGCTTGAAACGCCGCGCGACAGCGCTGCCAGCGTTCAGGGTGGCGGTCTAGGTGTTGCCGATGGTGTACTGTATGCGACGTCAGGTCTGGGTCAGCTGACTGCACTGGAGGCTGCGACAGGGTCTGTTGTCTGGACACAGGATCTGGATACGGTTGCCACTGGCGCGCCGACGATTTCTGGCGGTCTGGTGTATCTGACGTCGGGCGATAACATCGGCTGGGCGATTGAAACAGACAGCGGTCGTGTTCGTTGGCAGATCGAAACTGTGGCCGATATCAACAACGTGGCCGGTTCTCCGGCGCCTGCGCTGGAAGGTGACCGCGTCGTGTTCGGCTTTGGCAACGGTCAAATCCAGACGACCTTCCGTCAAGGCGGCTTGTCCTTATGGTCCAGCGAAATTGCAGGCCAGCGCAAAGGCCGCGCGGTGAACACGGTTGGCGACATCACGGGTGATCCTGTAATCGCCAACGGCAGTCTTTATGCCGGCAACCACTCTGGCAGCATGGCAGGTTTCGACCTGTTTTCGGGCGATCGCAAATGGACTCTTGCCGAAGGTGCGCTGCACCAGCCATGGGTTGCGGGCGGATCTGTGTACTTTGTGTCAGACCTGAATGAACTCAAGCGTGTCGACGCAGAGACGGGCGAACAGATCTGGTCGGTCGAGCTGCCCGGTTGGGTGCCTTCGGCACGTCCGCACAAACGCCGCGATCGGTCTTACGTGAACTACGGCCCGATCCTGGCCGGTGGTCAGTTGATCGTTGCATCCTCGGATGGTGCGATCCGCATGTTCAACCCCGAAGACGGCGCATTGACTTCGCAAGTCGACATTCCGGGCGGCGCAACCACATCGCCCATCGTCGTCAACGGCACGCTTTATGTTGTGTCGAAGAAGGGCACACTTTTCGCGTATCGTTGATTGCCTGCAACCTGAACGGCCAGCCCATGTGATTGGGCTGGACATGGTTCCGGCAACGACGTAAACGCTGCGCCTTGATCAAGCTACGGAACCGAAATGTCATTCACACTCGCCATCGTTGGACGGCCCAATGTCGGAAAGTCCACATTGTTCAACCGACTTGTCGGCAAAAAGCTGGCGTTGGTGGATGACCAGCCCGGTGTCACACGTGACTTGCGTGAAGGTGCCGGCAAACTGGTGGATCTGCGCTTTACCGTGATCGACACCGCCGGTCTGGAAGAAGCGACGGATGAATCCCTGCAAGGCCGGATGCGCAAGCTGACCGAACGCGCGGTGGATATGGCCGATATCTGCCTGTTCATGGTGGATGCCCGCACGGGCATCACCCCGACCGACGAAGTTTTTGCCGAAATCCTGCGCAAGCGTGCCGATCACGTTTTGCTGGCTGCGAACAAGGCCGAAGGCCGCGCGGCTGAGGGCGGGGTGCTTGAAGCATGGAACCTTGGTCTGGGCGAACCGATCCCGCTGTCTGCGGAACACGGCGAAGGCCTGAACGAACTTTATTCCGCTTTGCTGCCTCTGGCCGAAGCCTATGAAGAAAGCGCAGCGGAAGCAGAGGAAGAAAGCCCCGAGGTTTCCGTCGAACTCGACGACGATGACTTTGAGGACGAAGACAACATCCCCATGCCTACGGCAAAAAAGCCGCTGCAGGTGGCCGTCGTCGGACGTCCGAACGCGGGTAAATCCACACTTATCAACCAGTTGTTGGGTGAAGACCGCCTGCTGACCGGTCCTGAGGCCGGGATCACGCGCGACGCGATTTCGCTGAATTTGGATTGGAAGGGCGTTCCAACCCGCATCTTTGATACTGCCGGTATGCGCAAACGCGCGAAGGTTCAGGAAAAGCTGGAAAAGCTGTCGGTCTCTGACGGTCTGCGTGCCGTCAAGTTCGCCGAAGTTGTTGTCGTTCTGCTGGACGCAGCCATCCCCTTTGAACAGCAGGATTTGCGGATTGCGGATCTGGCCGAACGGGAAGGCCGCGCGGTTGTCGTGGCGGTCAACAAGTGGGATTTGGAAGACGAGAAAAATGAAAAGCTGAAGGCATTGAAGGAAGCGTTCGAGCGCCTTCTGCCGCAGCTGCGCGGTGCACCTCTGGTGACGGTCTCTGCTCGGACCGGCCGCGGAATGGACCGCCTCCATGAGGCGGTAATGCGTGCGTACAGAACATGGAACGCACGTATTTCGACAGCGCGTTTGAACCGCTGGCTGGAAGGGATGATTTCATCCCACCCGCCGCCCGCGCCGCAAGGCAAGCGGATCAAGCTGCGCTACATGACGCAAGTGAAAACGCGTCCTCCGCATTTTGTGGTGATGTGTTCCCATCCGGACAAGTTGCCGGATAGCTATTCGCGTTATCTTATCAATGGCTTGCGTACCGACTTTGACATGCCGGGCACGCCCATTCGCCTGACCATGCGAGGCCAGTCGGACAAGAACCCGTACAAGGGCCGTCGCAAGACGAACGCCGGTGCCTTGACCAAGCATTTGGGTAAGAAGAAGCCCTGATTACGCGAACAAATTGAACGGCATAGGTTAGAGGGCTTTGCCCTCTCTTGTGCCTTTGGCACAATTCACTCCCAAGGTATTTCGGGACAGAAAATGCTGCTATTCGGTGTCGGTGCCACGCACTGCGAGAATCGCAAGAATTCCAATGACGCACAGGCCGGAAACGGCGATGTTCAATGGCTGGCTGTTGGACACGATGATACCGACCAGCGCCCAGATCACAGCGAGGCCATACTCGGGCGCTCGGTGCAGTGAAAATTGGATGAAAAGCGCGATGGTCAGGGCGAGAGCCAAAGAGACCAGTGCCGCCAGCGTGCCGTTCAGAATGCCGTAGCCTGCCAGCATGAGGCCTACGGAAACGCAGGATGCCGCTGTCAGCCAGCCCGCGTAGATGGCGACGGGCGACAGTTGTAGCCAGCGGTCTTCATCCCCCAGTTTGTATAACGCCATGACCGCTGTGCCCAGCATCAGCCAGATCATCACAGTGGCGACAGGGACCGACAGATTGGCAGCAGGGATCCACGCGGTGCCAATGACAAGACTTGCGGCCAGCCACGGACGGGCAGGCGCCCAGTCTTCGTCTGTTGCGCGACGGAACAGGCCGAAACCGGTTCCGATGATCAGCCAGAGGTAAATCAACCCCCAGATGGAAAACGCATAGCCCGCCGGTTGGACCGGCGGATTGTCTTGCGGGACAGGAAACTGATCCGGTGAGAACCCGTTAAAGCCATCTGACAGAAAGGGCGACGCCGCAAAGGCGAGCGCCGCTAATGCCGCCACAAAAGCCCAGAGTACTTTCGGAAAGTCCTGTTTGATCATTCAAGATGCCCCTCGGGTGTCAGGTGTGTTTTGCCACGCAACCAAGGATGCAACGCTTCAGGAAGCAAAACGGATCCATCTTCTTGTTGGCCGTTTTCCAGAACCGCGATCAGGCAGCGACCGACCGCAAGGCCGGAACCGTTCAGCGTATGGACAAATTCAGGCTTGCCACCGGCAGAGGGTTTAAAGCGCGCGTTCATGCGGCGCGCCTGAAAATCGCCACAGACCGAGACCGAACTGATTTCGCGGTATTTGTCCTGACCGGGCAGCCAAACCTCGATGTCGTGGGTACGGCGCGCGCCAAAGCCCATGTCGCCTGTGCACAGAACGACGGTTCGGTAGGGCAGGCCCAGCTTTTCCAGAATACCCTCGGCGCAGCGCGTCATGCGGTCCAGTTCTTCGCGGCTTTTGTTCGGATGCGTGACCGACACCATCTCGACCTTTTCGAACTGGTGTTGGCGCAGCATACCGGATGTGTCGCGACCCGCGCTGCCCGCCTCAGAGCGGAAACATTGGGTGTGGGCCACGTAGCGGCGGGGCAGGTAGTCTTCTTCGATCGTCACGCCGTTGACGATGTTGGTCAGCGTGACCTCGGCCGTGGGCACCAGCCACCAACCTTCGCGGGTCTGATAGCTGTCTTCACCGAACTTGGGCAACTGTCCTGTGCCGTACATCATCTCGTCGAGCACGAGGACAGGTGTCCATGTCTCGGACAGACCGTTTTCTTCGATATGCGTGTCCAGCATGAACTGGGCCAATGCGCGGTGTACGCGGGCGACGCCACCCGACAGCACGACAAAACGCGAACCGGACAGTTTGGCGGCGGTTTCGAAATCCATTCCCGGCTTTACGCCTGTGATTTCAAAGTGTTCTTTGGGTGCGAAATCAAAGCTACGTGGCGTACCCCATGTGTGCATCTCGACGTTGTCGTCTTCGTCTGCACCCTCGGGGACTTCGTCGTAGGGCAGGTTGGGGATGCCCATCAGCAGATCGTTCAGCTTTTCATCGAGCGCCTTGGCGTTGGCCTGCATTTCGGCCACTTCGGCCTTTTTGGCGGCAACTAGCGCGCGCAGGCGTTCGAATTCAGCCTCGTCACCGCTGGCTTTGGCCTTGCCGATTTCCTTGGACGCGCGGTTCTGATCGGCTTGCGCGGTTTCGGCGGCGTGGATCGCTGCGCGGCGCTCTTCGTCGATCGCGATGATTTCAGAGGAGACAGCGGCATTCCCACGACGAGACAACGCAGCGTCGAACGCAGCGGGGTTTTCGCGGATGGCACGGATGTCATGCATAGTCTTGCTCCTCTGACATGGTTGATGCGGCGCGGTATGCCCCGAATCCATCAGGAATAGAAGCGGTTTCAGCAGGCGGGAATTTGATGGTTTCAGTCCTGCAACAGAGGCCCGCATCCGGAAACCGCGATATAAGTTGGTTCGCCGTATGCGGGAAAGCGCGCCAACCAAGCAGAACAGGGGTCAGGCGACCTTGCAAAGCGCTAACGCAGCCCATAGGTTCCCCGCAAAATTGAGGCGGCCGCCTCTGACCAACCAAAGGAGTCGCCCCATGGAAGGCAACGCATTCGCGCAATTCGTCCCCCTTATTCTGATCTTTGCGATTATGTATTTTTTGCTGATCCGTCCGCAGCAGAAAAAGATGAAAGAACATCAGAAAATGGTCGAGGGCCTGCGCCGTGGTGACGTCGTTGTCACGCAGGGTGGTCTGATCGGTAAAGTGGTCAAAGTGAAAGAAGCTAACGAGATCGAAGTTGAACTGGCAGAAGGCGTAAAAGTTCGCGTTGTTCAGTCCACAATTTCTCAGGTCATGTCCAAGACAGAGCCGGCAGATAGCTGATCTTACCCTGATCCAATAAAAAGGCGGCATTTATGTTGCAAATCGATACATGGAAACGCGTCCTGATCTGGAGCGTTCTTGCCCTCGGGGTGATCCTGTCACTACCCAACGCGTTTTACACCCGTGTCGAACAGCACAATGATGCCGTCACTGCCATCGAACGGCAGGGCGAGACGGAAGAACGTCTTGCCGCTGCTGAAAGCTGGCCGTCTTACCTTCCGTCGGGTCTGATCAACCTTGGTCTGGACCTGCGCGGCGGTGCGCACCTTCTGACAGAAGTGCGTGTTGAAGACGCATACGCGTCGCGGATGGAGGCCCTGTGGCCCGAAGTTCGCGATGCGCTGCGTCCGCTTCGCTCCGAAATCGGTACGATCCGACTTCAGCAGGGCGATCCTGCTGAGCTGCGGGTCAAAATCTCTCAGCCGGAAGGAATGGCCACCGCTTTGGCCGAGGTTCGCAAACTGGCTGCGCCTGTTGTGTCCGTTGCTGCAGCTGGTGAAACCGATATCGTTGTAACGGGTGAAGATGACGATCTGGTCGTCCGTCTGTCCGAGGCTGAACAGCGCGCGACAGATGATCGTACACTTAGCCAGACGCTGGAAATCATCCGTCGCCGGATTGATGAGGTCGGCACACGCGAACCGACGATTCAGCGTCAGGGATCTGACCGCATTCTTATTCAGGTGCCGGGCATTGGGTCTGCGGCAGAGCTGAAAGAAATCATCGGCACCACCGCGCAACTGACCTTCCAACCGGTGGTTCGCCGCGCCGCAAACGCCGAGGCTGACGCGGGCGTTGGCAATGAAGTCCTGCCGTCTCTGGATGAAGGCGATGGCTTTTACGTTGTCGAGAAGGCGCCAGTTGTGACGGGCGAGGAACTGGTTGATGCACAGCCGAGCTTTGACCAGAACGGGCGTCCTGCGGTCAACTTCCGCTTTAACACATCGGGTGCCCGTAAATTCGGCGATTACACTGCTGAAAACATCGGTGAACCCTTTGCCATTGTTCTGGATAACGAAGTGATCAGCGCGCCTGTCATTCAGGCGCACATCGCGGGTGGTTCCGGCATTATTACCGGTAACTTCAATGTCGAAGAAAGCACCAAGCTGGCCGTTCTGCTGCGTGCAGGTGCGCTGCCGGTAGGTCTGGACTTTCTTGAGGAACGGACCATTGGCCCGGAACTGGGGCAAGACAGCATTGATGCAGGTAAAGTCGCCTGTATGGTGGCAGGTGTCGCCGTTCTGGCCTTTATGTTTTTCAGCTATGGTCTGTTCGGTTTCTTCGCCAACATCGCGCTGATCCTGAACATCGCGATGCTGTTTGGACTGCTCAGCCTGATCGGCGCTACTCTGACGCTGCCGGGTATTGCAGGTATCGTTCTGACAGTCGGTATGGCCGTCGACGCGAACGTGCTGATTTTCGAACGTATCCGTGAAGAACTGAAAACCGCCAAAGGCCCTGCGCGTGCCATTGAACTCGGGTACGAAAAGGCGCTGTCGGCGATTGTGGATGCGAACATCACAACGATCATCACGGCGATCATCCTGTTTGTAATGGGGTCGGGCCCTGTGCGTGGTTTTGCGATCACCTTGGGCTTTGGCATCATCACATCCGTGTTCACCGCCATCTACGTGACACGCTTGTTCGTAACCATGTGGTTCGAACGCAAGCGTCCCAAAACCATCGTCGTATAGAGGATCAAACACATGATGCGTATCAAGCTTGTTCCTGAAGACACGAACTGGGACTTCTTTTCCAAATCCAAAATCTGGTTGGGGATTTCGATCTGTATGATCGTGATCGCTTTCGGGTCGTTCATGCTTCAGGGCCTGAACTTCGGGATCGACTTCCGCGGCGGTACAACCGTCCGGACAGAAAGCACGCAAGACATTGATGTCGGTCAGTACCGTACTGCGCTGGCAGAACTGGAACTTGGGGATGTTGTCATTTCCGAGGTTTTCGATCCGTCCTTCCGGGAAGACCAGCATGTCGCCATGATCCGGATCGAGGCGCAGGAAGATCAGGAAGCCGTACAAAGCGACGTTATCGCCAGTATGCTGACCGCGCTGCAAACCGTGGCGCCGGATATCAAGTTCACCTCGGTCGAAAGCGTTGGGCCGAAAGTGTCGGGCGAGTTGATCAAAACAGCGTCGCTTGCTGTGGTTGCGGCGATTGCGGCGGTTTTGATTTATATCTGGCTGCGCTTTGAATGGCAGTTCGCTTTGGGCGCGGTTCTTGCGCTGGTTCACGACGTGGTGCTGACGATTGGCGTCTTTTCGGAACTGCAAATCCGGTTTGATCTGGCCATCATTGCGGCGCTTCTGACCATCGTGGGCTATTCGCTGAACGATACTGTGGTCGTGTTTGACCGCGTTCGTGAAAACCTGATCAAGTACAAGAAGCTGGACCTGAAAGAGGTCCTGAATATGTCGATCAACCAGACACTCAGCCGGACCTTGATGACCTCGGTCACAACGCTGATCGCGCTTATTGCGATGTTCGTTCTGGGCGGGGACGTGATCCGTGGTTTCATCTTTGCGATGATCTGGGGCATTTTCGTCGGTACATATTCGTCGATTTTTGTGGCCTCTGCGCTTCTGAATGTCCTTGGCGTCAAGCGTGACTGGACAAAGACCGACGGAAACGCGGGCACGCAGTTCTCGGGTATCGATGCTTGATTGGATGCCAGCGGCGTTATCGCCGCTGGATCTTACCTTGCTTGTGGCCCTTATGGGGGGCGCAGGTGTGGTCTACGGATTTGCGGGCTTTGGATCAGCGCTGATCTTTCTGCCGATCGCCGCGATTCTTATGCCGCTGGAAACAGCGATTGTTGCCTTTAATATCGGTGCATTGGCCTCGGTCGTCTCGGTCTTTCCGGCGGCGGTAAGGCAGGTCGACAAAACGGCAGTGTCCATTCTGATTGGCGCGTCCCTGATCACAGTTCCCATTGGACTGATTTTTCTGAAAGCGGGCGATCCCATCGCGTTGCGTTGGGGCGTGGTGATTGCGACCTTTCTGACGCTCGTGGCGCTTGTTTCAGGCTGGCGCTATTCCGTCACGCCTACCAACGGTGTGCGCGCGGCTATCGGTGCGGCGACAGGGCTGTTGGGTGGGGCGACGGGCCTGATGGGCCCCATCATGATTCTCTTTCAGCTTTCCGGACAGTCAGGCGCGGCGCAGGCACGGGCGAACACGCTGGTATTTCTGACGACGACAAGCTTTCTTGTGCCACCGATTTACTGGCTGAACGGTCTTTTGACCGCCGAGGCGCTATATCTTGGCGCGATCTTATGGGTGCCCTATGCAATAGGCACCCAAATTGGGGGCAAGATATTCAACCCCATGCATGAGCGACTTTACCGATGGGTGGCCTATGTGGTTATTCTGTTGGCAGTGATCGTGGGTCTGCCAGTAGACATCGGGGGTTTCTAGAATGCGGTTGAACGAAATTACCTACACCGACGCAAAGCCGGTCGATGGTTACGGCCCAGGCTTTTTCCGTGTCGCAGGCAAGGTCCAAGAGGGCAACCTGTTGCTTTCACATACCGGAGTGGCCACGTGGGGCGGCTTGGATGATGTTGAAACCCTGTTGCCGTTGGCGGGCCAGATCGACGTTTTGTTTGTGGGCACAGGGCAGGAAATCCGCCATCTGCCCGCGGCCGTTCGCACCGCGCTTGAACAGGCAGGCATTGGTGTTGAAACCATGAATTCGCCGTCTGCCTGCAGAACGTACAATGTGCTTTTGTCCGAAGGTCGCCGCGTCGCGCTGGCTGCCGTCGCGGTGTGATAAAGGGGCGCAACATCCATATGCTGCTTTCGCTTTGCGCATTGCACGGGTAAGCCTTGGCGCATGATCCTGACGGCCAACAATCTTAGCGTATCTCGGGGTGGCGTGACCTTGCTGGAAAACGTGTCATTCACGTTGTCAGAGGGGCAGGCGTTGATCATCCGCGGCCCGAACGGGTTGGGGAAAACGACCTTGTTGCGCACGGTGTCGGGGTTGCAACCGGTTGAGGAAGGTTCGGTCGAGGGTGAGGAAAACATCGCTTACGCAGGCCATGCTGACGGTTTGAAGGCGACGTTGACCGTCACGGAAAACCTGCGGTTCTGGGCGGCTATCTTTGGCACGACAGATATTGAACCGGCTTTGGAAGGGTTCGACCTTATCCAACTGCGGGACCGTCTAGCAGGTAACCTGAGCGCGGGGCAAAAGCGCCGCTTGGGCCTGGCACGTTTAATGGTAACCGGACGCAAGCTGTGGGTTTTGGATGAACCTACGGTATCTCTGGACACAGCTTCGGTCGCGTTGTTTGCCGATGCGGTGCGCAGGCATCTGGCATCCGGCGGTGCGGCCTTGATGGCGACCCATATTGATCTGGGCATTCCTGAAGCAGAAGTTCTGGAGCTGTCGCAGTTCAAGGTTACGGCCCCCAAACTCAGCCAGTCAGACGAGGCGTTCCTGTGATTGCGCTGCTGATCCGTGATCTTCGTCTGGCCGTGCGTGCAGGTGGCGGCTTTGGCCTTGGTCTATCGTTCTTTCTCATCGTTACAGTGCTGGTTCCGTTCGGGGTTGGGCCGGAGACCGAGCTTCTGTCGAAAATCGCCCCGGGTATCCTGTGGATAGGCGCGCTTCTGGCGTGCTTGCTGTCTCTGGATCGTATCTTTGCGCTGGATTTCGAAGACGGCAGTCTCGATCTTCTGGCGACAGCACCGGTGCCATTGGAAGGTGCTGTTCTGGTTAAGGCGGTGGCCCATTGGCTGACATCAGCATTGCCCTTGGTCGTCGCCGCGCCAATGCTCGGCATCCTGCTTAGCCTGCCTCAGCAGGGCTTTTTCTGGGTGTTCGTGTCGTTGTTGCTGGGCACACCGGCGCTGTCAGTCATTGGCACCTTCGGGGCTGCTTTGACTGTCGGGATAAAGCGTGGCGGATTACTGCTGTCCTTGCTGGTTCTGCCCTTGTACGTCCCGACCTTGATCTTCGGGGCCGAGGTCGCGCGCCGTGGGGCTGAGGGCTTGGCTGTCGAAACGCCTTTGATGCTGCTGGCCGGTATCAGCCTTGGTGCCTTGGCCTTTTTGCCCTTTGCGGCAGCAGCAGTGCTGCGGATGAACCTGAGATGAGCCGTTTTCGTGGACAAAACCCGCGTGGATGTGATTTGTAACCACCCGATACAGGGAATATGAGACGCCTATGTCGATCTGGGAATACGCCAATCCGGTCAAGTTCTTACGCTTGACCGATAAGCTCTTACCACCGCTCGCGATCTTGTCGATCGTGACGCTGACAATCGGTTTGGTTTGGGGCTTCTTCTTTACACCTGATGACTTCCGCCAGGGATCTACGGTTAAAATCATCTATCTGCATGTGCCAGCCGCTTTGATGGCGATCAACGCGTGGCTGATGATGCTGGTGGCTTCTTTGGTTTGGATCGTGCGCCGTCACCATGTGTCTGCTTTGGCGGCCCGCGCCGCAGGGCCCGTGGGCGCCGTGATGACCATAATCGCGCTGGCAACCGGCGCGATCTGGGGCCAGCCCATGTGGGGGACGTGGTGGGCGTGGGACCCGCGCCTGACGTCGTTCCTGATCCTGTTCTTGTTCTACCTTGGCTACATCGCCCTGTGGGAAGCGATTGAAGACAGCGATACCGCTGCAGACCTGACATCGATCCTGTGTCTGGTGGGATCGGTTTTTGCTGTTCTGTCGCGCTACGCGGTCAACTTCTGGAACCAGGGCCTGCATCAAGGCGCGTCTGTCATGCGTGCTGGCGCTATTGCCGGTGACACCGAGGAACGGGTCAGCAATGTCTTTGCCATACCGCTGTTCGTCAGCATGGCAGGGTTCTTTCTGTTGTTTTTGGCTTTGGTTCTGTTGCGCACCCGTACAGAAATTCGGTCGCGCCGGATCAAAGCGCTGTTGACGAAGGAGCGTGCAGCATGATGCCCGAACTTGGTAAATACGCAGGCGCTGTTCTGTCGTCCTACGCTGTATCCTTGGTCTTGCTGGCCGTTCTGGTTCTTCTGAGCCTGATGCGTGCTCGCAAGGTGAAGGCGGAACTTGATCGGATTGAAAATCGGAGCAATTACAATGGCTAATGGCCGCTTGTTGATGTTTTTGCCGCCGCTTATTTTTGCGGGGTTTGCAGGGCTGGCCTACTTCGGCATGCAGCGCGAAGACCCTCAGGGACTGCCCTCGACTCGCGAAGGTCAGATCGCACCCGCGATTACGTCCGAGGCGCTTCCGGGCTATGATGCCGTGACCGAAGACATGCTGAAATCTGGCGAGGTGACGCTGGTTAACTTCTGGGCCAGCTGGTGCCCACCTTGCCGTGCCGAACATCCCAAGCTGCTTGAGATGCAGGAACAAGGCGTGCGGATTATCGGTGTGAATTTCAAGGATCAGGCCGAGCCTGCGTCGTCCTACCTGCAAGACAGTGAAAACCCGTTTATCGCAGTGGCCTATGACCCGCGTGGTCGTACAGCGATTGATTGGGGCGTCACAGCGCCGCCAGAGACGTTCATCGTAGACGGTGAAGGGAAGGTGGTCCTGCGTTTCACGGGTCCACTGGTCGGGACAGATTTCGAGACGCGGTTCTTGTCCACGCTTGAAGCGGAACTGGCCGCTCAGTAGACGGTGGTCTGAGACTCGCACACGGCATCGACGTGATGTGTGCACAACGGGTTCAAAGGCTCTGGCCGGATATCACTGGCCAGCGCAGCACCCACTGCCAACAGCAGTAATGCGACACCTTGTAGAACCGTCAAAAGTTTCATGCCTGTCTTCATCCCGTTTTGTTACCGGTACCATTTGGGTAGTTTTTTCCGGATGTGAAGCTGTTGGATCTATTGAACAGCAGAAAATCAGCCGGTGAGCAGTTAATTGCCTGCGGGACGATTGCGATTTCGATAAAACGTCGAAGAAATAGGCACTCATAATATAAAAAGGACCGCGCGTAATGCGCGGCCCCTTCTTTTCATTGGTGGCGTCCCGTAGGACGCCCCATTTGGCTTACGACGCAGCCAGGTTGCGCAGCACGTAGTGCAGAACGCCACCGTGTTCGACGTATTCTTTCTCGATCGCTGTATCGATGCGGCACTTTAGGTCGATGGTCTTGGAAGAACCATCTGCAAAAGTGATTTCGCACGGTACGATCGCGCCGGCTGTCACTGTGTCCAGACCTTTGATCGAAACAGTTTCGTCACCTGTCAGACCCAGCGATTTACGTGTGTCGCCGTTGGTGAACTCGAACGGGATAACACCCATACCAACCAGGTTGGAACGGTGGATACGTTCGAAGTTTTCAGCGATCACAGCCTTAACGCCCAGCAGAGCTGTACCTTTGGCCGCCCAGTCACGGGACGAACCCGCGCCGTACTGTTCACCACCGAAGATCACCAGCGGTGTGCCCGCTGCCTGATATTCCATCGCGGCGTCATAGATCGACGTCTGTTCGCCGTTCGGGCCTTTGGTGTAGCCGCCTTCAACGCCGTCCAGCATTTCGTTCTTGATGCGGATGTTGGCGAAGGTGCCGCGCATCATGACTTCGTGGTTACCACGGCGCGAACCGTAGGAGTTGAACTCACGCACCGGAACCTGACGGTCGATCAGGTACTGACCCGCGGGTGTGGTTTCCTTGAAGGAACCAGCAGGCGAGATGTGGTCCGTTGTGATCATGTCGCCCAACAGCGCCAGAACGCGTGCACCTTCGATGTTTGTGATAACACCGGGTTCCTTGGACATGCCTTGGAAGTAGGGCGGGTTCTGAACGTATGTGGACGATGCCGGCCAGTCGTATGTTTCAGCGTCTGTGGTTTCAACCGACTGCCACTTTTCGTCGCCTTTGAAGACGTCCGCATACTTGGACTGGAACGCTTCGCGTGTGACTGTTTTTTCGACCAGCTCTGCCACTTCTTGGGTCGTGGGCCAGATGTCTTTCAGGTAGACGTCTTTGCCGTCAGCAGTCTGAGCAATCGGATCGTTGGCCAGATCGATGTTCATTGTACCAGCAATTGCGTAGGCAACGACCAGCGGCGGGGATGCCAGGTAGTTTGCACGTACGTCGGGCGAGATACGGCCTTCGAAGTTACGGTTACCGGACAGAACCGATGTCGCCACCAGATCGCCTTCGGCAATCGCTTCGGAGATCTCTTTCTGAAGCGGGCCGGAGTTACCGATACATGTGGTACAGCCGTAACCAACAAGGTTGAAGCCAACCTTGTCCAGATCTTCCTGCAGGCCAGCGGCCTCAAGGTAGGCGGATACAACCTGCGAACCCGGTGCCAGCGATGTTTTGACCCAAGGCTTGCGATCCAGACCCAGCGCCGCGGCTTTGCGCGCCACCAGACCCGCGCCGATCATGACGTAGGGGTTGGATGTGTTGGTGCAGGATGTGATCGACGCGATCACGACCTTGCCGGATTCCATTGTGTAGTCTTCGCCAGCGACGGGAACTTCTTTGCCCAGCGGACGTTTGAAGGTTTCTTCCATCTCTTTGGCGAATGCTGCCTTGGCGTTGTCCAGCGCAACGTAGTCCTGCGGACGCTTCGGACCGGAGATCGCGGGAACGATTGTGCCCATGTCCAGGTGCAGCGTGTCTGTGTAGATCGGTGCATAGTCCGCACCACGCCAGAAACCGTTTTCTTTCGCGTAGGCTTCGACCAGTGCGATACGGTCTTCTTCACGGCCTGTGTTACGCAGGTAACGCAGTGTTTCGTTGTCGATCGGGAAGAAGCCACATGTCGCACCGTATTCCGGCGCCATGTTCGCGATTGTCGCGCGGTCCGCCAGCGGCAGACGATCCAGGCCTTCACCGTAGAATTCGACGAACTTGCCAACAACGCCCTTGGCGCGCAGCATTTCAACGACTTTCAGAACAAGGTCGGTACCGGTGGTGCCTTCAACCATCGAACCTGTCAGCTCAAAGCCGATAACTTCGGGGATCAGCATCGAGATCGGCTGACCCAGCATCGCGGCTTCGGCTTCGATACCGCCAACACCCCAGCCCAGAACGGCTGCGCCGTTGACCATGGTTGTGTGGCTGTCTGTACCAACCAGCGTATCCGGATAGGCAACTGTTTCGCCGTTCTGGTCAGTGTCTGTCCAAACGGTCTGCGACAGGTATTCAAGGTTTACCTGGTGACAGATGCCTGTGCCCGGGGGAACAACGCGGAAGTTGTTGAACGCGTTCTGGCCCCACTTGAGGAATGTGTAACGCTCGAGGTTGCGTTCATATTCGCGGTCAACGTTCATCTGGAACGCGCGCGGGTTGCCGAATTCGTCGATCATAACCGAGTGGTCGATGACCAGATCAACGGGGTTCAGCGGGTTGATCTTTTGTGCGTCGCCACCCAGCGCCTTGATGCCGTCGCGCATCGCAGCAAGGTCAACAACTGCCGGAACGCCGGTGAAGTCCTGCATCAGAACGCGGGCAGGGCGGTATGCGATTTCACGTGCGGTTTTACCGCCGTTCGCGGCCCAGTCGGAAAACGCCTTGATGTCGTCGACGGAAACGGTTTTTCCGTCTTCGAAACGTAGAAGGTTTTCCAGAACCACTTTCAAAGCGGCGGGCAGTTTCGAAAAATCACCAAGTCCCGCTTCCTGAGCTGCTGGGATCGAGTAATAGGCGACACTCTGAGTGCCGGCCGTCAGCGTCTTACGCGTCTTGGCGGTATCCTGGCCTACTGTGATGGGCATGAATTGCCTCCTGGCTTGGGGTGGATGGTATTGGCTTGGATGCTATCTGCATCAAGCTGGCGATGCGTTCAAGAGGGTGAATCGCAAAATGTATACCATTGCACACAGAAAAATGCAGTTTCTTTCTGACGGGCCCCGTTAAAGTCGATCAAACACCATCGCAAAACCTTGATTGGTTATTTCAATCGGCTTCATCTAGGAAAGTTCCGACCAACACAGGACCGAATTAATGCGCTTTGTCAGACATGCTATTGCGGCTGCCGCGATGTCCCTTGCCGGAGTGGCTCAGGCGGACGACTCGATGGTGGTTGTCGAACTGTTTACATCGCAGGGATGTTCATCCTGTCCTCCAGCGGACGCGTTGCTGAAAGAGCTTTCCAAGCGCGATGATGTCATCGCATTGGCCCTTCATGTGGACTACTGGGACTATATCGGTTGGAAGGACGACTTTGCTGATTCCAAGCATGTCGAGCGTCAGAAAGGCTATGCGCGGGTCGCTGGCCGCCGGTCTATTTACACACCGCAGATGATCATCGATGGCACAAACGATGTTGTTGGCAATCGCGCCAAAGATGTCGAAATGCTGATCAATCGTCACAAAACCGATCAGGCGACAGTGGCCTTATCGTTGGATCGGTCCGGCGATACGGTGACTGTTCAGGCAGAACGTTTGTCGGGCAGTGGTCCGCTGGATTTGCACTTTATCCGTGTCGATCCCGGTGAGACGGTTCAGATCAAGCGTGGCGAAAACTCTGGTAAAACAATCGATTATAGTCAGATTGTGACGGATTGGACCGCACATTCCGGTTGGTCCGGCACAGGCAGCTACACGGTCGAATTTTCCGCAAAAGGCGATGATGCCGTGGTTGTTCTGGCACAGGAGCCGGATCACGGCTCCATCTTGGCGGCGGCCCGCTTGCGCTGACGCTTGGGTTTCCAACGGCGGTGAATCCAGAACCACTGTTTGGGATCCTTATAGATCCGTGCTTCCAGACGCTTGGTAACTTCTTCCATCATGGCCACCGGATCGCCGTGTGCGACGGGGGCTTCGAAAACCACGTCAAAACTGACGCCATCTTTCTTCCGGATACCAAAAAACGGCACCAGTAGCGCGCCGGTTTTCACGGCGATTTCGGCAGCGGACGTGAGCGTCGGGGCGGGGCGCCCGAGAAAGTCGATCTTGGCACCGGCGCTGTCGTAGACATCGAACAACAACACGGCCATTCCGCCTTCGCGCACGTGTTTGACCAAGCCCATCGTTCCGCGACGTCCCTGTTCAAAAACGGGGCCAGAGAGCGCGTGCATGTTCTTGGCATAGTGGTCATTGAAGAAGGCGTTTTTCATCGGGCGGTAGAGACCGCCGATCTGAAAACCGCGCGAAACCAGTGCCGCGCGCGGGGCTTCGAAGTTGCCGTAGTGGCCTGTGACAAATAGTACCGGCTGCCCTTCGGCCTTGGCTTTTTCCACTGCGGCCAGCCCATCGCCCTTGATTTCGGCGTTGGACATGCGGCGCAAAAGCCCCTTCACATCGTAGTTTTCGATCATTGTCCGGCCGGCGTTATCGGCGACGGCATCCGCGATGTGGCGTTTCTGGGCCATGTCCATTTCGGGCCAGACGTGGGTCAGATTGTCGATGGCGCGTTTGCGGTATCCGGCCAAAGGGGCCACGACTTTGGACACAAGTTTGCCCATAACGAGCAGGCGGAACCGCAAAGGCAGGCGTAGGGTCAGCCAGATCAGACTGCGCATCACGCGGTCCACGGCCCAGTCCTGCCAGGTGCCGGTTGGTTTATCTGCCTCTGATTGCGTCACGTCCTGCATCCGAATTGAAGCGCGGTCAGGTGGTGATAGGTGCAACAGCAGCTCAGCACAAGGTTAGGGCGGTGGGCGTCAGGTTTCGACGGCGCGGAATTTGATCTCGCCTCGGTTTGCCATTTGCTTGATCGCCGCAACAACCAACATCTGAGCCTGCTCGGTCTCTTCTTCGGACGGTGTGCCCAGATCGACCATTTCTTCGCGAATAGATTCCGACATGCGTTTGGAAAGGTTTGACAAAATAAAGTCGACGCTTTGTCTGTCTGCATCCGATTTCGCACCGGCCAACGCGACGATGAGCCTTTCAGCCTCCACATCGCGGGTGATTTTCGACGCATCCATGGGGTCAAGCCGTTCTGCGATATGCGCAAACGTAAAGATTGATTGCCGTACTTCTTCGGCGAAATCCCGATCCATTTCTTCGATCCCGCTGAGCAGACTGCTGCGCGTGTCGTTTTTGGTGATGTTCAGGATGTCGCCCAACCGCGCGCCGGGATCGCGGGCAAAGGCGCGGGGGCGTTCTTTTTGCGCTTCTGCCATCAGGGTCTGACCGATACGGCGCACGGTATCGGGTGTGATGTCTTGCGTGCGCGATACTGCCAGCGAAACCGCACGGGCGCGATCACCGGGAAGCGACGAAACGAAATCGGCAGCCTTCGTGATTTCAAGTTTCGACAGAACGACGGCGCAGACTTCGATGCTTTCAGAAACAAGAAGCGATTTCAGATTCTCGATGGGCATTTCGTTGATCGCGACCCATGGATCATCGGATACATCGAACCCCATGGATTGCCGCACGCTGCGGGCAGCGCCGTCGCTGATTTTGCCCTGAAGTGACTCCATCGCCTGCTGCATTCCATAAGGAAACGACAGCCCGACCGAATCCAGTTCTTCTGCAAATTCGCGCATCACCGCATGCAGCGTATCGCGGCTGATATAGCGCATTTTGCCCAGTTGTTGGGTCAGTTGAGCCTGCAGACTGTCGGGCAAGTCGGACAGGGGCACATCGGCACCTTCATTGACCAGATATTGCACAACGATCGCGGCCTTTGCCTTGCGCGACAAAATCGGCCGGTTGGCAGGTTGGATCGGGGCGGGGGCCGATGGATCAGGTCGGCCAAGTTGTGCGGCTTGGGTCATTTGTGCGCTCCTGTCTTGTGATCAAGCTAGGAGCGGTCGGTTAATTTTTACTGATAAATCGTGATACCAGCGCACGAAAAAGGCGGCCTGTCGCCGCCTTGATCTGTCAAATTTTAATTAGCTGCTGATGACCTTGCAGCTTCCGGATTCAGCGTCGTATTCCGATCCTTCCGCGCATGTCATCGCTTGATCCGAATGGCCCGAGCAAGCCGCAAAACCGGCGACCGTGGTAGAAAGTAACAAGGCAAAAGCAGTAAGTGTCGTTCTGAACATTTATTGAAGCCTCCATGCTGATCCTGAAAAGGTAGCACGAAGGTTCAATTCTTCAAAATCACAAAGACGGGCAGGTGGGGGCGGGCCTTACAAGCCTGCTTTTTCGTCCGCGCCGATCATCAGATTCAGGTTCTGAACAGCAGTGCCGGAAGCGCCTTTGCCAAGGTTGTCCAGTGTCGCTGTCAAAGTGATGATGCCTGCCTGTTCATTGCCGTGCACCGCAATTTCCATGCGGTTGGTGTTGTTCAGGCGCGTGGCGTCGATGCGGTCGGGGGCAGGGACCACCGATACGAAAGCGGCGTCTGCATAGAATGCAGCGCAGATATCGTTGATCTCGGCCATCGTCACTGCTTTGGGCAGATGCGCGACGTGCAGGTGCAGTTGCACGATCATACCCTGGGCGTAGTTGCCAACAGCAGGCTGGAACGCTGGCTGACGGGTCAGGCCACCGTACTGCATGATTTCCGGCACGTGCTTGTGGCTTTGGCCCGCTGCATAAAGGAAATGATCGGCGGCAGTGCCGTCTTCGAATTCCGCAATCAGGCTTTTGCCGCCACCTGTGTAACCGGAAACACCGGTCAGAACGACGGCCGTGTCGGCGTCCAGAACACCTGCATCCCGAAGGGGACGGATCAGCGAAATCGAGCCCGTGGCATAGCAACCGACGTTGGCGATGCGATCCGATTTGGCGATCAGATCTTTTTGGCCCGGAAGCTCCGGCATGCCATAAACCCAATCGGGGTTAATCCGGTGGGCGGTTGACGCGTCGATAATCCGGGTGTTGCCACCGGCCAGTTCAACGGCCTCAATCGCGGCCTGATCAGGCAGACAGAGGATAGACACGTCAGCCGCTGCAAAGGCCGCAGCCCGTGCTTCGGGATCTTTCCGAAGGTCATGTTCAACCGAAACCAGTTCAATGTCCGAGCGGTTTTCAAGACGCTCGCGAATTTGCAGCCCAGTTGTGCCTGCTTCGCCGTCAATGAAAACCTTAGCCATTGTTCCTGTCTCCGTTTGAATAAAGCGCGCCCGACAATCAGGGCGCGCTTGTGGGCGTCTTTACTCGCCAAACACCCGTTTGAAAATAGTGTCGACGTGTTTGGTGTGGTAGTCCATGTCGAATTTTTCGTTGATGCCGTCTTCGCCAAGCGCTGCAACAACGTCCGTATCAGCCAGAAGCTGTTCACGGAAATCAACACGTTCTTCCCATACTTTCAGCGCGTTACGCTGAACCATAGAGTATGCGTCTTCACGGCTGACACCTGCTTGTGTCAGGGCCAGAAGTACGCGCTGGCTCATCACCAGACCCGGGAACTTGTTCATGTTGTCCAGCATGTTTTCCGGGAACACGAGCATTTTGTCGATCACGCCTGTCAGACGGGCAATCGCAAAGTCCAGTGTGATGGTCGCATCAGGGCCGATCGCGCGTTCAACCGACGAGTGGCTGATGTCACGCTCGTGCCAAAGCGCGACGTTCTCCATCGCCGGAATAACGGCCATGCGCACCAGACGGGCCAGACCTGTCAGGTTTTCGGTCAGAACGGGGTTTTTCTTGTGCGGCATCGCCGACGAGCCCTTTTGACCCATCGAGAAGAATTCAGCACCTTCCAGAACCTCGGTTCGCTGCATGTGGCGGATTTCGATGGCGACGTTTTCGATCGAAGACGCAATCACACCCAGTGTCGCAAAGAACATTGCGTGACGGTCGCGCGGGATAACCTGTGTGCTGATCGGCTCGGGCTTCAGGCCCAGCTTTTCGCAGACGTGCTCTTCTACACGCGGGTCGATGTTGGCGAATGTGCCAACCGCGCCGCTGATCGCGCCTGTTGCGATCTCTTCGCGGGCCAGTTTCAGACGCGCAAGGTTGCGGTCCATTTCGGCGTAGAAGCGGGCAAAGGTCAGGCCCATTGTTGTGGGCTCGGCGTGGATGCCGTGGCTGCGACCGACGCGAACAGTGTTCTTATGCTCCATCGCGCGTTTCTTCAGTGCGGCCAGCAGGCCTTCCATATCTTTGATCAGGATGTCGGCGGCGCGCACCAGCTGAACGTTCAGACATGTGTCCAGAACGTCAGACGATGTCATGCCCTGATGGACAAAGCGTGCTTCTTCAGAACCTACGTGTTCCGCAAGGTGCGTCAGGAAGGCGATGACGTCGTGCTTGGTGACGGCTTCGATCTCGTCGATACGGGCCACGTCGAATTCGACATCCTTGGCTTTCCAGACGGCATCAGCGTTTTCCTGCGGGATCACACCAAGGGCAGCTTGTGCATCGCAGGCGTGTGCCTCGATCTCGTACCAGATTTTGAATTTGGTTTCTGGGGCCCAGATGGCCACCATTTCCGGACGGGAATAACGAGGGATCATTGCGCGAGGCCCTTTCCTGACTTGTCATGACGTTTGCGCGGGTCATAGACTGCAAGTGCAGCATCGACAAGAGAGGCCTTACTTTTGGGGGCATCAGAAACCAAATCGCGACCACAGCAAACCGACGTTCCGACGTCTCTTGGCGATTTTGTGGGTCGTTGGGTGCTTAGCCGGCGCATCAATGACAGGCTGACCGGACAAATCGGGCGCGTGTCCGGCGTATTGATCATGTCCGAATGCCCAGAGGGCCTGTCCTACCGCGAAGAAGTGACCGTTCTAATTCCCGGTCAACCAGCGATGGACGGAACGCGGGAATACCTTTGGAAGGATGCGGGCGATAGTGTCGATGTGCATTTTTCCGACGGGCGCTTTTTCCATCGCTTCAAGCTGGGACAGGCGACGCCACATGCCGAACATTGGTGCGATCCCGATCAATACGATGTCGAATATGACTTTAAAGACTGGCCTGTATGGGGCGCGACTTGGATCGTTAAGGGCCCGCGCAAAGACTATAAAATGTCGTCGCTTCTAGTGAAGGAAGCGCGGCGAAAGGAAGCGGGTGGCACCTAAGGCGGGTTGCTCGTTTGACTTTTGTGGTGCACATAACGCCACAACCGTTTGAAAATGGTAGGTAGGAGACTTCTAATGAACACTGTTCTGAACCGGAATGTCCTTGTAGACATGTTCGGCGCCACAGAAGGTACCGCACTGCGCGCAAAGCAGGCTCTTCTGGTCGTTGCGGGCATCGCAATGCTTGCGATTGCTGCAAAAATCAAAATCCCGATGTGGCCGGTTCCGATCACAATGGGCACATTCGCCGTTCTGACAATCGGTGCGGCCTATGGTGCACGCCTCGGCTTTGTCACCATTCTTGGCTACATGATCATCGGTGCGCTTGGCTTTGATGTTTTCGCCGGTTCCTCGGCTGAAAAATTCGGCCTCGAGTACATGATGGGCGGCACAGGCGGCTATCTGGTCGGCTACGTTCTGGCAACTGTTGCTCTGGGCATGTTTGCCCGCGCCGGTTGGGACCGTTCCGCCGGTCGCATGGGCATCGCAATGCTGGTCGGCAACGCGCTGATCTACGTTCCGGGCCTGATCTGGCTGGGCATGTTGTACGGTTGGGACAAGCCGATCCTGGAATGGGGCCTGACACCGTTCCTGGTTGGTGACGCACTTAAACTGGCTCTGGCAGCGATCATTCTGCCTGCTGCATGGAAGCTGGTTGGTCGCGCACGCGGCTAATTATCCAGAAATTTCTGAAAAGGGCGCGTTGGCAATCGCTTACGCGCCCTTTTTGTGTCTAGTCTTTGGCTATGACAGCGACTCATATCTTTCAGAAAACGATCCCCTACGACCCGCGTGTGCACCGCAAATTACCCGGTATCCAGCCGTTGAACGATGCGCCGTGGTTGATGGTGGATGACGCCTATGCTGCGCAGATGGCTGAACGGGATCGCCTGATCGCTGAAACGCCGGATGTCGTCATCGCGCGTGTCGATGGCTTTGAGGCGGAAGAACAGGAACTGTTCGACGCAGTTCTGAACAATCTGCCAGAGGGATTTCAACGGAACGATGATACGGTCACGCGGCCCGATGGTGTTACCATCACGCTGGATCGTAGCGCGCCAATCCGCACGCTGGGTCAGATCGTGCAAGAGGATCTGTGCCTACTGACAAAGCCGGAGGGGGCAGAGGAGCACATTCTGATATCGGCTGTCCTGTGCTTTCCCGCGCGTTGGAGCATACGCGCAAAGATTGGCAAACCGTTGATCCCGATTCATGCGCCTGTGGCCGAATACAATGGTGACATTGCCAAGCGGGTACAGCGGTTGTTCGACGGGATTCAGCCGGGTCGCCCGGTCTGGCGCTACAACAAACTGTGGGATGAAGACCCGACATTGCATCAACCCATTCCCAGCAAGGAACACCCGAAATGGGTTCGTGAATCAGCACCCTTCTTGCGATCTGAAAGACAGTGTCTGATACGGCTGCCGGAAACCCGCGCCATTCTGTTTTCGATCCATACCTTTGTGATCGAGCGCGCGGGTGTTGAGGCCCAATGGGGCAAGAATGTGACGGAATCTACTTAAATTAGCTCTTTCGGATACGACGAAAGGCTCGTTTTACCAGCGATTTCTTTGACGTGTCAGGTGATTCCTTCCCACCTGTCGACGCCCACGATTCGCTGTGTGTCCCGCTAGTTTCACCAGCATCTGCATCACCCAGATCGGTTTCACGGAAAAGACGGGCAAGGTTTTCTTCGACTTCGTCGACCTCGGCGGATTGGCCTTCCATCTCATGCTGCTGGATGTTGATCCCGCGTTTCGGGGACACGTAGCGCATGGAATTCTGGAACTCTTGCGGTGCCAGCTTGATCGACGGTTGAAGCCATTCAACGGCGCTGACTTCGACCAATGTCGATGCGCGCAGAACAATGTCTGCGAGAATGCGGGCCATTGTTTCTGGATCGGGTGATTTATGGCCGCGACGACGCCCCATTTGAAAGCTGACATGTGCGCCTTCACCAGGAATTTTCTGGATTTCGACCTTTACCATCAACCGTTCGCTTGCGACGGCCCCATGCGTAACAGACGCTTTTGCGCTGCCGCCGTCACGTTCCGAAAGAACGACTTTAGCGCAGCGCAAAAAGCGCTCGAGGGTCACACCCTCGGCAGTGGGAATGTGGAGTCCGGCGAACGGACGAGATGGCGGTTGCATGGCGGTCTCGCGAGCAAAATAAGACGAAGACCAGAATTTTGTACGTTACAAATATGGCCTTAACTGTCGATTTTAATGTCAAAAAACGGGCAGTTTAGCCGTCGATACGTGCCGCCATGTTTGCGATTGCCTTTTGGTAGACGCCTGCAGCATTCCATTCCTGAATAACAGCAAAGTTGGGTTGTCCTTGTTGGTAGCCAACACCCGGACGCCAGCCTTTCTGTCGCAGGAAATTCGCGGTCGAAGCCATCGCATCAGTAATGTTGTAGAAATCGACAACCCCGTCGCCATTGCCATCAACCCCATAGCGCAAGGCGTTGCCGGGCAGGAATTGCGTATGGCCAAGTTCGCCGTGCTTCGCGCCCTTGGTCGCGATCGTAATGGATCCCTGATCGACCAGCTTCAACGCGCCGATGGCATGAGGAATAAAGAACTCTGACCGGCGGCAGTCGAAGGCAAGGGTTGTGATCGACGATACCACGGACGAGTCGCCCATGAACCCGCCAAAGCCTGTTTCCATGCCATGGATCGCCAAAAGGATACCTGCGGGCACGCCGTACTGTTTTTCCAAAGACCCGTAGAAATTCGGGTTCTTCGCTTTCTTCCTGCGGGCTTGCGCGACGATCGTGTCAGCACCGCGGATTTGCATGAACTTTTCAAAGCTCAACTTGAAACTTTTTTGGTTCCTGTCCGCGTTGATCGTGCTTTGCGAATACTTGGTCGATTGAAGCGCTTGAAGGCCTCGTTTTCCCACGCCCGCTTTTTGGGCTTGCTTCGCAAAATCTGCCTTCCAAGCATCAAAGCCCGCGCTTGTATTGCTGCAAGGTGCGGCCGATGCGGTGGCTGCAAATAGGCTAAATAAAATTGCCGAGACCGAGGCTTTCATAAACAACTCCCCTAAAAGGTGTGGGTTGATGGTTTATACAGCTTAAGCCAGAAGGCAATGCTGGCGACCCACGAAAGTGATTATGCAAAGCTCATAAGGCTGGAAATTGTGCCTTGCACGTCCAGGGTGGCAAACAAACCGACCAAACCCATTGCCAAAGATGCTACACGAACGTCTTCACCACGCGCAACGTTGTAGATCACAACGGGCGCTGCCAATGGCAGTGAGAAGCTGGCAACGGCAATTGACACGGCCCATGCGGAAAGGCGCGCCTCTGTGGATTTCTCCTGAGCGTCGCCCTCAAATTCCGCCAATTCATTTTCACTCGCATCGCGCAGCATCATGTCACGGATATTGGCCTCGTAGGCCTGGATATGGGCATCGTGTTTTTGCGGCGCATCCGGGGAGTCGTTGACGTTTGCGGGAAGCGACGCCTGAGCTGTCTGAGTTGGACGAGGGCGCTTGGTTGCGCCTTGGGCTGTCACACGGCGCGGCTGTTGCGCTTGGGGTGTTTCAGGGGCCATGGCGTCAAGGAAATCAGCCGTGGGGATGCGGATGTTTGTATCCAGCCACACGATGGATTCCGGTTCGTGACGTTCGGCTAGCAGAGCGGTCACACGGGCCAGCGCCAACTGCATTTCAGCCACGTCTGAAGGTTTGGACGGTGTCAGGTGGACGGTGATCAGCGTTTCGCCAGCAAAGATTTGCGGCACAAAATCAAGGGAATAGTCTGCGCAGCTCAGACAAACACCGCTGATTGTTTCGACGGTATCGATCTTTAGCTGACCCACGGAATACATCGCTTTTTTGGCCGAGATCATAAGAACCTCAGTAGCAGGCAGGACAGTGTTTGGCAGAACCAGAGTGGCAGTGAATGTGGCAGACATTGTAATTCCCCGAGACTTTTTATCTTGTTTCTGAGGTATATAATTTTCGGAATTTATGTCTTTAATTTGCCCCTTTACGGCTATTCAGTCCGCAATTCTGAGCGTTCCAAGGTCATTTCGTGGCGAAAAAAGGTAACGACGTACCGTCATTTGCCAGATTTAACGGGTTTTCGTTTTGGATTTTGTCACAAACCGATAGCCACTCAGGCCGCACGATGACCTGTGTTAATTCGGAACACGAAAAAAGGGGCGCACGAAGCGCCCCTTTCTCAAATTTGACCAACAGAAGCTGATTAGCAGCTGTAGTACATCTGGTACTCGACCGGGTGCGGAGTGTGCTCGTATGTTTCGAGTTCTTCCATCTTCAGGTCAATGTAGCCGTCGATCTGGTCTTTTGTGAACACGTCGCCTGCCAGCAGGTACTCGTGATCTGCTTTAAGCTCGTCCAGAGCTTCACGCAGCGAGCCACATACTGTCGGGATACCTGCCAGCTCTTCCGCGGGAAGATCGTACAGGTTTTTGTCCATGGCTTCGCCCGGATCGATTTTGTTCTTGATGCCGTCGAGGCCGGCCATCAGCAGAGCTGCGAAGCAGAGGTAGGGGTTCGCGGACGGATCCGGGAAACGTGCCTCGACGCGCTTTGCTTTCGGGGATTCTGTCCACGGAATACGTACACAACCCGAACGGTTACGTGCAGAGTAGGCGCGCAGAACGGGGGCTTCGAAGCCCGGGATCAAACGCTTGTAAGAGTTTGTCGACGGGTTGGTGAAGGCGTTCAGCGATTTCGCGTGCTTCAGGATACCACCGATGAAGTACAGAGCTTCCTGAGACAGGTCTGCGTATTTGTCGCCAGCAAAGAGCGGCTTGCCGTCTTTCCAGATCGACATGTTGCAGTGCATGCCTGTGCCGTTGTCGCCGTAGATCGGCTTCGGCATGAAGGTTGCGGATTTGCCGTACGCGTCTGCCACGTTGTGGATGACGTACTTGTACTTCTGCAGGTTGTCGGCTTGCTCGGTCAGCGTGCCAAAGATCATGCCCAGCTCGTGCTGACAGGACGCCACTTCGTGGTGGTGCTTGTCAACTTTCATGCCGATGCGCTTCATTGTGGACAGCATCTCGTTACGGATGTCCTGAGCAGCGTCTGTCGGGTTGACCGGGAAGTAACCGCCTTTGACACCAGGGCGGTGGCCCATGTTGCCCATTTCGAAGTCGGTGTCTGTGTTCCAAGCTGCGTCGATTGCGTCAACTTCGAAGGACACTTTGTTCATCGAGTTCGAATACTTGACGTTGTCGAACAGGAAGAATTCAGCTTCCGGACCCCAGTAGGATACGTCACCGATGCCCGAGGACTTCAGGTACGCTTCCGCTTTCTGCGCTGTGCCGCGCGGGTCACGGTCGTATGCTTCGCCTGTATCGGGCTCAACAACGGAGCAGTGCAGACAGATTGTCTTTTCTGCGTAGAACGGGTCGACGTAGACAGAGTCTGTGTCGGGCATCAGTTTCATGTCGGAAGCTTCGATCGACTTCCAACCTGCGATGGAGGAACCATCGAACATGAAACCTTCTTCCAGGAAGTCTGCGTCAACCTGGTCTGCCATTACTGTTACGTGCTGAAGCTTGCCACGCGGATCGGTGAAGCGGATGTCGACATACTCGACGCCCTCGTCTTCGATCATCTTGAGAACTGCGTCCTTGCTCATTCCCTTAGTCCCTTTCTGTCTTCTGGGTCTGGTGTGTTGTTGGATTTAAAGCGCGTCGGAACCGGACTCACCGGTACGGATGCGGATCGCCTGTTCAATCGGCGATACAAAAATTTTGCCGTCACCGATTTTGTCGGTTTTAGCTGCGTTGATGATAGCGTCGATCGCGCCGTCAACCTGATCGTCGTCCAGAACGACTTCGATCTTCACCTTGGGAAGGAAGTCGACGACGTATTCAGCACCACGATAAAGCTCTGTATGGCCTTTTTGACGTCCAAAGCCTTTTACCTCGACGACCGAGAGACCCTGAATGCCTGCATCCTGCAGAGCTTCTTTAACTTCGTCCAATTTGAAAGGCTTGATGATCGCTTCGATCTTTTTCATGCCTTGCCTCCTTCCGATGTGTTTGAAACGCTCAGACCACGTTGCTTTCCGGGCTACAATGAACGGATGACCAAAATTGCAGCGATTCACGGTGTGAGTTCTGCTTCGAGATTAAAAAATAGTCAATGCGACCAAAAAATGGGCAAAAGTGAATCGCGGCGTTATGGCAAAAAATGAGCTAGTCACGGCGTCCCAGATGCGGGCGATGGAAAAACGAGCAATGGATGCCAATGAGGTGTCTGGACTGACCTTGATGGAACGGGCGGGCAGGGGCGTTGTCAGCGCGATTCTGCACAAATGGCCCGGCGGTCAGGCGACCTTTGCTCAGGCAGTTGTGCTGTGCGGGCCGGGCAATAACGGCGGTGATGGCTATGTCATTGCGCGTTTGCTGAAAGAAGCCGGCTGGAACGTACTCGTTTTTGCCTTGGGCGCGCCGACATCGTCATCACCGGACGCTTTGGCCAATCGCCAGCTATGGGATGGGTTGGGCAGTGTATCGCCTCTATCGGAGGCCTTGGATTTGCCTGCTGGTCAGACGTTGCTGATTGACGCGCTGTTCGGCACTGGGCTGACGCGTCCGGTTGCTTTGCCGATGAACACATGGGCGGCCAATGTGCGTGACGCCGGTGGCGCAGTCGTCGCGGTCGATATTCCTAGTGGCCTTTGCAGTGATTCTGGGCGTGTCATCGGCGAACAGGCATTGCAGGCCGACCTGACGGTGACTTTTCATAAGCGCAAACTTGGGCATTTTCTGGCAGAGGGGCCTGCAACCTGCGGATCGCTGGTTTGCTCTGATATTGGGCTGCGAGCCGACGATTGGGATGAGCCGTTGTGCAGGTTGATTGATCGACCAGATCGGAATCGAATCCTCAAATCGACCGGCCACAAATTTTCATACGGTCATGCTTTGGTGCTGTCCGGCGGCGCGGGCAAAAGCGGTGCCGCGCGACTTTCGGCGATGGGGGCGCTGCGAATCGGGGCAGGGCTGGTGACCATCGGCGCCACGAAAAGCAGCCTGTCTGAAATCGCTCAGGCGATCACATCTTTGATGGTAACTGAAATCGACGATGCTCGCGATCTTGGCGAAACGCTACAAGATCCACGTTATTCATCTTTGTGCCTAGGTCCGGGATTGGGTTTTGAACGTGCCAGAACCTTGGTTCCTGCGGCCTTGGCGTCAAAGCGCCCAACTGTTCTGGACGCAGATGCACTAAGCGCGTTTGCCGATGTGCCTGATGACCTTTTGTCTGGCCTTCACGAAGACTGCATTCTGACACCTCATGGCGGCGAATTTGCCCGTTTGTTCCCTGACTTTGCCTCGCAGCTTGCAGAGGCCGCGATGTCAGGACCTGCCTATTCCAAGGTTGATGCCGCACGCGACGCTGCAAAAACTGCCGGATGCATGGTTTTGTTGAAGGGGCCTGACACCGTGATTGCCGCGCCTGATGGGCGTGTCGCAATCTGTGCGTCAGTCTATCAGGATGCCGCACCTTGGTTGGCAACCGCTGGGTCAGGGGATGTGCTGGCAGGCTTTATATGTGGGCTTTGGGCGCACGGCGGGGATCTTTTCCGATCCGCCTGCGATGCGGCCTGGCTACATGCAGAGTGCGCGCGGACATTCGGGCCCGGATTAATCGCCGAAGATATTCCAGCCATGATTCCAAGGGTGTTGAAAGAATTAGGGCCCCAGTAAGGGGCCCGATCCGTTACGCGTCGACTGTTGCCAGTTGCGAGGAAGCGACCTCGATCCCGTCGGCATAGACGATGTGGGGGGTGTCGAAGATCAGCTCGCACAGCGTCATTTCAACGTCACCCAGATTGCTGACAAACTCGCCATCAACCAGACGCGACGCAGGAACCAGTGCCTGAGCGCGACCGAAGATCGCCTTGGCGCGCCAATCACGGATCAGAATATTCTGGGACGCGGGAAACACAGCGTCACGGTCAGGGCGGGAATTACCCAGTGAACCTGCGCGAATGCCCACTGCGGGAACCTTGCGCTTGGTGACTTTGATGTCGACCAGCTTGGCAAAGCCGCTGTCACGGGTGATCACACGATCGCCGGGGGAAAGAAATTCAACGGGCAATGCACCATCAAGCGTCAGGACAACTGTCCCCGCAGTAAGCGCATTTGGGCGTTGGATAGATTCGTGGCGCGTTGGGGAATCCCCATCTGCGCACCGGACCGTTTTCGGTTCCATAGGTGCATTCCTGTCTGTTCTGCCTCATTTTTTCGTCACAATACGGCAAGAATGCGTAAATGTCGCGTTCTTTGTGAGCTAATTTTTCCTCTCGCATCCTCTTTCCTCCTTTGCTAGAGAACGCCGGAACAGGGGCTGTGCCATGGCGCAGCCCCGACAGGTTTATGCGGGTGTGGCGAAATTGGTAGACGCACCAGATTTAGGTTCTGGCGCCGCAAGGCGTGGGGGTTCAAGTCCCTCCACCCGCACCAAAGGACGAGAAAAGGATCGGAACATGCAGGTCACTGAGACCCTGAACGAAGGCCTGAAGCGTGAATACGCCATTACAGTGACGGCTGAGGAGCTTGAGGCGAAGGTCAACGAGAAACTCGCCGAAGCGCAGCCCGAAGTGGAAATGAAGGGCTTTCGCAAAGGCAAGGTGCCGATGGCGCTGCTGAAAAAGCAGTTCGGTCAGCGCGTACTGGGCGAATCGATGCAAGAAGCCATCGACAACGCCATGAGCAAACACTTCGAAGAATCGGGTGACCGCCCTGCGATGCAGCCTCAGGTCAAAATGACCAACGAGGACTGGAAAGAAGGCGACGACGTCAACGTCGAGATGAGCTACGAAAAGCTGCCTGAAATCCCCGAAGTCGATTTTTCCAAAGTCGAAGTCGAGAAGCTGGTTGCGAAAGCAAGCGAAGACGAAGTCACAGAAGCCCTGAAAAACCTTGCTGAAACAGCGCAAGACTTCCAGGACCGTAAAAAAGGCACCAAGTCGCAGGACGGCGATCAGGTTGTCATCGACTTCGTTGGTAAAGTTGACGGCGAAGCGTTCGACGGTGGTTCTGCCGAAGATTACCCGCTGGTTCTGGGTTCGAACTCTTTCATCCCCGGCTTCGAAGAGCAGCTGGTTGGCCTGAAAGAAGGCGAAGAAAAAGCTGTCGAAGTGACGTTCCCCGAAGAGTACGGCGCGGAAAACCTTGCAGGTAAGCCCGCTGTGTTTGATGTGACTGTCAAAGCTGTGAAAAAGCCCGTTGCCGCGGAAATCGACGACGAGCTGGCCAAGAAATTCGGTGCGGACGATCTGGAAGCACTGAAAGGCCAACTGCGCGAGCGTCTGGAAGCCGAATACGTTGGCGCAGCACGCGCTGTCATGAAGCGTGGCGTTCTGGATGCGCTGGACGGTCTGGTGACCTTCGAACTGCCGCCGAGCCTGGTGGAAGCGGAAGCTGGCCAGATTGCACACCAGCTGTGGCACGACGAAAACCCTGACGTTCAGGGCCACGACCACGACAAGATCGAGCCGACAGACGAGCACAACAAACTGGCCGAGCGTCGCGTACGCCTTGGTCTGCTGCTGGCGGAAATCGGTCAGAAGGCCGAGGTTGAAGTGTCTGATGCAGAGCTGACACAAGTTATCATGCAGCAGGCGCGTCAGTACCCGGGTCAGGAGCGTCAGTTCTTTGATTTCGTTCGTCAAAACGCACAAATGCAACAGCAGCTGCGCGCGCCGATCTTCGAAGATAAGGTCATCGACCACATCGTAGAAGGCGCGAAAGTGACTGAAAAAGAAGTCTCCAAAGACGAACTTCAGGCAGCTCTGGACGCTCTGGAAGACGAATAAGATCCAAGCAGGATCTAAGAATAAAGAAGGCCGTCCAACTGGGCGGCCTTTTTCTTTTGTCGGGTATGATCAGAAGTCTGCGGCAATTCTCAGATCGCGTAAGGGGCGAACAATCGAAATACATTGTTGATAGATAGGATGCGCATGATAGGCCTTTAGCGCGTCTTCATCGTCGAACTCGGCGTACAAAACGATGTCGACATCGTCAGAAAACCTGTCGGCGCGAAGGTTTCTGCGCACTTCGAAGTGCCGTGCACCCGGAACGTTTTTTAGCATCTCTAGGCCTGCCATGATCCGATCGACGTCCTGCTTATCCTTGGCGCTGAAAAACACGACGTGACGAATGAAATCACGTTCGGGGGTATTTGCCATGTTTCACTCCATTCGGTCACTGCCTGTGTGTCAGGCTCGGCTTACCCTGTGATTCAATGGACGGCCAGAGGGACGAAAGTGACAGTTTGGCGCATCAAAAAAGCCGCGCAAATCATTGCGCGGCTTCGAAATTTTGAAAAAGACGGGCCTGATTAGGCGTTGTCTTCTTCTTCAGCGGCTTCCGCAGCGGGGGCTTCCTCGCCGTCGTCGTCCATCTGAGCAGCACCGATATCGTCGAACAGTTCGGAGATTTCGAATTCTGCTTGTGCTTCTTCTTCAGCAGCCAGTTCCTGGATGCTTTTGCCGGACGCCTGCAGTTCGGCCTCTTCCTCGGAACGTGCAACGTTCAGAGAAATTGTGACCATAACTTCGGGGTGCAGGTGAACTTCTACTTCGTGCAGACCCAGTTCTTTGATGGGCGCGCGGATCAGAACCTGCTTGCGGTCGAGGGTGAAGCCTTCGGCTGTTGCAACGTCGGCTGCGTCACGTGTTGTAACGGAACCGTACAGGTTGCCACCGTCGGACGCCTGACGAATCACAACGAACTGCTGACCGCCAAGTTTTTCAGCCAGTGCTTCGGCTTCTTTCTTGGTTTCCAGGTTGTTCGCTTCCAGCTGCGCTTTCTGTGCTTCGAACTGAGCGATGTTCTCTTTCGAAGCTGTCAGCGCTTTGCCCTGCAGCAGCAGGTAGTTGCGTGCGTAACCGGGCTTAACGTCTACGACGTCGCCCATCTGGCCAAGCTTGGCCACGCGTTCAAGAAGGATAACTTGCATTGATCAGTCTCCTTATTTCACGGCGTAGGGCAGAAGAGCCAGGAAACGGGCGCGCTTGATAGCACGTGCCAGTTCACGCTGTTTCTTGGCCGATACGGCAGTGATACGGGACGGAACGATTTTGCCACGCTCAGAGATGTAGCGCTGCAAAAGTTTTGTGTCCTTGTAGTCGATCTTGGGCGCGTTCTCACCAGAGAACGGGCAGACCTTGCGACGGCGGAAAAATGGTTTTGCTGCCATGTCTTAGCTCCTTTTCTCGGGATTAGTTGCGGCGCTCGCGACGGCCGTCGCGTTCGTCTTTTTTCTGCATCTGAACCGACGGGCCTTCTTCGTGTTCGTCGACCTTGATGGTCAGAACACGCATGACGTCGTCATGCAGGCGCATCAGGCGTTCCATTTCCTGAACAGCGTCCGCGGGGGCGTCTGTTTTCAGGAAGGCAAAGTGGCCTTTGCGGTTCTTGTTGATCTTGTATGCGAGGGTCTTAACACCCCAGTACTCGTTCTCAACGACCTTACCGCCGTTGTCTGTCAGTACTGTTGAGAAGTGTTCGATCAGACCTTCAGCCTGCGCGTTGGACAAATCCTGACGCGAGATAAAGACATGCTCGTATAGCGGCATGTGAACTCCGTTCATTTTCAAGCGCATTTCATAGGGCAGGCTACTCATCCTTCCGCACCTACCCACGAGAGACTGCGCGGTTCATAACGTTCCGCGAAAGGACGCCCCGATATACATGGATATGACCGGAAGACAAGCCTGTTGTTGGCTGTCGGGCCGCCGCAATCGGGCCTACGTGATTCCATCCGAACGCCCAAGTTTCGTCGCCATTTTTAATAAAGGTTTAAGAAACAACAAAACCACGAGGTGGGTCAGATGAGTGCAGTAGATCACGGCTTTGAAGCAGCGCAATCCCGCGAATACACCGGTGTGAACTGGATCAAAGCCTGCGCCGCTTTTTTCGGCGTTGCTCTGTGCCTTGCGGGTGTCGGGATGTGGATCGTACCGCAGGTTGAACCGACAGCGTCTATGCTGTTGATGAAATTCGGTGTGACAGTGGTTGAAATTTCAGCAGGAATTGGCTTTTTGCTGATTGCGCGCACAGAAACTTAAAGTTCCGTTCATCCGCGCACAGATCATGTTGGAAAACCTAGAATTGTAGGTTGGTCCGATTGCGCACATCTCTGGGACATAACTTTTGTTCCGGAGTAAACGATGAAAAAATCTGTTGCATTCGCACTCGCACTGATGGCGGCACCGGTCGCAGCCTTTGCTGCGCCTGAAAAGTACGAACTTGATTCCAGCCACAGCCAGATCCTGTTCGAATACAACCACTTGGGCTTTTCCACGACCTACGGCATGTTCTCGGGCTTCGCCGGCGAGATCATGTTTGATCAAGAAGATCCTGCGAACTCTTCTGTAAACGTATCTTTCCCTGTCCGCTCGATGCTGACAGGCTGGGAAGAGCGTTTCCAACACTTCATGGCCGATGACTTCTTCGGCGCAGATGAAGATGAAATGGTTACCTTCACGTCCAAGTCGATTGAGGTTACAGGCGACAACACAGCCCTGATCACTGGTGACCTGACACTGAACGACGTCACCAAAGAAGTCGTTCTGGACGCCACGCTGACACAAGCAATGGACCACCCGATGGCGAACAAGCCGTGGGCGGGTTTCACAGCGACAACAACGTTGCTGCGCACCGACTATAACCTTGGCATGTTCGCCCCCTACGTGGGTGACGAAGTTAAGGTGAACATCTCCATCGAGGCGATGAAAGCTGAGTAACGAGTAAGCGTATCACTCACGCTGTGCCCGTCATCCTTAGGGATGGCGGGCTTTTTCTTTTATCAGCGTCTGAATATGGTTTTCCGAATGACCCTCGAATGAACCATGGCCAAAGACTGCTACGGTTGTTAGCTCAGGAAGGTCAGGGAAATAGTACACGGCGTTGCTGGAAAACGGTCCACTGCCGGAATGCCCAATCGCACGACCCGCGTCGCCCATTACCCCCGACATCACGCCCAATCCGTACCCGCAGCGTGTCCATGGTCGACCCTCTAGCGCACCGCCAAGGTCGATACAGGTGTTCATCGTTCTGAACTGATCAGGTGACAAAAGGCGGCTAGTGGCGATGGCATCCATCATCAATGCGGCCTCTTCAGGCGTGCCGACAAGGCATCCGTGATAGACCCACTTGGGATCGTATCGTTTGGCTTCTGGCCAATGCACCTTAGAAAACTCTTGCGTAGTTTCAGCAAGGAAAACGTTGCTTAGCCCTAAGTGGTAGGCCAACTCCTGTACATGTTTGGCCAAGCTTTTGCCGGTCAGGTCTTCGATCCTACGGCGGGCCAACGCGTAGCCATAATTCGAATAGCACCAATTTGGCTGTTTGATTTGGGGCAGGGACCTGACCCGCGCTTGCATATCTCCAAAGCCCCAAGCGGTTTCGCCTGCAGCGACCGCGATGTGGTATTCCGGCAGATCGCAGTAACACGGAAGACGGGCGGTATGACTCAGCAACTGGTGCAGTGTGTACGTGGCGTTGGGAAGTGGCAGGTTCAGATCGACACCTGCGCGCAGGGCGATTACGGCCAGAACGGATTTGCTGAAACTCCACCACGGGAAAACTGTATCAGGCCGCCCTTGGGTAAGGACGACCTGACCATTTTTCACAATGCACGCGTGAAAGTCCGAGGATGGCTTGGCCTGTTTCATCAGGCAAAGGTGGGCTTAATCCGCTTTCTCGGCAACCAGTTTCACCGACACATCAACCCGCAGTCCAAGCTGAGTGCCATCGGCCATGTTTTCACCGACGCCATAGTTCAAGCGTTCTAGCGTCGTGCGGCCTTCCATCGTGGCGATCCCGTCCTGAATGGTCATCTGGAATGGCATCGTCACCGGCATGGTCTCGCCTTTCAGCGTTAAAGTGCCTTCTGCCGCATAGCCATCGGCCACGTTCAGGATATCGGCCTGAAAGACTGCGGTCGGGAAGGTTTCAACCGCCAGAAAGTCGCTACCGACCGCTTGCGATGTCACCGATCCCAAAGCGATCGAACCAGTTGCGATTTCGACCGTCACTTCGCCGGTCTTGCCTGGGGCGTCCTGTTCTTCGAACGCGATATCGGCGGTCCACTGTTCAAATGTACCCTCAACCGCGCTGCCCATCTGCTGGATGGTGATGGCCAGTGTGCCGTCCTGAACCGTCCATTGGCTATCGACCTCTGCCAATTCGGCGGCATCAGTCGGACGTGGTTCCCGTTCTTCGAACATGCCCATCGCTGTGCCCGCCGACAGCATCACCGCCCAAACGCCAAGCGCAAGCGTGGCGCTGAACGCGTGGCTGGTTTTAGGGGCTTCGGTCGTGCCAGCAGGAACACCCTTGGTCATACGCGACAGCGTCGGGTCTTTGTCAACAACCTGGTGCTTCATTGCGCCCGCCACATGCAGGGCAACAGACGCCCAAAGAACCCAGTTCAGCACTTCGTGTAATGTCGACGCCACATGCGCGAGGCTTTCGGACTTGGGCACAAACGGCAGGGATTGACCGAAAGGCCACCAGATCGGCGCAAAGCCCGACGTTGCCGCGTGATAGACCCAGCCGGACAGGGGGACCAACAGGATCGATCCGTAAAGCAACCAGTGCACGGTTTCCGCGGCCAGCGTTTCCAGCTTGCGTTCAGGATGCAACGGGGTAGGGCGCGGCTGTGTCAGGGCCCACAGGATACGGGCCAAGGCGATAAAGAAGATCAGCACGCCGATTGTTTTGTGGGTCGAGAACAACGTCACTTTGGTCGCCAGTTCGGATTCGGTGCCATACGGCCATTCCTCGGCAATCAATCCACTCGCGATTAGGAAAAAAATTCCCAATGCGGTCAGCCAGTGAAACAAACGTGCGACAGCGCCGTATTGAAATGCGGTGTTTTGGGCTGGCATGCGATTCCTCGTTAAAAATAGGGGCAAAGTGACCTTGGGTCAGGTTTTGCAGTTAGTCCTGAGATAGTTCAACGCTGCAAGGACAGGAATTGTTTCAACCACACAACCCCTGTGCATCTGTGCAAAGCGTTGCGCCTCGGGGTCACTGCCGATATTGGGGTTAAAACAAATTCGAAGAGGACACGATGAGCCGAGCTTTCGTTTTTCCCGGTCAAGGGGCGCAAACTGTAGGAATGGGCCGCGATCTGGCCGATGCATATCCGGTGGCAAAGGCCGTTTTTGACGAAGTCGACGATGCTCTGGGCGAAAAGCTGAGCGATCTGATCTGGGACGGCGACATTGAAACACTGACCCTGACGGCAAACGCGCAGCCTGCGCTTATGGCGACCTCTCTGGCCGCGTTCCGCGCGCTGGAAGCCGAAGGCGTGACCATCTCGGCGGCATCTTATGTTGCTGGTCATTCGCTGGGGGAATATTCCGCATTGGCGGCTGCTGGCGCACTAACCGTGTCTGACTGCGCGCGTCTGCTGCGGACCCGCGGCAAAGCAATGCAAGAGGCAACGCCCGTCGGCACAGGTGCCATGGCCGCTATTCTGGGCCTTGATCTGGACGCAGTGCGCGAAGTGGCTGATGCCGCAGCGCAAGGCGATGTCTGTCAGGCCGCGAACGACAACGATCCTGCACAGGTTGTTGTATCCGGTGACAAAGCCGCCGTTGAACGTGCCGTTGAGATCGCCAAGGAAAAGGGTGCGAAACGCGCGTTGCTTCTGCCTGTGTCCGCACCGTTCCATTCGGCTTTGATGGCCCCTGCGGCCGAAGTGATGAAATCGGCACTGGCCGAGGTTGCGATCAGCGCACCTGCCGTGCCTGTTGTTGCAAACGTCCGCGCCGAGGCGGTGAACGATCCTGAAACCATTCGTCAACTGTTGGTCGAACAAGTCACGGGCTCTGTCCGCTGGCGTGAATCGGTTCAGTGGATGGCGTCGCAAGGCGTGACAGAGGCTTGGGAAATCGGAGCAGGCAAAGCATTGTCCGGTATGATCAAGCGCATCCACCGGTCTGTTGCGACCCGTGCCGTGGGCACGCCCGCCGACGTGACCGCGGCTGCAGAAGCTTTGGCGTAAAGAATTAAGATCCGCGCTGAACGCGCAGGGAAGGAGAAAATTATGTTCGACCTGACAGGAAAATGCGCCCTGATCACCGGCGCGTCCGGTGGTATCGGCGGCGAGATCGCAAAATCGCTGCACGCAGCTGGCGCAACCGTTGGTCTTTCGGGCACCCGCGAAGCGCCGCTTCAGGAACTCGCCGCGACCCTTGGCGATCGTGCACATGTCCTGCCGTGCAACCTGTCTGACGCAGATGCAGTCAACGCGCTGCCCAAACAGGCGGCTGAGGCGATGGGCGCTGTCGACATTCTGGTCAATAACGCTGGCATCACACGCGACAACCTGTTCATGCGCATGTCCGAAGACGAATGGAACGCGGTGCTTGAGGTCAACCTGACCGCAACGTTCCGCCTGTGCAAAGGCGTGCTGCGCGGCATGATGAAGTCCCGGTGGGGCCGTATCGTGAATATCTCGTCCGTGGTTGGTGCAACTGGCAACCCGGGTCAGGGTAACTATGCGGCCGCGAAAGCCGGTATGGTCGGCATGTCCAAGTCGCTGGCCTATGAGGTCGCGTCCCGTGGTATCACTGTAAACTCTGTTGCACCCGGTTTCATCGAAACCGCGATGACTGACAAACTGAACGATGATCAGAAATCTGCCATCCTTCAGCAAATTCCGGCGGGCCGTATGGGCACGTCTGAAGAAATCGCTGCTGCTGTTCTATATCTTGCAAGCCCCGAGGCCGGTTATGTGACCGGCTCGACCTTGCATGTGAACGGCGGGATGGCGATGTTGTAACAACGCTGGCCGCTTTGTCGGTCCCGCAATGTCGGGAAAGCGTTTGCCAAACTGAGCGCTTGTGCTATAGGCGCTCGCAGTTTTAAAGCCCGATGGGGGTGGGGGCTTCGGCCTTTGTCTTTTCGGGGGACAACCGCCCGCAAGGGTAAATCGCTCCAGCCCATATGGGCTTTGGGCAACATGGGCGACACGGCCCAAACGAAATGTGAGGAAAGAACATGAGCGATATCGCAGATCGCGTGCGTAAGATTGTGGTCGAACATCTCGGCGTTGAAGAAGAGAAAGTCGTCGAAGGCGCTTCCTTCATCGACGATCTGGGCGCAGACAGCCTTGACACTGTTGAGCTGGTAATGGCGTTCGAAGAAGAATTCGGCATCGAAATCCCCGACGACGCGGCTGAAACAATTCAGTCCTTCGGCGACGCGGTAAAGTTCATCAAAGAAGCGGCATAAGCCTTTCTTTGATCCGAGTAGAAACGGCGCTCTGGTTTCAGAGCGCCGTTTTCTTTTGTCAGATGGTTTTCTGTCAGGTCGTCGGTTCGCCGTCGGGCAGCGTATCGGCCTTCACAGCGCCCCGTTGGCCCAGAATGCGTTCTTCACCCACAGTAGTGTCCGGACGCGCCTGATGTTCCATCTCGGCATTCAGGGTGGCCCCCAGAAGAACGATGTAGGCCGACATCCAAAGCCACGTCAGCAGCACAATCACACCGCCCAACGCCCCGTAGGTTTCGTTGTAGGTGCCAAAGTTCTGCGCATAGATAGAAAAGGCGTTTGTGGCGATCATCCACAAAACCGTCGCTATCAGTGCGCCTGGTGACACCCAGCGCCACTTTGCACTGCGCCGCGACGGTGCATAGCGATAAAGAAACGAAAAACCCCCGACGATCAGAATAGTCACGATCAGCAAGCGGCCCAGCGTGACAGCCATTTCAACTTCGGGCGGGATCCAAAAGAACTTCAGAACGACGGGCAAAACGATCATCAGGCCAGTCGACACCAAAACGCCGAAAATCAGACCCAGCGCCATGCCCACGGCTGTCAGATTCAGGGCTAGAAAGCCGCGTTTCTCCTTTTCGCCGTAGGCCACGTTCAGGCCCGACATCAGCGTTTTTACGCCCTTTACGGCGCCGTAGTACGCCAGAAGGAACGACACCAGCGCTGCCAACCCTGTGCGCGTCGTATCGCCACCGGCCACGTCCAGCACCTGTTCCTGAAGGATGCCCGCCGCGTCGGGCGGCAATACCTCTGCCAGTTGGTCCAACTGGTTGGTCACATCGACAGGATCTAGGAAAAAGCCCGCAATGGACACCAAAGCGGTAAATGACGGGAAAATCGCGAGAAGCCCGAAAAAGGCAACGCCAGCCGACACGACCGACACATGGTCTTCGGTCACGCGCTGAAAAAGGCGCTTCACAATCTGGAACCATCCCTGTCGCGGGATGTGATGCGGTTTGTGTGCGTCGTGTCCGTTCACGGGCCTGCCTTGTACAAGGATCTTTCTGATCAACGTATGACACAAGCCTCGGTTCCGGCATAAGCGAAAAGGCAAAAGAAAAAGCCGCCGGTCAGCGATGTGACCGGCGGCTTTCGGGGACTTCGCTGCTAAATCAGCCGTCGAAGTTGATTTCTTCCATGATTTTCAGGGCATCAGCGCGCAACGCTGCCAGATCCATCAGGTTCACTTGGTCTGTGGTGAAATCACCCCAGGACTGAACCAGTTCGGAACGATCTACACCGGCTTTGACAGGGAATTCATAGTTGGTTTCCGCGTAAACGTGCTGTGCTTCGTCGGACGCCAGGAATTCCATGAATGCTTTTGCGTCTTCTGCGTGCGGAGCCGCTTTGGTCATTGCAACGCCGGATACGTTCATGTGTGTGCCGCCTTCAGCAAAGGACGGGTACACAACGTTGACCGAGTTCGCCCATGCTGTCTGCTCTTCGTCTTCCAGCATTTTGCCCATGTAGTAGGTGTTGCCCAGCGAGATATCGCATTCGCCCGCCCAGATCGCCTTAACCTGTGCGCGGTCGTTGCCTTGGGGCTTGCGTGCCAGGTTGTTTTTCAGGCCCTGCGCCCATTCCTTGGCCGCGTCATAGCCGTGGTGATGGATCACAGCGGACAGTAGAGCAAGGTTGTAGGGGTGTGTGCCGGAACGGGTGCAGATTTTGCCTTCCCACTTCGGATCGGCCAGATCTTCGTATGTTGTGATTTCCGCAGGATCGACGCGATCTTTGGACGCGTAAACGATACGGGCACGTGTTGTAACGCCGAACCACTGGTTGCCCGGATCACGGAACTCTGCCGGGATAGCCGCGGCAAGAACGTCGCTCTCAACCGCTTGTGTGACGCCAGCATCCACTGCTTGGCTCAGGCGGGAAATGTCGACGGTCATGATGATGTCGGCGGGGGAACGGTCACCCTCAGCCTGAAGGCGTTCGGTCAGACCCTTGTCGAGGTACACAACGTTGGTTTCGATGCCAGTCGCTGCAGTGAACGCATCTGTGATCGGTGCAATCAGTTCAGGCTGACGCTGAGAGTAGATGTTCACTTCCGCAGAGGCAGAGGTTGCAGCCATAACAAGGGCCAGAGCTGTCATCGAATAACGGGTCATTGGGTAACTCCAATTGGGTGTTAGATTACCTCGCCTAATGCCTGACTAAAAAACTCAGGTCAATACCCGAATAAATTAATCGGAAATATTTCGCCCAGCCTTATCCAGCGCTTTGGCTTCATCCCAAAGGGCGTCCATTTCCTCTAGTGTACTGTCCGAAGGATGCCGTCCGTCAGCGGCCAAAGATTTCTCTATGTACTTAAAACGACGCGTAAATTTTGCGTTTGCCGCCCGAAGTGCCTTTTCCGGATCGACATCCAGATGGCGGCCCAGATTGGCCATCACAAACAACAGGTCCCCGAACTCTTCTTCCAGATGTTCTGGGTTTATGGCTTGGGCCACTTCCTGTGCTTCTTCCACCAGTTTGTCCAAAACCATCGAGGTTTCCGGCCAGTCGAATCCTACGCGGGCCGCGCGTTTTTGCAGTTTTACAGCGCGCATCAGCGCCGGCAGGCCCATAGCGACACCGTCCAGAACGCCGCCTTCGGATTTCGCCGCGCGTTCGGCGGCTTTGACTGCTTCCCAGTCTTTCGTTTGCTGCTCTGCGGACTTCTGGTTTGATTCATCGCCAAACACATGGGGATGGCGCGACACCATTTTGTCCGAGATGGCATTTACAACGTCATTGAACGCGAATAGCCCCATGTCTTGTGCGATCTGCGCGTGAAAGACAGACTGGAACAGAAGATCGCCCAACTCGTCCTTCAGCTCATCATAGGCCTTGCGTTCGATCGCGTCGGACACTTCGTGCGCTTCTTCAATTGTGTAGGGGGCGATGGTTTCAAAGCTTTGTTCCACATCCCACGGGCAGCCGGTTTCCGGATCACGCAATCTGCGCATAATCTCAAGCAGACGTTCCATGCCGGCCTCAGAGTTGTGAACCAAATTTTCGCTCATGGCGATTGCCCTTCCTTCATCGTCGTGACAAGCCTGAACCACGACCAAAGGAGTGTCCAGACATGGCCGTAGTGAATCGCATCGCCGCTTATCAGGAAGAGATGAAGGGATGGCGTAGGCATCTGCATCAGTACCCTGAATTGGGGCTGGACTGTTATGACACAGCGGCGTTTGTCGTTGAGCGCCTTAAAGAATTCGGTGTCGACGAAATCCATACCGGCATCGCGGAAACCGGCGTCGTGGCGTTGATCCATGGGCAGGAAAAAGGCGGCGTGACAGGGCTTCGCGCCGATATGGATGCCTTGCCGATGGAGGAAGAGACCGGCGCTGAATATGCGTCGAAAATTGCCGGAAAAATGCATTCATGTGGGCATGATGGCCATACGACGATGCTTTTGGGGGCGGCCAAATACCTTGCCGAGACGCGCAACTTCTCTGGCACGGTGGCTCTGATTTTCCAACCGGCAGAAGAAACCATCGGCGGCGGCGGTCTAATGGTCGACGAAGGCATGATGGAACGCTTCGGCATCGAAGAGGTTTACGCCCTTCATACTGACCCGAATGGCGAGGTCGGGACGTTCAGCACCTGTCTGGGTCCGATCATGGCCGCTGTGGACGATTTTGACATCGTTTTGCGCGGGAAAGGCGGGCATGCGGCCCATCCTGATGAAAACATTGATCCCATTCCTGCGGCCCTGAGCATCGGCATGGCGCTGCAGACGATCAGTTCGCGCAATGCCGATCCTTTGGGGGCTATTGTCGTGTCGCTGACGCAGGTACAGGCGGGCTCGGCCAAGAATGTGACGCCGGAAACGGTGCTTTTGGCGGGCACGGTGCGAACCTTTGATCCTGCAATCAGGGAAATGGCCGAAAAGCGTCTGCGTGAAATCGTTCAAGGGCAGGCGGCAAGTTATTGTTTAACGGCGGAAATCGATTATCAGAAGTCCTATCCGCCAACCATCAATCACGCGGCTCAAACAGAATTTGCCGTCGCTGTCGCGTCTGAGGTTTGCGGTTCCGAAAACATCATTGACGACATAAAACCCTCTATGGGCGCAGAAGATTTTTCGTATATGCTGAATGCACGACCCGGGGCATATTTGCAGATCGGACAGGGGCTCGGTCCGTCGCTGCATCATCCGAAATTCGACTTCAACGACGAAATCACGCCACTCGGAGCAAGCTTTTTTGCCCGCCTCATTGAAACACGCCAGCCGCTGAATAAGGACTGAATGAATGGCACTGGAAGACGCAAAAAACCAGATTGATCATGCGTTTACGCGTGAAAGTGCGCGTGGTTTAAGCTATGAAAACGCCTTTGCTGGCGCGCCATCTTTCCTGCGTCGTCGCTATACCAAAGACCTGTCCGGTGTCGATCTGGCCGTCACGGGTATTCCGTTTGATCAAGCGGTGACAAACCGGCCTGGTTGCCGCTTTGGCCCACGGGCGATCCGTGAGGCGTCGAGTCTGCAACCCTATGATCCGCCTTACGGTTGGGATTTCGATCCGTTATCGGAATTTTCCGTTATTGATTATGGGGATATGGCGTTTGATTACGCAAAAACATCAACTGTTCCAGCGGGCATCACGAGCCACATCAAGACCATCTTGGATGCTGGTGCTGCGTCCCTGACGTTGGGGGGTGATCACTTCATCACTCTGCCGATCTTGCGTGCCTACGTCGAAAAATTCGGGCCGCTCGCAATGGTTCAGTTCGATGCGCATTCCGACAGTTGGGTCGACGATGATCCGGACAGGATTGATCACGGGACGTTTGTGTACAAGGCCGTGAAAGAAGGGCTGATCATTCCTGAACGCTCTGTATCTATCGGTATTCGCACAACAAATCCTGATACAATGGGCGTCAACATCATCGACGCCCCCGAGGTGCATCGCGCAGGCCCCGATACGGTCGCTGCCAAAATCAAAGACATCGTGGGTGACACCCCGTGCTATCTGACCTTTGACATCGATTGCCTTGATCCGGCCTTTGCACCGGGTACGGGTACGCCGGTGTGGGGCGGTTTAACTTCGGGTCAAGCGGCGTTGATCTTGCGGGAAATCGCCGGTTTGAACGTTGTGGGTGGTGATGTGGTTGAAGTATCACCAGCTTACGATACGACTGGTGCGACGGCTGTCGCCGGAGCGCATGTGGCGATGGAAATCCTGTGCCTCTGGGGCTGGACGCGTCGTGGTTCTGAATAAGTGACACTGGTTTTTCGATAACACCGGCACAACAGGTGGGAAGAGTTGAAAGTGTTCTTTTGGGTGATAATCGCAGTCGTCATTGGCGGCTTGGCTTATATCCGGCTTGCGCCGTCCGATCCTGCTATCTGGAACACTGATCCACAGGTTCTGTCGGATCAGGATCTTCGTGATGGCGTGCGCCGTCGTTTTGAGGGCGACGAAGAGCTGATGGCGCGTCTTGAACGCATCATCCTTTCATCGCCTCGTACCGATAAGCTTGCTGGTTCTGTCGAAGAAGGCCGCGTGACCTATATCACGCGGTCCAAGTGGATGGGCTTTCCAGATTACACCACTGTTCAACTGGTGGACGGGGATATCGAGCTGTACGCACGCCTTCGGTTCGGGCGCTCAGACCTTGGGGTCAATAAGGCGCGTGTCGATGGATGGCTTGCGACGCTCGGGCAGTAGGCGCGACGATACGCATCCTTCGTGCAGTTCCCGCCACATGGGCACGTTCAGCGACATCTGACATTGCGCCGTAAAGCTCCGCCCATCGACATGCAGGCAAATCTTGTCACCTAGTTCTACGCGCCCGCCGGTGCTGTCTGTGCAGTAACACGGGATGGTCGTGCCATTGGGTGTGACAACATCCGCCGCAACCGGGATCAGCGGCACCGTGCAAAGGCACGTTATCAGGATGATGCCAGCGCGTAACATTCTTTGATCCTAGCACACGAACAGCCCTTGACCAAAACCACACGGTCATGAACAGAACATCCTATGGTTCCTGAAGATAGACTGATCCAAATCCTGCAACGCTTCGAATTTGTCGAAGCCAGCATGTCCTCTGGGGCAGGCGATATCGCCGCCCTTGGTCGCGAGTATGCCGAGCTGAAGCCTGTCGTTGATCAAATCCGCGACTGGCAAGCGCTGGAAGAAGGTATTGCCGAAGCACAACAAATGCTGGCCGATCCGGAAATGAAGGATCTGGCGCAAGAGGAATTGCGCGAATTGCAGGCCGCACGCCCTGAGGCAGAGCACAAGCTGAAGATCGCACTTCTTCCCAAGGACAAGGCCGATGCGCGCCCAGCCATTCTGGAAATCCGTCCTGGTACAGGGGGCGACGAAGCCGCGCTGTTCGCGGCGGATTTGCTGCGCATGTATCAGCGGTATTCCGAAAGCCGCGGCTGGACGTTCGAGATGATCGAAGAACAGATGACGGAACTGGGCGGCGTCAAAGAAGTGATCGCGCGGGTCACAGGCGATGCGGTTTTCGCCCGTCTGAAGTTTGAATCCGGCGTGCACCGCGTGCAGCGTGTTCCGGCAACGGAATCCGGTGGGCGCATTCATACCTCTGCCGCGACGGTTGCCGTTCTGCCAGAGGCGGAAGACGTTGATATCAAGATTGAAGCCAATGATATCCGGATCGATACAATGCGGTCGTCCGGCGCGGGCGGGCAGCATGTGAACACCACGGACTCGGCCGTGCGCATCACGCACCTGCCGACGGGCATCGTGGTCACCAGTTCCGAGAAATCCCAGCACCGGAACCGCGAAATCGCGATGCAGGTTCTGCGGACGCGCCTGTTTGATTTGCAGCGCCAGCAGGCTGATTCCGAACGTTCCGCTGACCGTAAGGCGCAGGTGGGAAGCGGGGACCGGAGCGAACGCATCCGGACCTACAACTTCCCGCAAGGTCGTATGACGGACCACCGGATCAACCTGACGCTTTATAAGCTGGATCAGATCATGCAGGGCGATCTCGATGAAATCATCGACGCGCTGACCGCAGACGCACAGGCAACGTTGCTGGCGGATTTGGGAACATGACCGGTTCTGAAATTCTGGCGGAAGCGACCAGAAAGCTGGTCGATGCGGGCATTCCCGATGCAGGGCGCGATGCCAGACGGCTTTTGGCCCATGTCCTGAAAGTTCCGATGGGGCGTCTTACGCTATTTCTGCCCGAGGATGTCGATCCTGAGCTGACCGTTGTCTATCGTGTTCTGATCGAACGCCGTACCGAACGCGTGCCGGTGTCACATCTGACGGGGCGCCGTATGTTCTATGGCCGTGATTTTATCGTTTCAAAAGATGTACTCGATCCGCGTCCTGAAACCGAAACGCTGATCGAAACGGCACTGGCCGCACCATTCGGCCGTGTACTTGATTTGGGCACAGGTTCTGGCTGTATCCTACTGACGTTGCTTTTGGAAAATGAAGCGGCCGAAGGTGTTGGCGCAGATTTAAGCCCCGAGGCACTGAATGTCGCCTATTGGAACAGCAATGCCTTGGGATTGGAACCGCGTAGCACGCTGCGTGCCGGATCCTGGTATGAGGCTTTGGGGCCAGATGAGCAGTATTTTGATCTGATCGTCTCCAATCCGCCCTACATTGCGCTTAGCGAAATGTTCGGCCTTGAACCCGAAGTCCGCGATCACGAACCGCGCATGGCCCTGACCGATGGCTCGGACGGTCTGAGCGCCTACCGCGTCATCACAGCTGGCGCGCCGCATCATTTGTTGGAAGGCGGACGCCTGATTGTCGAGATCGGGCCAACACAAGGGCAGGCTGTATCCGAAATGATGCGCAAGGTCGGCTTTAACAATGTCCAGATCACCTGCGATCTTGATGGTCGCGACCGTGTCGTTCAGGGCGTCTGGGTCGGTTAGTGTGCGACTTATTGCTAAAAGACGCTCTAAAACCATGTTTTTTGCTTGTTAAAACGTGCCTGACATGTTTACTCAGTACCTGTTAGGTCGTTGGACGAACGCTTTTTGTCCCGCCTGACAGCAAGCCAGACAAGTGGTGTGATCCGATAAGGCGCTTTTTACGCCTGCGAACGGGGACACGATAACAGTCAAAACAGGACTGAAGCACAAAGATGCGATCTTCCAAATCACGCTCGCGGTCGAAGTCGAACCGCAATCGTTCTTCGGTGGGCAATGTAGTTAACCGAGTATTCGACTCGTCCGGTCCGGACGGTAAGGTTCGCGGGACACCGCAGCAGATCATCGATAAATACAATCAGCTGGCGCGGGACGCTCAGTTGGCCAACGACCGTGTTGCCACTGAAAACTTCCAGCAGCACGCTGAACATTACATGCGCCTTCTGTCCGAAGCGCAGCGCGAACAAGAGCAGCGCCGCGAACAGCAAGAGCGTGAGAACCGCGAACGTCAGGCACAGCGTGATCGTGAACGTGGGGACAACAACCAGTCCTCAGATGATGCGCAGCCTCAGTCCGATGAGCAGCCGTCAACCGATCAGGGCAAAGAAAACGCTCCGCGCCAGAACAACCGTCGGAACAACCGCAACAAACCTGCGATTGAACAAGACGTTCTGGATCTGAGCGACGACGACGATTCCAATCTGGTGGATACGCCTGAAAGCGCCGCTGAGGCCGAGCCTGAGCCCAAGCCGAAGGCCAAGCGCAAGCCGCGGAAAAAGCCCGAGCCGAAAGAGACAGACGCGTCCGATGCACCTGTTGCAGACGCGGCCGATTAAGTGATCTAGGCCCGTGCGTCTTTCAATGCGCGGGCCAAAGCACAAAACTGCTCCAGTGACACCTGTTCGGCGCGCTCTGTCGGCGAAATACCTGCACTGGTCAGCAAATCCTCGATATCCGGATGAACACCTTTCAACGCAGCACGCAGCATCTTGCGGCGCTGGTTGAATGCTTTCGCCACGACGTACTCTAATGTCTTGGCATCGGCCTCGTACCGCGGCGCGGGTAGGGCTGTTAGATGGACGACAGCAGACGACACCTTGGGTGGCGGTGTGAAGGCACCGGGTGGCAGGCTGATCGCGATCCGCGCATCGCTGCGCCACTGGGACAGCACAGCCAAACGGCCATAGGCCTTTGATCCGGGCGTTGCGACGATGCGCTCGGCGACCTCGCGTTGGAACATCAGCGTCATGCTGGACCAGAACGGCGGCCATTCTTTCGGCGTCAGCCAGCGCACCAACAGTTCAGTCCCCACGTTGTAGGGCAGGTTGGCCGCAATGCGGATTGGGGGCGTCAGGTGTTCCAGCGGATTGATTTCGAGCGCATCACCTTCGATCACTTCCAGCCGACCGGGATAGGCCGCTGCGATTTCAGCCAAGGCGGGCAGGCAACGATGGTCTTTTTCAATCGCCAGCACCTTGCGTGCGCCTTCGGCCAAAAGACCACGGGTCAGACCACCGGGGCCCGGGCCAATTTCAAGCACATCGGTTTCGGTCAGATCACCTGCCTGACGCGCGATTTTTGCGGTCAGATTCAGGTCCAACAGAAAGTTCTGGCCCAAAGATTTGCGCGCAGACAGCCCATGTGTCGCGATCACGTCCCGTAACGGGGGAAGATTGTCGATACCAGCCATGTGTCTGTCCTACCTGATGCGCGCGGAATGGATCAGAACGATCCACCTGCCATGTGCCACGCCATCTTCAGCGCCTCAATAGTCGAAGACGGATTAGCCAACCCTTTGCCCGCAATATCAAAGGCAGTTCCGTGATCGGGCGACGTCCGGATGAATGGCAGGCCAAGCGTGACATTGACGCCTTTGTCAAAATCCAGCGTCTTGATCGGGATCAGCGCCTGATCGTGATACATGCAGATCGCAGCGTCATAATGGCGACGTGCCTCGGCGTGGAACATCGTATCTGCTGACATCGGACCAGCGATGGCCATGCCTTCGTCTTCCAGTTTCTGGATCACAGGCAGGATCATATCCAGATCCTCGCGCCCCATGCGTCCGCCTTCGCCCGCATGCGGGTTCAGACCGGCCACGGCAAGTCGCGGATCGGCAATGCCGAACTGATCTTTCAACGCGCGGTATGTGATCCGGATACGCGTTTCCAACAGGTCTGCTGTCAGTGCGTCGGGAACGTCCTTGATCGGGATGTGGATGGTCACAGGAACCACGCGCAATTGCTCGGACGCCAGCATCATCACAACATCGGCGCCGCCGGCCAAGGCGGACAGAAACTCGGTATGGCCGGGGTAGGCAAAACCGGCACCTTCCTGCAGGGCCTGCTTGTGAATAGGCAGCGTACAGATGGCCGATGCGTCGCCGGACTGAACTAGGCGCACAGCGGTCTCGATGGCGTCGATGACTCCTTGTGCCTGTTGCGGCTGCGCCTTGCCCGCGACCCTTGGCCCGTCGAATGCGATGGGCAATACTGGCACACCTTGCGTGACAGCGTCAGGCACCTCGGACAGGTCACTGATGATCTGAACAGGCGTATCTTCCGGCAGATGCTCGGGCGCGCCAAGATAGGCAAAGGGAATGTGCCCGCCCAGCAGACGCCACGCGGCAACGGCCAGTTCAGGGCCGATGCCAGCAGGTTCGCCGCAGGTCAGGGCAATAGGCTTGGGCAAGGTCACTCTGTGATATAGGCGTCGGCACGCAGCTGCGCGAGGTAGCCATCAGCCAAGGAACCCAGACGACGGTTACGCAGGCCAAGCGCCAGCGTTTCACGATCCGCGTCTTCGGCAATCGCATTGGTCCGGCCACACAGCATAAGAACCATCAGCGTCTGACCGTTCGACCGTGTCAGCGCCGTGGAAATCTCACCGGGATCAAGCTTGGACAATTCAAACGCAACATCGGTGGGCAGTTCCGAGGGCGGCAGGCTCTGACGATCCAGAACTTCAGCCGGTTGGCCTTTAGCGATGCCATAGAGGTCGTCACAACGGTCGACTTTGGACGCTACTACACGTGCTTTGGCCAGCGTTTCGGCTGTCCGACCGCCGGGGATGTAGTAGGCGGCGTATTCGACAGCGGCCACTTCCGGTGCGGTATAGCCTGTTTCCTCGATAGCGCGCAGCTGGAATAGCGCGATGCCGTTCGGGATAGGCAGCGGATCAGACACTTCGCCCGGTGCAAGACCCAACAGGATGGGGCGCAGGGCAGGCGGCAGTTCTGTCAATTCGCGCCACGGAAGGCGGCCACCGGCGCCACGGCTGGCTGTCGCGGAATATTTGCGGGCCGCCGCAGAAAACTCGCCCTCAGACGTGTACTGAGAAATCTGTTCGGCACGGGCGCGCACGGCCTCGGCCTGCTGCGGCGGTGCGGGCATGATCAGTTCCGAGATCAGCACGCGCACGTTCGATCCGTTCGCCGAGCTGGAAAGCGCGCGGGAAATTTCCGCTTCCGACACGTTCGATTCACCGCCAAACCGTGCCTGCACATAGTTGCGCCAAGCGACGCCTGCTCGCACGAAATCGCGGAACGTGGTGACATCAACACCAGCACCAGCCAGCGCTTTGGTGAACTCTTCACGGGTCAGATTCGCGCGACCAGCGAATTCCTCCATTGCAGCCAGAATTTCTTCCTCTGACGGTGCAAAACCGGCGGCAGACGCGGCCTGCAGGCGCAGACGGTCGTCGATCAGCTGTTCACGCGCCAGTGTGTTGATGTCGCCGGGGGCATTCAGAACCTGCAGCATGCGCGCGCGTTGCTGCAATTCAAAGCCGGTGATCGCCTGTTCGTTGACCTTGATGACCGGCGAAAACAGCCCTTGCTGCGCGAATGCGCCGGCGGCCATCAGACACAAACCGGTCACCAATCCCGCTGTCAACAAGGCGCGTCCGCGGTTTGGTACTGCAATCGCGGTGCTTGCTTTGCGGTGGTTTTTCTTGCGGTTCAAAAGCTCGAACATGTTCGACGATACTCCTTGGCGCTGCCGCCTGTACTAAATCCTTTTAGCGAAACGGTGAGCCCGAAATCTGTAGATGGCTCAACGTTAGCGGAAGAGGCAAACCGGCGCGAGACCGAAAAATTCACACCGACGCATTCTGTGCTGTAAGTCAGGCCTAAACCTGCCTTGGCCAGACGATCGTCGGCAACATCATAACGCATGTAGCTGCTGCCAGCCCAACTGGGATTGAACTGGTATTCGCCGTCAAAACTCCATTCCGATTGCGCCGCGTCACGCTCTTCCAGCGCGTCTTCGACCAAGAGGATATAAGATGCAGACAGGTCAATGCGATCACTTTCCCACGTGCCGCGCAATTCCGCCTTGTTTAGGCCCGAACCGTCTTCGTTGATCAGGCCGCGTGCGCCGAACATCAAACCGTCGGAATGGCGGACAAAGCCCGACACAAGCAAATCGGAAGATGTGCCCGCAAGGCCTGAGGAGCGTGAGAACACATCATCTTCGTCTTCGCGGAAAATCTTGCCCATGGTCAGGCCTGCCGACCAACCAACCGATGTGTCGCGCAACCAGCGAACGCCAATGGCTGTGATGCGCCCACGTTCGCGGCGATCTTGCGCAGGGAAGCGCGACAGGGCCAGCAAGTTGCCTTCGTCGAATTCGACCCGTGTGGATTCGTCGATGGCCACATTCAGGTTTTCGCCACCGACCCAGGCAGCCTGCGCCACCGGTTCAATCAGATAGCGCGCACCGTCAGCACCTGTTTTCCGCCAAGGCCAGCGCAGCTCGACCGCGGCGGCAGGTGTGATCTGCTGCGCGTCGGAGAGCGACGTTGCGTCTTCGGCGACCATATAGCGGTCGGCCCAAAGATAGGTGGACACTCCGGCGCGAAAACCTCCGGCCAGTGTCCAGCGACGGTGCCATGACATCTCGGTCGAGATGCGCGTCATGTCTCGACCGTCAACCAATGTATCATCGTCACTGCCATCAACATCCAGAGTAGAGGTCCGATAGTGGTGGTGCGCGTTGAACCCGAGACGGATTTCCCCACCCAAAGCCTTGGGATGCAGCCGTTTTTCGTATTCGACGTCGAAAATCAGGGCAGGCTGGGTATCATCGTCTTCGGACACGCGCAGGGATTCATAGCGAATGACGCCTGCACTGAAATATTCGTCCAAACGCGTGCGGCTGACTTCGATTGAGGACTTTAGCCGGTCAGAGCCGGAATAGCCGTAGGTGTCCAGATAGGAATCGTCGCTGGCCGTTTGGAAGTCGAACTTCAGCTTGAAGTCCTGCGGCAGACGAAACAGGCCAGTGCCAAACACATATCCACGCCAGTTGTCAGACGTCAGGTCATCCTGACTGATGGCGGAGTTTATTTCGATGTCGCCATACCGGAATGCGCGGCGATAGCGCGTTTCCAGCGTGCGGGTATTGGGCGACAGATAGGGTGTGAACGTCAGGTCCTGATGATCGCCCAGCGGCACAAAGTAAGGCAGCTTGATCCCCACGCCCAAAAGGCTGGAGGACCGGATCGACGGTGTCAGAAAGCCCCGCGCACGTTTCAGACTTGGATCGGGAATGCGCAGGCGAGGGGCGTAAAACACCGGAATTTTGTGGATGTGAAAGGTCGCTTCATCGAAGTAAATTTGTTTTTCAACTTCATCGTGGATCACACGACGCGCGCGAATTTGCCAAAGAGGAACCTGATCGCGCCCGCAGACCTGACAGGACGTCACGGCCACCTTGGACATCTGCGTATAGCGCCCGTCGACACGACGTGCCTCAAGCGAAGCAAGCTGCAACTGTTCGTCCAGTACAACATGTGCTCCGCGCAGCAGACCGTTTTTCAACTCGGCATCAACTTCGGCACTGTCGGCCAGAAAAATGTTGCCGTTGGGGTCTGTGATCCGAACCTGACCCTCGATCAGCAGTGTACCGGCGGTCTGGTCATATATGATACGGTCCGCGTTCAGGCGTGTGTCTTCGTACAGCGCTTCGACGTTGCCCTCGGCAATCAGGCGGCTGCCGTCTTCCACAAAAACCCGATCGGCCAGAAGCAAGGCGGGCGGTACGGGCTCTTCGATGCTGGATGTATTCGTTGTTTGCGCGAAAACCGGCGACATCAGGCCAAGCAAAACAACAACTGGTAACCAGGCCCGCATCAGCCATCCTCTCGGTGTAGGATGATCCCCAATGCAAGAAACGATGATGCAATGGGGGGTATCCATGCCGCCAGGATCATGTTGATCTGGCCGTTCTCACCTAGGATTTGGGCGAAGTTCCGAATGTAGTAAAGACCAAATCCGACCAAAACCGCAGTCAGAACGGAAATGCCTGTGTTCCCCAACCGCGTGTGCCGCATTGTGAACGCCGCCCCAACAAGAACGAGGGACAGAAGAAAGACCGGACGGGACAGTTCCATATTCAGCCAGACAGCATAACGGATGGCCGAAAAACCAGCAGTTTCAAGCCCCGCGATAAAGCTGGGCATGTTCCAGATCGACACCGAAGATGGTTTGCCAAACCGGTCACGAATGCCTTCAGCGGTAAGCGTCGATGGCAATTCATAAGAGATGTAGTTGGTGGCATTGGCCTCTGGGTTTCCGCCCAAACCCAGATCCCAGATTTTCACGCCAAACATTTGCCAGACACCGTCCTGAAGTTTCGCAGAACGCGCGGTGATACGGCGGAAGGGACCGTTTTCGTTGTCATAGGCAAGAAAGCTGACATCAAACAGGGTCGTGGCCAACGGGCTACTGCGTGCGGCGTGAATAACGGTTTGTCCTTCATCGTCGCCTTGGCGCAGCCAAAGACCCTCGGCCCCAATCGAAAGAACATTGCGTCCGCCATTTTCCAGCTTCTCGGAAAGTTCGCTGTATTGCTTGCTTGTCGCGGCAACGATCGGATTGAACGCGGCGACGGACACAAATCCGATCAACAGCGCCACCACAGCAGGGCCTGCGATGCAGAGCAGGCCGGACCGCCCGGCTGCCCGCGCCACAACCAGTTCCGAACTGCGCGCCAATGTTAGGAACACGCCGATAGAGGAAAGGATCACGATCAGTGGCATCATTTCATATATCGAAGACGGGATGTTCAGCAGTGTCAGTTGTAGAACCGATCCAAAAGCTGCATCGCCCTCAAACCGCCGTAGCTGTTCGATCAGATCCAATAGGGCAAGGAACAGGAAAAAGACTGTCAGAATGCCCAGAAAGACGAAAAGAAACCGTTTGGCAAAATAGAGATGCAGGGTCATGCTGGCACCTCGTCATGGTCCTTACGACGACGGGCAGGCCGGAAGGGTTTGCTGGCACTATGAAGAAGGGCCGCGACCATGCCAAACCCCACCAGACTGGGAAGGTAAATCAAGGGCCAAAGCGTTTCGTCACTGCGGATTGGCGTGACGATTGATCCTTCGACCAGTTTCACGACCACCAAAAGGAAAATGGCAAAAACGATCTGCTTGCCAACGCCGAACCGTGAATAGCCGCCGATCATCAGGGACGAAAACCCGATCATCGCCGCGACCAGACCCAATAGGGGTTGCTGGAACCGCATATGCAATTCTTCGCCAACTTCGCCCAAGGTTGACTTGGTTTCTTCAGCGACGGCATCCTTGTCGAATAGCAAGCGCCAAGTCGATGTCGAATAAAGACGCTCCACACGTCCGACACGGCCCGAGACCATCGCGGTGATGTCATAGGTCACGTCGTCAAACTGCGTCGTAGACAGACGGTTTGTTTCCTTGTTCAGCGTTTGCGCCAAACCATTCACCATGACCAGTCGTACGCTTTCTTCGACCCGCAGCAGGTAGGCGGACTGCGCCGTGTAGGTGACGGTCCGGTCCTCCGTCCGGCGGTCGTCCAGCAAAACGTCACGCAGTTCGCCATCGTCGGTGATTTCGCGAATGAAGAATGTCACGCCAGAGGCGGGGTGCAAAAACACGCCCTCGCGCACCAGTTTAGCGCTGATGGAACGCGACAGCTCAACCTCGCGCTGGCGCAATTGTCCAAGGCTTTGTGGCACCAGAAAATGCGTCAGAACAGACATGATCACCGCAACAAGAAGCCCGAAATACAGGGCAGGGCGCGCCAAACGCCACGGTGAAAACCCTGTGGCTTGAACGACGGTCAGTTCCGATTCCGCGCTTAGGCGGTTGGTCACGTATACCGTGCCTGCGAATGCAGCAATTGGCAGGACGAGTTTCACCACGTTCGGCAGGCTAAGGGCGGTAAATTCTAGAACCACCGCCGCTGAATGACCGTCCGCAATAAGGCGGTCGAACAGGATCACGGCACGGTTCAGCCAGTACACTGAGACAAGCACCAGCGCGAAAAAGCCGAACAGCATTACAAAGCGCGACAGCACGTATCTGTCGAATCTTGCCAAGTGACCCCCCCAAGACCACGGTGTTTTGTTGCGCGACCCTAGCTGATTGCGTGAGAAGGTAAAAGGTCGGTCTGGTCATCGGCGGTGAAGCGCCTTACCTCTGTTCGAAACAATTCGAACCGGGAGAGTTCCATGACCGAACTGCGCGATATTTCTTTTGCCGAAGTTGATCTTGATCTGTTGGCTGAAACCGAAGGCTTTGTATCTGTCTTCATTCCAGCAGATGGCAAAATGAGCCCCGGCGCGCGGCGTCTGAACCGGCTGACAAAGGGGGCGATTGCACGTGTGGTCGGGTCTGATCGTTTTGAAAAACTGTCGGTTGGTGATGCCATTTCGCTGGGCTTTCCGACGGGGATGGCCGCTGAAACCCTTATGGTGATCAAACTGCCGCGCCGGCCCGCGCAGGAAGAAGCCCGCAAGGCAGGGGCGACTATCGCGAAATTGGCAGGCGGCAGCCCTGTTGCTGTCTTGGCCGAATCTACAGCGCGGATCGAAGACGTCGCTTTGGGTGTTGCTCTGAAAGGGTACAAATTCACCGATCACAAATCGGAAAAGGCCGATCCGCTGGCGGCGGCTGTCATCTACTGTTCGAAACCCGATGAGGTCGCGCCGAAAGCCGAAACAGCACTGGCGATTGCGCAAGGCGTGACCTTTACACGTGATTTGGTCAATGAACCGGCCAACGTTTTGACCACCACCGAATTTGCCAATCGTCTGGTGGCGCTCAAGTCTTTGGGCGTCAAGGTGACCGTGTTGGAAGAGGCCGACATGGAAAAGCTGGGCATGGGATCGTTCCTGTCGGTCAGCATCGGGTCCGAAAGCCCGGCCAAACTGGTTGTCATGGAATGGAATGGCGGCGGGGACGAAGCGCCATTGGCGTTGGTCGGTAAAGGTGTTGTCTTTGACACGGGTGGCATCTCGATCAAGCCTTCGGCCGGCATGGAAACCATGACCATGGACATGGGCGGCGCGGGCGTTGTGGCCGGTGTTATGAAGACGCTGGCTTTGCGCAAAGCCAAGGCCAATGTCGTCGGTCTGGTCGGCATCGTTGAAAATATGCCGGACGGTAAGGCGACGCGTCCGGGCGATATCGTGAAGTCCATGAAGGGTGACACGATCGAGATCGTGAACACGGATGCAGAGGGGCGTTTGGTTCTTGCCGATGTGCTCTGGTACGCGCAGGAAACCTTCAAACCTGCAGGCATGATTGATCTGGCGACGCTGACAGGCGCTTGCATCATCGCGCTAGGGCACGACAACGCGGCTTATTTCGCCAATGATGAAGAGTTCGCCAAATCCTACGAAAAATCCGCTGCGGCAGAGGGCGAGGGCACATGGCGTCTGCCTTTGGGCAACGGCTATGCCGAGCTGATCAAGACGCCTTTGGCAGATGTTAAGAACTCAGGCGGTCGCCCTGCAGGCACGATCACGGCGGCGGAATTCTTGAAACGCTTCGTCAAAGATGAAACGCCGTGGATCCACATCGACATCGCGGGCGTGGCCCACGTACCATCTGAGCGTCTGCTGTCAGGCAAAGGCGCAACTGGTTGGGGTGTCATGGCGCTGAACCGTTTGGTCGCGGACCATTACGAGCAGGACTGATGGGCGCGGCCTATTTCTATCATCTGACGCGCAATCCGCTGGAACACACCTTGCCCATTCTTTTGGGCAAGGCATTGGGCGCCGGGTGGCGCGTGACTGTGCGCGGGGCATCGCTGGAAGGCATCGCGCGGTTGGACGACAGCCTGTGGAAACATCCCGAAGAGGGGTTTCTTCCCCATGGTTTGGACACATCGGAAACCGCAGCCGATCAGCCTGTTTTGCTGACCTGCGGGATGAAAAACCTGAACAATTCGGCCTGTTTGATGACGGTCCACGGCGCGGACATCACCGCGGATGAGGTAAACGCCCTAGAGCGCGTCTGCGTCCTGTTTGATGGGGCTGATGGTGCCGCCGTTCAGCATGCGCGCGTTCAATGGAAGGCGCTGACGGATGCAGGGTGCTCGGCGCAATATTGGTCTGAGGAATCCGGTGTCTGGGAAAAGAAGGCCGAACGCTGATCAGCGTTCAAGCACCATGCGCCCGTTGCTGATTTCAAGGCGATCAAACCGGTTGAGATAGCTCATTCCCAGCAAGGAATCCCGCATTTCAGAATCGTTCACGTATGCGTTGACGCCTTGGTCGGAAAACGGCCCGAAGTCGACATTGGCCAGAACGACAGGCGCGGTTCGCACCGTTCCATTGGCCGTGATTGCCGTCGAAAAGAACGCCATATCGTCTGGGCTGATCCCGACACGGGTCGCATCATCGCGGCTAAGCACGGTTCCGGTCGCACCCGTGTCGATCATAAAGCGCACGGGTTGTCCGTTAATGTTCAAAGTGGCGTAGTAATGCCCGTCGCTGGATAGCGGGATTTCAATGCGCCCTTGTTCGGCAAAGACTGCTTGGCGTGGTGCAACTGTCTGGCGGATATCATCCCACAACCCGACAACAGCAATCGCGCCCAGAAAGATCAGCGCCCAGATCGCAGCGTGTTGCAGCACCTTGCCCAGTGACCGCCGGTTCTGAACCAGAAACCAGAAGATCAGCACGCTGCCCAATAGCGACAAATATAACAGGTTGGCCGTGTCGTCCGCGCTCATGTTCAGTCCTTATTCCTTGTCATCCAAATAGGAACGCAGGGGCTGAAATGTAAGGCTACCCCGTGCCAAGCCCGAAGGCGCGCAGGCCATCCAGAACGAACTGAACCGACAAAGCGGCCAGAAGCATCCCCAGAAGTCGCGTCACAACGGTGATCCCGACGCGGCCCAAAGCCTTTTCAATAAAGCCCGAGATCAGGAAAAAGGCCAGAACCATGAATATCACAAGCAGCATCACGCCGAGCACCGCAAAGGTGTGTAGCAGCGAATCCGACTGACCTGTCAGCAGGATCATCGACGCAATCGCGCCCGGGCCGGCAATCAGCGGGATGGCGATAGGGAACACAGACGGATCAGGTGCGTCTTCGGGGTGATCGGCCTTGTCCTCGCGCCGCTTTGTGCGCCGTTCGAACAGCATGTCCAAAGCGGTCAGGAACAGCAGAATGCCACCGGCGATCCGGAAAGCAGGCATCGAAATCCCGATAAAGCCCAGCACCTGTTCGCCCAGAAAGGTAAAAAGGCACAGGATGCCAAAGGCGATCACACAGGCGCGGATCGCAATGGCGCGGCGCTGTTTGGCGCTGCTGCCTTGGGTCAGGGCAATAAAGATCGGCGTCAGACCAATTGGGTCAATGACCACAAAAAGCGTGGCAAAGGCGCTGATCAGAAAGGCGGTGTCCATGAAGCCTCGTTCTTGGTTTTCGCGGTCAGGTTAACCCTGTTCCAACTCTTCCAGTTTTTCAATCGAAGTCATCCAGAGCGTTTCCGCGCGGTCCAGACCTTCCATGATCTCGGCGTATTTTTTATTCCAGACTTCCAGCTCGCCGGCTTTGGCGCTGTCGTAAAGTTCCGGATCAGCCAGCTTGGCGGCCAGCTTTTCACGCATTTCTTCGATCTTTTTGACGCGTTCTTCGCATTTGCGGGCTTCCGAACGAGCGGCAAGAATGGCGTCGCGGCTCGGTTTTACCGTTTTGGCAGGCTTCGGTTTTTCGGCCTTGTCCGATTTGTCCTGCGACAAAAGCATCCGGCGGTAGGCTTCCAGATCATCCTCATAGGGTTTGACCGTGCCGTCTTTGACCAGCCAAAGGCGGTCGGCCACAAGGCTAAGCAAATGCATATCGTGGCTGACCAGAATGACTGCGCCGGAATATGCGGTCAGTGCCTCGACCAAGGCCTCACGACTTTCGATATCAAGGTGGTTGGTCGGTTCGTCGAGGATCAGCATATGCGGCGCATCAAGCGTGGCCAGCAGAAGCGACAGACGTGCCTTTTGCCCGCCGGACAGGCGCGCGACCTCGGTATCGGCCTGATCCGCGCCAAGGCCGAAACCGGCCAGTTGCGCGCGCAGTTTCGATTGATGCACCTCGGGGCGTTCGCGTTGCAGGTGCTGCAGCGGTGTTTCGTCGATAAACAACTCATCAACCTGATGCTGCGCGAAATAGCCGATGCGCAGCTTTGACGACGCTGTCTTGCGACCAGCCATCAGCGGCAGGCGATCAGACAGCAGTTTGGACAGCGTGGATTTCCCTTCGCCGTTCTTACCCAGCAACGCAATGCGGTCGTCCTGATCGATCCGCAGGCTCAGATTTTTCAGAACAACGGTATCGCCATAACCCGTCACACCGTTTTCCAGATGAATGATCGGCGGCGAAAGCTCATCCGGCTGCGGGAAGGTGAAGACGCGCTTTTCTGCTTCCTCGGGCAGGGCGATTGTGTCCATCTTTTCGATCATCTTCAGGCGGGCCTGCGCCTGTTTGGCCTTGGATGCCTTGGCGCGGAAGCGGTCCACAAAGCTTTGCAGGTGGTCCTTGCGCGCCTGTTGTTTGCGCGCCTGAGCGGCCAGAACGGCGTGGCGTTCGGCACGCTGGCGGGCGAACTGGTCGTACGGGCCTTGCCAGAACGTCAGCTTTTTCTCGGACAGGTGCAGAATGCCGCCGACAGCACGGTTCAGCAGCCCACGGTCGTGGGAAATGATCAGAACGGTGTGCGGATATTTGGCCAGATAGGCCTCAAGCCAGAGCGCACCTTCAAGGTCCAGATAGTTGGTCGGTTCGTCGAGCAGCAGTAGATCGGGCTGCGCAAGCAGAACACCCGCCAACGCGACGCGCATACGCCAGCCACCGGAAAAGGCCGAACAGGGCATTTTCTGTTGTTCATCGTCAAAACCCAGACCCTTCAGGATCGCACTTGCGCGGGCCTCAGCCGACCATGCGTCGATATCGCTGAGCCGTGTCTGGATCTCTGCGATCCGGTCAGGATCACTGGCGGTTTCTGCCTCGGCCATAAGTGATGCGCGTTCCGTATCGGCTGATAGAACGGTATCGATCAAGGACGTCTCGGACGAAGGCACCTCTTGCGCGACGCCGCCCACTTTGGCGCGTTCGGGCAGTTCAATGGTTCCGCCATCCAGCGTCAGTTCCCCCCTGATCAGGCGGAAAAGCGTGGTTTTACCGGTGCCATTGGCGCCGACGACGCCGACCTTGTGACCGGCAGGAATGGTGGCAGAAGCTTCGACCAGCAAAGGGCGGCCTTCGACCGAATATGAGATGTCTTTGATCCGTAGCATGACCCGCGCTTAGCAGAGCCTTTCGGCCACCGAAAGACGGATCATTCGCCAGATCACAGCAGTTGTGACGACTTTCGCGCAAAATCTGTGTTTTCAAGACGCGTGGGCCATGGTACGGGGGCCGCAATTGTCCGGTAGGGCCGGACGTGTCCCTAACTATTGAGGTTTCCAATGGCGCTTGAACGCACATTCTCGATCATCAAACCCGACGCAACCAAGCGTAACCTGACTGGCAAAATCAACGCCAAGTTCGAAGAAGCTGGTCTGCGCATCGTTGCACAGAAACGCATCCACCTGACAAAAGCTCAGGCTGGCAAGTTCTACGAAGTACACGCTGAGCGTCCCTTCTACGACGAACTGTGCGAATTCATGGCATCCGCTCCTGTTGTTGTTCAGGTTCTGGAAGGTGAAGGCGCAATCGCGAAAAACCGCGAAGTTATGGGCGCAACAAACCCTGCCGACGCTGCACCGGGCACAATCCGCGCTGAGTTCGCGGAATCCGTAGGCGAGAACTCGGTTCACGGTTCCGACGCGCCGGAAACAGCGGCTGTTGAAATCGCGTACTTCTTCTCGGGTCTGGAACTGGTCGGCTAAGCACCGTTTCAATTCGGAACGAATTGGGGCTGTCCATTTGGGCAGCCCTTTTTCGTTCAGGCTGGGTTTGCTGGCAGAACGCCGATTTCGTTCAACACCTTTTCAAACTCAGATTTATGGCTGGCCTTGCTGCCTTTGAATTCAGCGCAGATGGCATCAAAGGTGATCCTCAGATCGTCCTTTTCTTTACCTTTACAATCATTCCATGGCCGCCCCTGCAATGCCATGTGCATCACGTAATAGCCGATGAAATGGGGCTTGGTGCCAGATTGCAAAAGCCTGCGATAGGCCTCATCCGCCCCAAGATCGCGCAATTCCTCGGCGCTGTTGATGCCGGCGCGGGTGCAGGCCTGTTCAACGGCAGGACCAAGATTGCGGATCGAAGAAACCGGACTGCTCATGTCAGAAGCTTGTCGACTTCGCTGCCGGAAATCACATTGCCCAGAGCAGAGAAATCGCCGTCTTGGAACATGGCAGTGGCCGCATCAAAAATGACCTTATGCGTTGCCCTTGCGATGGCCGATCCAAGTGACAGCCGTGCGACGCCTGCATTGGCGAACTCATCGCGTTTATGCTTGGTCATCTGGCCGACGACCAACGCGTTCACGGGAACCGAGACCGAGGAACAGATGGTTTTCAAATCTTCAAACGAAGGCGGGCAGGGGATGTAGACGCAATCCGCGCCTGCGGCTTCAAAACCCTGAATGCGCCGGATGCCTTCGGACAGATCATAGACGCCATTCATCACGCCGTCTGCGCGGGCACAGAGGATAAAGTCATTCGGCAACGCACGCGCCGCACTGGCGGCCGCACGGATGCGGTCGACGGAAAGATCGTAATCGTAGACGCCAGTGTCGGGCAAAGCGGTGTCCTCGATCGAGATGCCTGCCAAGCCGACCTCGGCTGACAGGCGCACCGTTTCGGCGCATTCCTCGGGCGCTTCGCCAAAGCCGTTTTCAAAATCGCCTGACACCGGTAGGGTCACCGCGGAAATAAGCTCTTGCGCATGTGCCAAAGCCTCGTCCCGTGTGACATTGCCCATATCCGGACGGCCAAGCGTAAATGCGTGCGCGGCAGATGACGTTCCGATGGCGTCGGCCCCCAATGCGGCCAGCATTTTGGCTGATCCCGCGTCCCATGCGTTTGCAAGGATAAAGGGGTTTCCTTTCTGGTGGAGCGCACGAAATACCGCGCCGACATCTTTTGTCATTTCAAAGGCTTTCTGCAAATTCTCGTAGGGTCGAGATTGCCTGTTCAAACGTCTGATCGTCAACCGTCATCGCCACACGAATATGACCGGCAGCGGCATGACCAAAGCTTTCGCCCGGCATAACGGCGATGTCGCGTTCATCCAGCAAACGATGGGCAAACTCTTCACCGCTCAAGCCCGTCGAGCGAATATCCAGCATCATGTACATCGCGCCCATCGGCGGGATCACATGGATCGCATTCGAACCGTTCAACAAGCGCATCGCGATATTTTTGCGGCGCTCGAACGGTCTTGCGTGTTTATCCTCAAGCCCGTTGCCTTGGGCCAATGCAAAGACGGCGGCGTCCTGAATGTAGCCTGGCACACCGTAGGTTGTGACAATCGCCAGATCGGCCAGATGGGCAATGGCCTCTTCGGGGCCAATAAGCCAGCCCACGCGACTGCCTGTCATGGCATGGCTTTTCGACATGGACCCGATCTGCAGCGTTCGGTTCGCCATGTCGGGCAGTGCCCGCGGGCTGATGTGCGCGCCTTCCCAGACCTGCGTGCTGTAAACTTCGTCGGAAATCAGCCACATGTCGCGGTCGCGCACAAAACCGCAGATCGCTTCTAATGTGTCTACGCCATAGACCGTGCCGGTTGGGTTGTTCGGTGTGTTGATCAAAAGCGAGGACGCTTTGGGTGTTTCTGCTAATTGTGCGGCTGTCGGACAGAACCCGTTTTCAGGCGCTGTCACGATGGCATGGGGCTTGGCTCCCGCCCCACGGATCGACCCGGGGTAGGTTACGTAATAGGGATCAATATAAAGCGCGGTATCGCCCGCATCGCATGCACATAGATGCGCTGCAAACAGAGCTGCCTGCGCACCGGGGGTGATTAGAACGTTGTCCGCAGTCGTCGGTACGCCGCTTTGTGCATCAACGCGTTTCGCCACGGCCTCGCGCAATTCTGGCGTGCCCGGAACAGCGGCATAGCCCGTGTGGCCGCCTATGGCCGATTGGTGCATTGCCTCAAGGATTGCTGGGTCGGTTTTGTCGTCCGGTTCACCAATCGTCAGTTCGGTGATTTTTTCGCCTGCAGCCACGCGACGGCGCGCTTTGTAAAACACGTCCCAGCCGTCGGTCCCGCCGTTGTTGAGTGTTGCAATGCGATTGGACAATTCCGGCATACATGGCCCCCTGAAATTCACCGCGCTTTTCTGCGCCAGAATTCGAACAGCGTCCATGTCGAAGTTTCTTGTCGGATGATCACCTCGGTGTTACCGTCCGCCTATGAGCACACTGGCAATCATTCGCTGCTGTATTATTCCCTGCTAAGTTATCTTGCGGGCCGCTCTCCTATTTCCTCTTTGATCCGAAGTTGCTAAGCCCGCCGCGACCAGAAGGCCGTAAGGACCCGAGACTATGACGATCAGGCTGACCAACTCGAAGACCCGCGAAAAAGAGGTCTTTGCCCCAATCGATCCGGAAAACGTGCGGATGTATGTCTGTGGGCCGACGGTGTATGACCGCGCGCATCTTGGGAACGCGCGTCCGGTGTTGGTGTTTGATGTACTCTACCGTCTGCTGCGCGAAATCTACGGCGCGGATCACGTGACCTATGTGCGCAACTTCACCGATGTAGATGACCGCATCAACGAAACAGCCCGCAAACGCAAAGAGGCAGGCGCGGAAGGTACGCTGGAGCAGTTGATCGCGGAACGGTCGAACGAGACCATCGCATGGTATCACGAAGATATGGACGCGCTTGGGGCCATGCGCCCTGATCATGAACCGCGCGCAACGGCCTATATCGGCGAAATGATTGCGATGATCGAAAAGCTGATTGAACAGGGCCATGCCTATGCCGCCGAGGGCCATGCGCTGTTTTCCGTTGATAGCTACAAGGAATACGGCGCGCTTTCGGGGCGGTCTGTCGATGACATGATCGCCGGTGCGCGGGTCGAAGTTGCGCCTTACAAAAAGAACCCGATGGATTTTGTCCTTTGGAAACCGTCCAGCGATGATTTGCCTGGTTGGGATAGCCCGTGGGGTCGTGGCCGTCCAGGGTGGCACATCGAATGCTCGGCCATGTCCGAGGCACTCTTGGGCGTTGAATTCGATATTCACGGAGGCGGCAACGATCTGATGTTCCCGCACCATGAAAACGAAATCGCGCAAAGCTGCTGTGTGAATCCGGGAACGGATTTTGCGAAAACCTGGCTGCATAACGAGATGCTTCAGGTCGAGGGCAAGAAGATGTCCAAGTCTTTGGGCAACTTCTTTACCGTGCATGATCTGCTGGAACAGGGCGTTCCGGGCGAGGTGATCCGCTTTGTGATGCTGTCCACGCACTATCGCAAGCCCATGGACTGGACCGAAAAGAAACGGGCCGAGGCCGAGGGTACATTGCGCAAATGGCGTGCGATGACGGCGGATGTGGCGGCAGGCGCGATTCCTCAGGATGTGATCGCGGCAGTCTCCGACGATCTGAACACCGCTGGCGCGCTAACCGTTCTGCACCGTTTGGCCTCAGACGGTGATGCGGCTGGCCTGAAAGCGGGCGCGCAGTTCATCGGGCTTTTGACCGACGAATTGGGCGGCTGGATCGCACCGGCGGCGGATCTGTCTGCGTGGGAAAACAAGCTGGCCGAAGCGCGTGAAACAGCGATGCGGACCAAGGATTTCTCGAATGTCGATGCATTGAAAACCATGCTGCTCGACGCAGGGGTCGAGGTACGTATGTCCAAGGCTGGTGTCGAGCTAATCGCAGGCGCGGGCTTTGATGCAGCCAAACTGGTGGATGTGGACTGATGAGCAAAGAACGCCTGTACCTCTACGACACCACGCTGCGCGACGGTCAGCAAACGCAAGGCGTACAGTTTTCGACATCCGATAAACTGCGGATCACGGCGGAACTGGATGCTTTGGGGGTCGACTACATCGAGGGCGGCTGGCCCGGTGCAAACCCGACGGACAGTGCGTTCTTTGATAAGGTCGACCACACCAAGGCGCGTATGACGGCCTTTGGTATGACCAAACGGGCAGGGCGTTCGGCTGAAAATGACGACGTACTGGCTGCGGTTCTGAACGCAGGCACGCCCTGCGTGTGTCTGGTGGGCAAAAGCCATGATTTTCACGTAAGCGAAGCGCTTGGCATCACGCTGGACGAAAACGTTGAAAACATCCGTGCGTCGATTGCCCATTGTATCGCGCAGGGCCGCGAGGCGTTGTTTGACGCCGAACACTTCTTTGATGGCTACAAAGCCAATCCTGACTATGCGCTCGAATGTCTGCGCGCCGCGCAGGATGCAGGGGCCCGTTGGATCGTTTTGTGCGACACCAACGGAGGCACGTTGCCCAGTGAGGTGCATCAGATTGTGACCGAGGTTATCGCCGCGGGCATTGCAGGCGATCATCTGGGCATTCACACCCATAATGACACGGAAACCGCCGTGGCCTGTTCTTTGGCCGCTGTTGATGCGGGTGTGCGCCAGATTCAGGGAACTCTGAACGGGCTTGGTGAACGCTGTGGCAACGCGAACCTGTTGTCGATCATCCCGACGCTGGTTCTGAAAGAACCGTACCGCAGTCAGCTGGAAACAGGCATCAGCGATGAAGCGCTGGAAGGCGTGACGCGCATCAGCCGTATGCTGGACGAAATCCTGAACCGCGTGCCGCAGAAACAACTCGCCTACGTCGGTTCTTCGGCCTTCGCCCACAAGGCGGGCCTGCATGCCAGTGCGATCCTGAAAAACCCGTCGACCTACGAACACATCGAACCGGCGCTTGTTGGCAACCGCCGTGTGATCCCGATGTCCAATCAGGCGGGTCAGTCCAATTTGCGCAAACGCCTGTCCGAGGCTGGAATTCAGATCGAAGCAGGCGATCCCGCTTTGGCGCGTATCCTCGAGGTTGTCAAAAACCGCGAGGCCGAGGGCTATTCCTACGACACGGCTCAGGCGTCGTTCGAATTGCTGGCGCGCGAAGAAATCGGTCAACTGCCGCATTTCTTTGAGGTCAAACGCTACCGTGTGACGGTCGAGCGCCGGAAGAACAAACACAACAAGATGGTGTCACTGTCCGAAGCGGTCGTTGTTTTGAAAGTCGATGGCGAAAAGAAGCTGTCGGTCAGCGAAAGCATGGATGAAACCGGATCGGACCGTGGTCCTGTGAACGCGTTGTCCAAAGCCTTGGCCAAAGACCTTGGGCAGTATCAGGAATTGATCGAAGACATGCGTCTGGTCGACTTCAAGGTGCGCATCACCCAGGGTGGCACCGAAGCGGTCACGCGTGTTATCATCGACAGCGAAGACGGGCAGGGGCGCCGTTGGTCCACCGTTGGCGTGAGTGCGAACATAGTTGATGCAAGTTTCGAGGCGCTGCTTGATGCGGTGCGCTGGAAACTGGTGCGCGACACCGCCTGAACGCACCCGCAGGATCCGCTAGCATGAGCAAGCCCGAGTTCTCAGACGATCTGAACGCCTGCGCCGCCTTGGTGCAAAAGGGCGATCCAGACCGTTTCCGCTATGCGATGGCGGCCCCTGTTTCGGCCCGCGCGGTTCTGTTTCCGATCTATGCGTTTAACGTCGAAGTGGCCCGCGCACCGTGGCTGACCAAAGAACCAATGATCGCGGAAATGCGCCTTCAGTGGTGGCGCGATGCGTTAGGCGAAATTTCGGACCGTGGCATTGTGCGGCGGCACGAGGTGGTGACACCCTTGGCGCAAGTGCTGACGCCCGAGTTGGCGAATGATCTGGACCGTCTTGTCGCCGCCCGTCGATGGGACATCTATCGCGACCCGTTCGAGGATGCGGCGCACTTTACTCAGTATCTGGAAGAAACCGCAGGTCATCTGACTTATGCAGCAGCCTGCGCATTGGGCACCGCCCCGCGCGATGTGGCAATTGATGCGGGTTATGCCATGGGATTGGCCAGCTATTTCGCTGCTATTCCAGAGTTGGAAAATCAAGGACGCAAACCCTTGGTCGATGGACGGCCCGAGGCGATTGGGTCCTTGGCAGCGGACGGTCTGGCACGGTTGAAACGTGCACGTGCGCAAAGCTCGGCCGTTCCAGCTAATGCAAGACCTGCGTTTCTTGGCGCGCGTAAGGCCGAGAAGGTGCTGAAACAGGTGGTCAAAACGCCGTCGTTGGTGGCTGAAGGCGCACTTGGTCTGTCCGGTCTTTCCGAGACGGCGATGCTTAGTTGGTCGTCGCTCAGCGGGCGTTGGTAAGGCTTACGCCTTAGCCACCGCACGCTGGTTCAGCACCAGCCAGATCAATGCACCGCCAGCCATGGTCAGGAACGGTACCATCGCAAGGTTGACCGCGGTCCATCCTTCAACCGCCGAGCCACCGGAACAGTTCATCAATCCGCCGGACGCCAGCGACGCAAAGGTCACGCCGCCAAAGACGATCAGGTCGTTCATGCCCTGCATCCGGCCACGTTCATGCGGTTCATGCGCACTGGCCAGAAGGGTTGTCGATCCGATGAAGCCAAAGTTCCAACCAAGACCCAGCAGAACCAGAGCGATGTAGAAGTTCTCAAGCTCGACGCCGGCAAGACCGACCACACCGGCAGCGGCCAGGATAGCCAGACCCAGACCCATGATCTTTTCAACGCCAAAGCGCGCGATCAGATGACCGGTAAAGAACGAGGGCACAAACATCGCCAGAACGTGCAGAGTCACAACGTCTGCCGCGTCGGCCTTGTCAAAGCCGCAGCCAACCACGGCCAAGGGCGTGGATGTCATCACAAGGTTCATCAAGGCATAGGACACCATCGCACAGATGACAGCGACAGCGATGGTTGGCGTTTTCAAAAGCTCCATCCGCGACCGGCCCTTTGGGGCGTCCTCGGACGGCACCGGTGGTTTCGGGATGTCGAGGAAGAAGAACAGCAGTGAACCTATCAGGTTGACCGCAATCACCGCCACATAAGTGCCGAGGAAGGGCACCACATAGGCATCGGCGGTGAACTTGACCAATTGCGGGCCAAGGATGGCAGACACCAGACCGCCCGCCATCACATAGGAAATCGCTTTGGGGCGGAACGCGTCTGATGCTGTGTCCGCCGCAGCAAATCGGTAGAACCCCTGCGCCGACATATAGACGCCGGTCAGAAGGCTTCCCAACAGGAAGACAGGGAAAGAGTTCAGATAAAGGCCATAGGCTCCGACCACACCGCCCAAGGCACCGCCAAGCGCACCCACGACAAAGCCTGCGCGGCGGCCGTATTTCTGCATAAAGCTGGAAATCGGCGTGGCGGTCAGCATGGACCCTAGAACGATCATCGAAATGGGCAGGGTCGCAAAGCAGACGTTAGACGCAAGGCTTTGCCCCGCCAACCCGCCAATGGTGAAAATCATGGGCATCTGCGCGCCCAGAATTGCCTGCGCTGCGACCAGTACGGCCACGTTACGCTTGGCGGTGCTATGCGATGAATCTGTCATGCGTAATCGGTAGGACCGTTCCTGCAAAGTTACAAGCGTCGCGAATTCAATCTGGCGCGACGGGACATGGTCGGGATATGTCAGATGCATGAGCAAACCGAGCGGCGCAAATGTGGTGATCCAAGGCGGCACAGCTGAAGCCAAACGATTGGCTGATATGCTGCCCAACGCGCAGTTTATCCGCGCAATCGACACACGCGGTGGCCCTGAAAACGCCGGTGCGTTAACGGCTGATGCACTGCGTCAGACTGGCGCCTCTCTTTTGGTAGATGCATGTCATCCATTTGATATCGCGTCACATTATCGGGCAGTGCGGGCAGCTGGCTCTGTCGGAATATCCTACGTGCGTTTGCTGCGTTCGGCTTGGGCCCAATCACCCCGCGATCATTGGGTGCAAATCGATCGGGGCTGTTCATTGCATCGTGTTATTCCGAACGGCGCGCGTCTGTTTGCAGCCACTGGCCGCGAGGAATTGAATGCGTTCAAGCCTCTGCACGCGCATGTTTTCTGGCGCAGTGTGGGCGATGAAAGGGTAACCCTGCCGTTGCGAAATTCGCATGTCTTACCGGCAGAAGGCCCGTTCACCGTCGAAGGCGAAATGGCGCTTTTCCGCAAGCTTCGGATTGACTGGCTGGTGGTGCGCAATGCAGGCGGGCAGGGTGCTTGGCCCAAGATCGAAGCGGCACGGCGGTTGGGTATTCGGGTTGCCATGATCGATCGCCCCAAGCCGCTAAAAGGGCCGGTGCTTGGATCGGTGGATGAGGTGATGGAATGGATCGAAAAGACGCTGTGATCGGCCGGATTGTCGAAACGGACGACTGCGTCGCGGAAGGCGCGTCCTATCTGTGTCGGATCGAACCGCGTTTTGCGACCGCTTTGAAAGAAACGGGTCCGCTGCCTCTCCGTCGTAGCCCGGACGGTTTCGACGAATTGCTGCGGGCGATCATCAGCCAGCAGGTTAGCGTCGCGTCGGCCCGTGCCATTCGCCAGCGTCTGACGGACGCGGGTATGAACACACCGGATGCGATCCTGTCGGTGGATGATGAACATCTCAGATCACTGGGTCTTAGCCGCCAAAAGGCCCGCTATGCGCGTTCCTTGGCAGAGGCGCGGATTGATTATGAAGCCCTACGGGACACCGAGACCAGCCAAGTGATTAAAACACTGACGCAAGTCACCGGCATCGGTGTCTGGACAGCGGAAATCTATGCAATGTTCAGCCTTGGCCGCGCCGATGTCTTCGCGCCAGGTGATCTCGCGCTTCAGGAAGCTGCCCGAATTTTATTCGATCTGCCCGATCGCCCCAAAGAAAAAGAGCTGCGACAACTGGCCGAGGCCTGGTCCCCATGGAGAGCGGTTGCAGCGCGGCTGTTGTGGGCCTACTACCATGTAGCCAAAGATCGGGAGGGTATCGCATGACACGTGTTTTGCAGGCTGGACGGAAAGAACCTTTGTCGGGGGAAACGCGCTCTGCGGTCATCTTCCTGCACGGCTATGGCGCGAACGGTGCCGATCTTCTGGGGCTGGCCGATCCTTTGGCCGAACACCTGCCTGATACGTTGTTCATCGCGCCTGATGCGCCCGAGGCCTGCGCCGGTTCACCGATGGGGTTTCAGTGGTTCCCCATTCCGTGGATCGATGGCTCCAGCGAAGAAGAGGCCGAAGCTGGCCTGCGTGCCGCTGCCGAAGATCTGAACGCCTTTCTGGATGCGGTCATGGTGGACGAAGATCTGCTGCCCGAGCAGGTCGTGCTGGTCGGCTTCAGCCAAGGCACGATGATGAGCCTGCACGTCGCACCCCGTCGTGAAGACCCCGTTGCCGGTATCGTCGCTTTCTCGGGACGTCTGCTTCAACCGGAACTGCTGGAAGACGAGGTCATCAGCCGTCCGCCGGTCATCCTGATTCATGGCGACATGGATGATGTGGTGCCGCCGCAATCCCTGCCTGAAGCTGCCGATGCGCTGCAAAAGGCCGGCTGGAAAGAGGTCTATGCCCACGTCATGAAAGGCACCGCACATGGCATCGCGCCAGATGGCCTTTCGGTTGCGCTGGCCTTCATGCGGGACAAGTGCGGGCTGTAATCGTCCCGACTGCCTGTTCATTAGGCTGTCACATTCGCCAGCTACGTCTGTTCGCATACATCATATAGTTGGGCTTGCCAGATGGTTTGCCCGATATATAGTGTTAAGCATGCTGGAGCGGGGCTCCCGCTCTGGTGCTTTGAAGTGAGCAGACAGGGCGAAGGACGATTCCCCGAATGGACGGTAATTTCAGAACGAACTTTGTACGCGAACCCAGCGCATTGCGTCAGCATCCGGCTTTGGTGCTGAACGCGGACTATCGACCGCTGTCATACTATCCGCTTAGCCTCTGGCCATGGCAGGATGCTGTGAAGGCTGCGTTTCTTGATCGCGTGGATATCGTTGCGGAATACGACGAGGTGGTTCGCAGCCCGAACATGGTCATCCGAATACCCAGTGTTGTCGTCCTCAAAGATTTTGTCCAACCCCAAAAGCGCGTGGCCTTCACGCGCTTTAATTTATTTCTAAGGGACGAATTCCGGTGCCAGTATTGCGGATCAAAAGGCGATCTGACCTTTGATCACGTGGTTCCGCGCGCGTCGGGCGGGATCACCAGCTGGCAGAACGTGGTGGCCGCGTGTGCACCGTGTAATCTGCGCAAAGGATCAAAAAGCCTTCGTCAGTGCGGCATGTCGCTCCGCAAACCACCACGGCCACCGAGCGCGCAGGAATTGCTGAACATGGGCCGGAAATTCCCGCCGAACCATCTGCACGAAAGCTGGATGGATTTCCTGTATTGGGACGCTGAACTGCAGGCATAACGCCGGAATAAAATGGGGTGTCCGCAGGTCGTGTTGGTCGGAAAAGCGGACATTTCGGCCATTCATGGAGTGAGATGCTTAACTAAGTTTCGGACTTCTTTCGAATTAAGACAACGTCCGAAATCGCCTGCGCCACACCAATAAGTTCGGTGCGGATTGTGCCATCAACCTTCTTGGGACCGATTTGCATAGCTTGTGATTGAACGACGAAGAGATAGTCCGCGACTTCTTCGACGCTACAATCATTCTTCAACATCTGAGCAGCTTTATACAAATACCTGTCATACTCGTCTTCATAAGGCTGACCACTCCAGCTTTCGGTCACGCCAAGCAATCCGATTGGGCCCCACTGAGACCAGCCAATTTCGCGTAGCCGGTGGATATCAACTTTAGGGGTGGCGATTTTCATTGTTCAATTAGTGATAATAGTACCCATGGAAGTCAACTAACTGACGTGTTGTTTGGTTTCACATCAGACCAACACGACTTGTGAACAACCCCAAACAAAAAAGCCGCCCTAAATAGGCGGCTTTTTCAGTTCACATTCGAATGGGCCAGATTACTTGGCTGCGTCTTTCGCTGCTGCGGCCGGTGCTTTCTTGGCGCCGCCTGTCAGAGGATCGTCCTGACGCTGTACGGAACCTTCGAAGTGGGCGCCGCTTTCGATCGCGATTGTCTTGTGGATGATGTCGCCTTCGACGCGGGCTGTCGCGGTCAGACGGACTTTCAGGCCACGCACGCGACCGATGATGCGACCGTTGATGACGACGTCGTCAGCTGTCACTTCACCTTTGATTGTGGCGCTTTCACCGATGGTCAGCAGGTGGGCACGAATGTCGCCTTCGACGGTGCCTTCGACCTGAATGTCACCGGTTGTCTTCAGATTACCTACAACGTGCAGGTCAGAGGACAGAACCGATGCCGGCGGTTTTGCTTTGGGTGCAGACGGCTTGAATTCAGGCGCTGCAGGCGTGCGCGGCGCTTCAGGAGCAGACGTCTTTGTTTCGTCGGCCTTGGGTGCCGGATCGTTGATTTTGCTTTTAGAAAACATTGTTTGCAGCCTTGATAAACGTCATTGGGTTCACGGCTTCTCCTCCGACACGAACTTCGTAGTGAAGGTGTGTGCCAGTTGACCGTCCGGTGTTCCCCATATCACCGATGCGTTCCCCGCGCGAGACCCTTTGGCCAACGTTCACGCGGATTTTCGACATATGCGCGTAGCGCGTTTCAATTCCGAATTCGTGCTGGATTTTGACCAGACGACCATAGCCCGACTGCCATCCGGCGTGAACAACCACACCATCGGCAGTTGAATAGATCGGAGTGCCATGCGGCGCGGCAAAGTCTGTACCTGCATGCAGGCGGCCCCAACGACGACCAAAGCCGGATGTAAAGCGGAACGGATCCTTCAGCGGAGATGCAAAGGGCGCTTTCTGGGCGGCGATACGGTAGAGGTTCAGGCGATCCATTTGCGTCAGGATCGAATTGGCACGTTCGGCATCGGCGCTGGGTTCTTCACCGCGGGTCGAGAACGATAGAGGCGTCAGCGGGCCACCTTGGCCGGAATAGCCGCGACGCACCTGATCAAGCAGGCGGTCCGGACTCATGCCAGCGGCCTGGAACATTTTGTCGAGCGGCTTGACCGAAACGGTCATCGCTTCTTCCAGCTGGCGGAAGATCTGGTCGTTCTTCTCTTCCATCAGGCGGATTTCGGTTGCCATTTCGTCGGCGCGGATCAGCGCGTCTTGCGCGTTCGCAATGACCTGATCGCGTTCTTCGGCGGTTTTGGCCAGCGCGTCGCTCAGGAAGGCGACGGTTGTGTCAGAGGCTGCGTCGCCCGCGACAACGGTCCCGTCATTTTCCAGCTGGTTGCGCAGATCGGCGTACAGCTCTTTGGCCGCTTCGCGATCTTTCATGGTCTTGGCCAGCGTCGATTGAACGATGTCCAGACCGGTTTCCAATTCACGGCGGCGGTTTTCAGATTCCAGCAGTTGCGACTGCATCAGCGAAACCTGCTCCAGCGCGACGTTGAAACGTTCTTGTGCTGCAACGGCTTCGGCGGCGCGCTGATCGCGTTCGTGGGACAGATCGTTCAGTCGTTGCTGGTATGTAATCTGGTCGCGACGCGCCTGTTCACGGAAGTTGCCCGATCCGATCGAGTCCATGAACAAAATGGCTGTTGCGATAATGGTCCACGCTACAACCGCAGAACCGCCCAAGAGGGCGATCAACTGGGTTTCCGACCGAAGGCGGATAAAGCGTGTATCGTTGTCTGATCTAAGAAATAGCCGACGTTCCGGCAGGTAGCGCTCTAACAGCGCATGTGTTTTGATCGCTAGTCGCGTTCTCACCCTGTCTTTCCCTTATTTACCCGTCCCAATGTGGTACTCGGTTCCCCATCCGGCACCTTGCCCAACGGGGTAGCCGCGTTTTTGACGTTTCGCAACAATTTCAGGCGGGTGATTCGCGATTGCAGGCCAGATTGTGCTGAAATGGCAAAAAACCGCCGATTTTAAGGACTTTCCAGTCAGGCCGACTGATCAACAAGGGGCCAATAGAAGTCTGGTGCCATGCCCGCATCGGCGCGCTTTTCTTCGTTGAATGGCGGCTTCAAGGGGCCATGGAAATATTTCCGGACCAATTCGTGAAAGCGTGGCACGGGGTCCACATTGTCGCGACCGCATAGGAAGTGGAACCATTTTGATCCGTAGGCGACATGGCTGACTTCTTCGGCATAGATGGTTTCAAGCGCCTCAACCGCGCTGGTGGCTTTGGCGTTTTTGAAAAGCTGGATCATGTTCGGCGTCACGTCCAAGCCACGCGCTTCCAGAACCATTGGGACGACTGCCAAACGCCCCATGATGTCATCACGCGTATCTTCGGCTGCTTGCCACATGCCTGCATGGGCCGGAAGGGCGCCATAGTGGCTGCCTTCTTCTTCAAGACAATCACACATCAGGTTGAAATGTTTGGATTCTTCGTCTGCGGCCTTTACCCAATCATCATAGAAGCCGACGGGCATTCTCGTGTCGGTGAAGCGCGGGATGATATCCCAATGCAGGTCAACTGCGTTCAGTTCGATATGCGCCACAGCGTGCAAAAGCGCGATGCGTCCCTGTGGACTACCGGGCTTGCGTTTGGGCACGTCGCGTGGATCCAGAAGTTCGGGCTTTTCGGGGCGTGATGGGCGCAAGGGGGGCTGGGCCTGACCGATGGGCAATGATCCACCGTCTTTGCGCGCCGCAAACCATTCTGCCGCATAGGCCCGCGATTTGCGGGTCTTTTCCCGCCCGTCCGCAGTTGTCAAAACGTCTACGGCCATTTCGGCAAGTGTCTGCGGCATTGTCTGTCTTTCAGTCGTCGTTGGTCGCGGCGGTTTTACCAATAAAATCCGCCGCTTCCAGTGGAGTTCCGGATTTAAAGGGCTTTCACGGCCTCAAGCACGGCAGCCGCGTGATCAGGCACTTTTACCTTGCTCCAGACCTGCGCAATGGTGCCGTCTTTGGTGATCAGGAACGTACTGCGTTCAATGCCCATGAACGTTTTGCCGTACATCTTCTTTTCTTTCCAGACGCCATAGCGTTCGCAAACGTCACCCTCTGCATCGGACAACAAGGGAATGGTCAGCGATTTCTTGGCCATGAATTTGTCGTGGCTTGCAATCGTGTCCTTGGAAATCCCGAAAACCTTACATCCCAACGCTTCGAACTGGTCCTTCAGCGCGGTGAAATCTTCGTTTTCGCGTGTGCACCCCGAGGTGTCATCGCGGGGATAAAAGAACAAAACGACGCTGTGTCCTTTCAATTCGGACAGGGTAACAGGGTCACCGCCCGTGACGGGGAGTGTAAAATCCGGTGCGTTTTCGCCTATTTCCGGCATTGTTGCTTCCTTTATGTTCACGATCAGGTCAGATGGTTTTAGATGCAGGGCAATGTGATTTACCATCGCTCTCGCAAGAATAATCTTTTCCATTAAGGCTTCCAGTGACCGAAGGCTCTGAACCGACCAAAACCCGAAGAAAAGGCAGGCCACTGGCTTGGGTCACGGGCATTCTGGTTTTGCTGGTCGTCGCCGTTGCAGGATTGGGGTGGCATTTCTCCGGAAAGACCATCGTCGCGCCCGACTGGTTGCGGGACAGGATTGCGGCTCAGGTGGCACAGGCCACGCCGGACATTCCGCTTAGCTTTGATGATGTGATCTTCCGTATTTCGCCAAAAGATGTCGCCCGTGTGACCCTGACCAATGTCGAAGTCGGTGAACCGGCCTCGGGCGCCTCTGTCATTCTTAGCGAAGTGTCAGTTGCAGTCGCGCCATTGCCGTTGCTGCGCCGTGAAATTGCGCTGGTCGACGCATCTGTCACCGGTGTGTTCCTGACGCTTGAGCGTGGCGCGGATGGCAAATTTGCCTTTGCGGGTAATTCCGGTGCGGTCAACAGCCCCGATTTGCCGACGCTGATCGCACAGATCGACACGTGGCTCTCCGATCCACGGTTTGCACAACTGGATCAGGTCGAAGCCAATGCAGTGACCTTGCGATATGAAGACCGTCGCGCGCGGCGCGGATGGACAGCGGATGGCGGTCGGATTTCGATTTCCAGACGCGACGGTACCCTGCGCCTGAACAGCGATCTGGCGCTTTTGACCGGCGGCACGGGCGTTGCGACTGTTGCGCTTAGCGCAGAAAGCGAGATCGGTCAGAGCGATCTGAGCTTCGGAGTTTCGGTGACCGATCTTCCGTCCGAGGATATCGCATCGCAAAGTCCGGCGTTGGCATGGCTCGATACCATCCGCGCGCCGATCTCGGGGGCGTTGCGCGGGTATCTGGACGTCGAGGGTGCATTGGGCGGTCTGGATGCCACGCTGAACATTTCCGAAGGTGTCTTGCAGCCCAGCGATAGCGCGACGCCGGTGGCGTTTAAAACTGCCCGCACGTATTTTTCCTATGCGCCCGCCAGCCAGAGCCTGAATTTCACAGAAATCTATGTCGACTCCGAACGTGGGTCGGGTCGTGCCGAAGGGCAGGTTTCTGTCTCGTTAACCGATGATAATCTGCTTGATGCCTTTGTCGGTCAGTTCTCGATCTCGGATGTCAACGCCGACGCGGAAGGGGTTTTTGATATTCCTCTGGTCGTGTCGCGCGTCGATGTGGACGCCCAGTTGCGTCTTCAACCTTTCAAGCTTGAACTGGGGCGCATTCGCGTCGCGGATCCCAATCTGCCTTTGACGGCAAAGGGGTCGCTTAGTGTCGGTGAGGCCGGTTGGGAAGGGCGGATTGACGGCCGCGTACGCCGTGCCAAGGCACCCGAGGTTCTGAATTACTGGCCGGTTAAGGTGTCACCCAAGACGCGCAACTGGGCCATGACCAATGTCCAATCCGGCAACGTCACCAACGGCGTTCTGGCGCTACGTTTCCGGCAGGGCGAAAAACCCAAGTTCTACCTGGATTTCGCGTTTCAGGACGCGCAGGTGCGCTTTGCCAAAACATTGCCGCCAGTGACCGCGGCGAAAGGCCAGTTTACCTTGTTCGACCGACGATTGGGCGTTGTGGTGGACGAGGGCGTGGTAAAGCCCAAAGATGGCGGGTCGATCAAAGTAGCGGGATCCAAATTTGTGATCCCGGACGGTCGTATCAAACCCGCGCAGGGGCAGCTTTCTCTGGTTGCGAATGGTCAGGCCAAGGCACTGTTTTCATTTCTGGATTCCGAGCCGATCAACCTGCTTGCCAAAATTCGCCAGCCCTTGGATTTCGTAGATGCACAGCTGCAGGCCAAAGGAACGCTGTCGTTGCCATTGGTCAAGGGCGTAAGGCTGCCGGATATGCAGATGAACCTGTCTGCCACGGCCACAAACGCCAGCAGTAGCACGCTGGTAAAAGGGCGCGAACTTCGGGCGAAGGCGCTGGATATCGACATCACCCAGAAACAGATCACCGTTTCGGGCAAGGCGACGTTGGACGGCGTGCCGTTCGATGGGAAATGGTCGCAAGAGATTGGGCCAAACGCGGGCCCCGGTCAGATTGACGGGCAGGTCGTTTTGTCTGCAGCAAATGCCGCCAAGTTCGGTGTCTCCCTTCCAAACGGGCTGTTGTCCGGCGAAAGTCGCGGCGCTTTAAGTGTGACCCTGCCGAAAAACGCACGTCCGAGCTTTTCCTTAAGCTCAAATCTGGCGGGTTTAGGGGTGTCCATTCCGGCCATAGGATACGGTCTTTCAAATTCGGCGACCGGTGAGTTCCGTATCTCGGGAACGCTCGGCCAACCTGTCGATATTGATGGCCTCAGTTTCTCGGCCGGTGGATTGGAAACCACGGCTGATATCGTCCTGAACGATGATGGGTCCGCGTCACGCATCGATTTTGATCGCGTCCGGTTGGGGGGCTGGCTGGACGCGAAGGTATCGCTTGAACCACGAAAAGGGACGACGCCGCGGATCACGGTTAACGGTGGAACGCTTGACATGCGCCGCGCCCAGTTCGGGGGGGACGGCGGCAGTGGAGGCGGGCAGAAAACGCCGGTTTCTCTGCGGCTGGATCGTCTGGATGTTGCAAATGGCATCAGCCTGACCGATGTCACCAGCAACCTGACCATCGGCTCGGGCGTCAGCGGTGAATTTCAGGCGCGTATGGGCAAGGCAAAGCTGACCGGCGCACTCGAGCCGCGAAAAGGTGGCACGGCCGTTCAGGTTAAATCCAAAAGTCTTGGCGATGTGCTGCGTGCGACGGGTATTCTGAAAACCGTTGTTGGCGGAGACATGACATTATCACTGGTTCCGGTGCGGGGCCAAAAAGGCAGCTATAACGGTCAGCTTGATGTCATCGATACGCGGCTGCAGGACGCGCCTGCTATCGGGTCCTTGCTGGATGCCATCAGCGTTGTGGGCATCATTGACCAGCTTGAAGGGCCGGGCATCTATTTCCAGAACGTTGAGGCGCGTTTCAGGCTAACACCGGACGAACTTATTCTTAGTCAGTCCAGTGCAACGGGGCCTTCCATGGGGATCAGTATGGATGGCTATTACAATCTGGGTACGAAACAGCTTGATATGCAGGGCGTGCTTTCGCCGATCTATATTCTGAACGGCATCGGCAGCCTGTTCACACGTCGCGGCGAAGGATTGATCGGATTCAATTTCAATCTGACCGGACCGGCATCCAATCCGACGGTTGCAGTCAACCCGCTTTCGGTGTTCACACCGGGAATGTTCCGCGAAATCTTTCGCAGGCCACCACCACAGCCGTCGCAATAGGGTTACAATGAAACTTGACGATTTCGACTTTCACCTGCCTGACGATCTGATCGCCACGCGGCCCGCAAATCCGCGGTCTTCGGCGCGTTTGCTTGTCTCTGATCCTGACGGGATTACGGATGCCGTGGTGACTGATATTTGCAAGTGGCTGCGCCCCGGCGACAGGCTGGTTCTGAACGATACAAAAGTGCTGCCCGCGCGGCTTTTCGGGGCACGGCACCGTGAAGGGCCAGAGGGTGCGACGCAGGCCAAGATGGAAGTGACCCTTCTTGAGCCGCAGGCCGATGGCACATGGATGGCGCTGGTGAAACCGCTGAAAAAGGTGCGGGATGGCGAAGACATCGTGTTTTCCGACGATTTGGCGGCAGCAGTCGTATCGCGCGCGGATGGGCAAGCGTCCTTGAAATTTAACTTGTCAGGGGATGATTTTGACGCGGCCTTGGGTCAGGCGGGCGCTATGCCGTTGCCACCTTACATCGCGCAAAAACGCCCCGCGGATGAGCAGGACAAGAAAGACTACCAAACGGTCTGGGCCCGTGTGCCGGGTGCCGTGGCTGCTCCGACAGCGTCGCTTCATTTCGATGACGCCTTGTTGGCCCGCCTGAAAGAACATGGCGTAAGCTTTACACATGTTACGCTGCACGTGGGGGCAGGGACGTTCCTGCCTGTCAAAGTAGACGATGTAACGAAACACAAAATGCACGCCGAGTGGGGCGAGGTAACAGAACAGGCCGCCGCAGAGATCGCCGAGACCAAATCAAAGGGCGGCCGTGTCATTCCTGTTGGCACTACGGCGCTGCGCCTGATCGAAACGGCAGCGCGGGATACGGGCGCCATTGAGCCGTGGTGTGGCGAGACTGATATCTTCATCTACCCCGGTTTTACGTTCCACGTAGCCGATGGTCTGATGACAAACTTCCACCTGCCGAAATCGACCCTTATGATGCTTGTTTCTGCCTTTGCGGGTACACAGCGGATCCGCGACATCTATGATCATGCGGTTGCCGAAAAGTACCGCTTCTTTTCCTACGGTGATGCATCACTGTTATTGCCTAACGGCTGAGCGATCGGTTCAAAACTTTCCGCTGTCTGAGCCTTCTTTTCTTTTTTGACCGAAAAGGGGTCGTTTTTTAGCCAGTTACGTGTTTGTTTTTCAGGCAGGTGCGGAACTCGGCCTGAAGAACCGCGTTTTTACCCAAGGCTGCCCCTTCTAACTTCAAGACTAAAAAAGCGAGCAAACATGATCACGGTTTTGCGCAACTCATGGCCACTTCTGCTGGGCGTTATGCTTCTTATGCTGGGCAACGGCCTTCAGAGTTCGCTGTTGGGTGTTCGCGGTGAAACCGCCGGATTTTCCGCGGTCGAGATGTCGTTCATCATGTCTGCCTATTTCGTCGGGTTTATGATTTCGTCCCGTGTGACGCCGATCATGATCCGCCGCGTGGGCCATGTCCGTGTGTTCGCCGCGCTGGCGTCGTTTATTTCTGCTGTGATCATCCTTTATCCTGCCGTGCCTCACCCGCTGGCTTGGATTCTGGGGCGCGTGTGGATCGGGTTCTGTTTTTGCGGTGTGTATGTGACGGCGGAAAGCTGGCTGAACAATGCCGCCACCAATGAAACCCGTGGTCAGTCGCTGTCGCTGTATATGATCGTCCAGATGGTGGGCATTATCGCGGCGCAGGGGCTTTTGAACATTCCCGATCCTTCTGGCTTCTTGCTGTTCGTTATTCCGTCCGTTCTGGTTTCGGTGTCTTTCGCGCCGATCCTGCTGGCCGTGTCACCGACGCCCGCGTTCGATGCGACCAAGCCGATGAAGTTGATCGATCTGTTTCGCAAATCGCCATTGGGCTGTGTGGGCATGTTGCTGTCGGGAAGTGTGTTCGCGGCCCAGTTCGGCATGAGCGCTGTGTTCGGCGCGCAGGCTGGCTTGAACGTTCAGCAAATCTCGATCTTTGTGGCCGCGTTTTACGTCGGCGCACTGGTGTTCCAGTTCCCGATTGGCTGGCTGTCGGACCGGTCGGATCGCCGTATCCTGATCGGGGCCGTTTCCGGTATCGGTGCCATGGCGGCCTTTATCGCGACGTTCTTCAGCACTGAATTCTATCTGATCGTGCTTGCAGCCTTCTTTATGGGGGGCATGGGCAACCCGCTTTATGCCTTGCTGATTGCGCACACGAATGACTTTCTTGAGCCCGAAGATATGGCCAGCGCGTCCGGCGGTTTGTTGTTTATCAACGGCCTCGGTGCTGTGGCGGGTCCGGTTGTCACGGGTGTCGCGATGGAACGTTTCGGACCGCAGGCGTTTTTCCTGCTGTTTGCCATTCCTCTGTTAATGCTGGCAGCCTACGCGATTTGGCGCATGACCCGCCGTCCGGCCATCTCTTCGGACGACACGGGCGTGTTCGCACCCATGTCGCCCACAGGTACGGTCGTTGCGATGGAATTTGCACAGGAATATGCAACCGAGGCTGCTGAAATTGCGGCCGAGGAAGAGGCGCAGAACACCGGAACGTAACATTTTCACGACACTGAAAAATCACGACATGATTTTTGATTGTGATTTCATCCCAGTGTGATGCACCATTTTCATTGAGCGGTGGCACATGTGTGGAGGAAAGCTTGTGTTGGTGGGGCCTGATGAAGTTTTGAAGTTCTGGTTGGACGATGTCGACCAGAAACAGTGGTACATCCAAGATGATGATCTGGATCGGAAAATCGTCGAAAAGTTCGAGGCAACCTGGAACGAAGCGATGGAGGGCAGCTGGGGTCTTTGGCTGACATATCCATCGGGCGCTTTAGCCTACATCATTTTGACGGATCAGTTCCCGCGCAACATGTTCCGTGACAGTGCCAAGGCCTTTTCTTCCGACAAGATGGCGCTGGCGGTGGCCAAGCAGGCCATCCATCGCGGCTGGGATCTGAAGATCGACGAACCGGCGCGGCAATTCTTTTATCTTCCGCTGATGCATTCGGAAAACCTGTGCGATCAGGAACGCTGCATTCGTCTGATGAAGGAACGGATGCCCGAGACTGGCGAAAGCAACCTGATCCATGCCAAAGCGCATCGCGAGGTCATTCGCCTGTTCGGTCGGTTCCCGTACCGGAACGAAGCGCTGGACCGCCAGATGACGGAAAGCGAACAGGCCTACGTCGATGAAGGCGGCTACGGCAGCACCTTGCGGGCGCTTCAGAGCGCCTAACGCACAGGTTTGGCATTGCGCCTCGCGACCAAAGTATTAGCCTGATCCGAAAGGGTCAGGAGGCAGCAATGGCAGAAAAGTTCGACATGATCGTGATCGGCGCGGGGCCGGGTGGCTATGTATGCGCCATCCGCGGCGCGCAGCTTGGTTTGAAGGTTGCGGTTATCGAACGTGAACACCTTGGTGGGATCTGTCTGAACTGGGGCTGTATCCCGACCAAAGCCATGCTGCGGTCTTCCGAAGTGTTCCATTTGATGAAGACGGCCAAAGACTTTGGTCTGAGCGCGTCCAGTGTTGACTATGACATGGACGCCATCGTCAAACGCAGCCGCAAAATCGCGAAACAGCTGAATTCGGGCGTCGGGCACCTTTTGAAAAAGAACAAGGTCACGACGATCATGGGCGAAGCGCGTCTGGCGGGCTCGGGCAAAGTGGCCGTGAAGGGCGCGGACGGCGAACAAGTGCTGGAGGCGGCAAATATCGTTCTGGCCACCGGGGCACGGGCGCGGGACCTTCCGGGGCTTGAGGCCGATGGAGATCGTGTCTGGTCCTACAAACACGCCCTTACACCGCCCCATATGCCCCAAAAGCTTTTGGTTCTGGGATCAGGCGCGATTGGTGTGGAATTCGCCAGTTTCTACAACACGCTTGGTGCCGACGTGACTGTTGTCGAGGTGCAGGATCGCATTCTGCCCGTTGAAGATGCCGAGGTTTCGGCCTTTGCCAAAAAAGCGTTCCAGTCCCAAGGCATGCGTATTCTGGAAAAGACCTTGGTCGAGAAGGTTGATCGTTCCAAAGACGGCATCGTTGCGACGCTGACGCAGGATGGCGCATCCACAACAGAAGAGTTCGATACCATGATCTCAGCTGTGGGAATTGTCGGGAACGTTGAAGGTTTGGGGCTGGAAGAGGCTGGTATAAAAGTTGATCGCACCCATGTTGTGACCGACCCGTATTGTCGGACGGGTGTTGAAGGCGTTTTTGCCATCGGTGATCTCGCTGGCGCACCTTGGTTGGCGCATAAGGCCAGCCATGAAGGTGTTATGGTTGCCGAACTCATTGCCGGAAAGTCGCCGCATCCTGTTGATCCCAAGTCGATTGCGGGCTGCACCTACTGCCATCCGCAAGTGGCTAGCGTGGGGCTGACCGAGGCGCAGGCCAAAGAGGAAGGCTATGACACCCGTGTGGGGCGCTTCCCCTATGTTGGAAACGGGAAGGCCATTGCCTTGGGGGCCGGTGACGGATTCATCAAAACGGTGTTTGACGCCAAAACGGGTGCATTACTGGGCGCGCATATGGTCGGGGCCGAAGTGACTGAGCTGATCCAAGGCTATGTGATCGGACAGAAGCTTGAGACGACCGAACAGGATCTGATGGAGACGGTGTTCCCGCATCCGACCTTGTCTGAAATGATGCACGAAAGCGTTCTGGATGCTTGGGGACGCGCGCTTCACTTTTAGGGATGTTTGCAGGGATTGTTCAGCTCTGGTGCCATCAAGGGGGGGCTGCGTGACACCAGAGCTTGTTAGAACAATACTGAGTACCTTACTTATGCTAACAAGCATGAAGCGAAGGGCGTCCTGAATAAATATCACATAAGGATAGTCAGCTTGCGCAAACGGCGTGTTGCTAAGTATCTGTTTAGAATTGCTATTTTTCGGATGACGCGACGTTAACGACAAACCATTCCTCAACCTTTGGGGATAACCACCTCCAAAGAGTAGGTGCGCCAGACGCGATTTTCGGGGCGACTCGAGCGTGGAAGATATCCAGCGTTACGTTGAAATCCCGCCATGACACGCCGTCAGACATCAGGTTCTGCATGGGGGGCTGTAATCGATCCAGAGATTTGGCAAACCGCGCTTCGGGCGTTTCAATGGCTTCGAATTCATTCCAAATGTCAAAGAAACGTTGGCCGATAGGCTCTGGCAGCAGCCCGAAGATACGCTCGGCAGCCCGGATTTCGTCTTGGGCCTGTTGATCGGCGTTTCCATCGCCGAAAACCGGCACGTCGCCGGCATCGATTTCCACCAGGTCGTGCAGGATCAGCATTTCGATCAGCCGAAGAAGATCAACAGTCTCTTCTGCGTGTTCGGCCAGAACCAAGGCGTACAGCGCCAGATGCCAGCTGTGTTCGGCGGAATTCTCATACCTCGAAGCATCGCAAAGCGTGGTCGCACGGGTCACGTTTTTCAAGCGATCTGCTTCGGACAGGAACAGCTTTCTTTGAGCAAAATCAGAGGGTTTCAGCTCATTTCTTAGAATTCTGTTCAGCGCGTAGTCAAATGCCTCTGGCCATTCATGTGCCAATCTCTTGGCGCGGCCTTCGGTCAAGGTGTGATGCGCAATGGGGATGTGTGTCGGCTCCATCACCGGCGCGTCGGAAACTTGAATTATGGGCTGTAAGTGATCAAGTTGCTTTGCAAAAATGGCGTCGGGTGTCTGGCGGTTCTCGAATTCGATCCACAGATCATAGAAATGCTGGCCTTGGTCGTCTGGTAGTAGTCCGAAGATGCGTTGCGCAGCGGCGTGTTCGGTCCGGGCGTGCTGATCTGCATCATGACTTTGCCAAACAGGCATATCGCCTGCATCGATTTCGACCAGATCATGCAACAACAGCATTGTGATAACGCGAAGAATATCAGTGCCTTCCGGCGCGTCATTCGCGTGGGTCATGGCGTAAAGGCACAAATGCCAACTGTGTTCGCCCACATTTTCGGGGCGACTGAGGTCCATCAGGACGTTCGATCTATCAATGGATTTCAGCTTATCCGCCTCAACCAAAAACGCCATTTGCTGGTCAAGGCGGGATAAACTCATTCTGGGAGTTCGCCTCTGGCGGCCTTCTTGACGTAATCGAGCAAGAACTCGCGTCCGCGACGTTCGGCAAGCCGCACGCGAACGTTGGTCAGGTAGGCCTCTTCCAAAGTGGTCGAGGCCGCTGCGATGACTTTCCCGACTTCTACATAAAGACGGTCGTCGCCGAGTTTATCCATCGCTTTGATGGTGTCCTTGGCCAGACTGTCTGCAAGATCGTCGATGAAAGACGCCATGGGATGCCCTTATCGTGTGGTTTCCGTCAGGCGGCGCTTCACATAGCCGGTGACCGTATCGATCATCGTGTCCATGTGCGGCTCTTCAAAGAAATGGCCCGATCCCTGAATTTCTTCGTGGGTGATCGTGATGCCTTTCTGTTCCTTCAGTTTGTTCACCAAGGCGACAGTATCTGCCGGCGGTGCGACGCGGTCGCCGCTTCCGTTGATGATCAGGCCCGAAGACGGGCAGGGTGCCAGGAACGAGAAGTCGTACATGTTCGCGGGCGGCGATACGGAAACGAATCCTGTGATCTCGGGACGGCGCATCAGCAACTGCATGCCGATCCATGCACCGAACGAAAAGCCTGCGACCCAGCAATGCTTGGAGCTGTTGTTCATCGACTGAAGGTAGTCCAGCGCCGCTGCCGCATCAGACAGCTCGCCAACACCCTGATCGTATTCGCCCTGGCTGCGACCGACACCGCGGAAGTTAAAGCGAAGAACCGTGAAGCCCATGTTATAAAAGGCATAATGCAGGTTGTAGACAACCTTGTTGTTCATCGTGCCGCCGAACTGCGGGTGCGGATGAAGAACGATTGCAATCGGCGCATCGCGATCTTTTTGCGGGTGGTAACGGCCTTCTAGGCGGCCTTCGGGTCCTGGAAAAATGACCTCGGGCATAGGGCGGTTCGCTCCTTCAAGGACGATATGCACGGGAATTGTTGACGAAATTCCTCAAGCACTTTAGAACGTTTCTAAATCCGGCCAAGCCGGAAATCACGTAACGCAGATAGGCGGTTGAACGTTCAAGGTCAATCAGCCAGTGCATCAAGGCTAAGGGGGTGTTGCCATGAAGCTGAGCACAAAAGGCCGATACGCCATGGTGGCGCTGGTCGATATCGCCATGCAGCCCGAAGGTGATCTGGTGACGCTGTCGGACATTTCCAAGCGACAGAGCGTGTCTTTGCCGTATCTTGAGCAGCTGTTCGTCAAACTGCGCCGCGCTGATTTGGTGCAATCTGTGCGCGGTCCGGGTGGCGGGTACAAACTGGCGCGCCCGACAACAGAAATCCGCGTGGTAGATATCTTGGCTGCGGTCGATGAAACCGTTGATGCGATGCACACTGGTGCCGGTGCGTCTGGTGGTCTGTCTGGCAGTAAGGCGCAGTCGTTGTCGAACCGCCTGTGGCAGGGTCTGTCGGCACATGTCTATGTGTTCCTGCATCAGACGCGTCTGTCGGATGTTGTGGGCAACGCGATGGTGCCCTGTCCTGCGGTGCCGTCCTTGTTCGATATCGTCGATGAAGAGTAATCGCGCTTACCTTGACTGGAACGCGACCGCACCGCTGCGCCCCGAGGCGCGCGAGGCGATGATCGCGGCTATGGATGTGGTCGGAAATCCGTCTTCGGTCCATTCCGAAGGGCGCGAGGCCAAGCGTGTCATCGAAACCGCGCGTCGCCAGATTGCGACCGCTTTTGGCGCGGATGGGGCGGATGTTGTTTTCGTTTCCGGTGCGACCGAGGCTGCGGCTTTGGCTTGCGCGGGGCGCGGGCTAAAAGGCGCGGATGTCGAACATGACGCGGTCGCTGCGTGGATCGATCCTGTTTTAAGCGTGTCCGAGCAGGGAATCGTCACGGTTGATGCGCCCGGTCAAACCGCGCTTCAGGTGGCCAATTCGGAAACCGGTGTATTGCAGGATCTTCCCCAAGGTTTGGCGATGGTCGATGCCACACAGGCCTTTGGCAAGATCCCGTTCGCCTTCAATTGGTGTGGGGCCACCATGGCGCTGATCTCTGCGCACAAACTGGGTGGGCCAAAGGGAATTGGCGCTTTGGTGATGAAGCGCGGCACCGATATCGCGTCGCAAATCAAAGGTGGCGGTCAGGAAATGGGGCGTCGTTCCGGCACCGAAAACCTGATAGGGATTGCCGGTTTTGGCGCTGCCGCAGAGGCAGCACAACGCGATCTGGATGCCGGAATTTGGGGCGAAGTCGAGAAACTTAGAAACGTTCTAGAAAATCTGATTGCAGACCGCGCGAAAGAAACTATTTTTATCGGGAAATCCAGCGCGCGGCTTCCGAACACGTCATGTTTCGCGATTCCGGGCTGGAAGGGGGAAACGCAAGTCATGCAGATGGATCTGGCTGGCTTTGCGATCAGTGCGGGTAGTGCGTGTTCCTCTGGGAAAGTGAAAGCAAGCCGTGTGTTGACGGCAATGGGTTACGACGTTGCGACCGCCTCAAGCGCCATTCGGGTCAGCCTTGGGCCGCAAACGACAGAAGATGAAATCACGCGCTTTGCCGATGCATGGGCGCGTCAGTACGAAAAACACAAAGCACGCGCCGCCTAAGGTGGGTTGCTGATAAAAAGATGGAAGGCTCTGAAATGACCGCTATGGACACCGTTGAAGTCAAAGAAGGCGTCGATCAGGAAACCGTCGACAAGGTGCGCAACCTTGGTGGCAAGTACAAGTACGGTTGGGAAACCGAGATCGAGATGGAATATGCACCCAAGGGCCTTTCGCCTGACATCGTGCGCCTGATCTCGGAAAAGAACGAAGAGCCCGAGTGGATGACCGAATGGCGTCTGCAGGCGTTTGAACGCTGGACGAGCCTGGAAGAGCCTGATTGGGCGATGGTCAACTATCCCGAAATCGATTTTCAGGATCAGTACTACTACGCGCGCCCCAAAAGCATGGAAGAAAAGCCCAAGTCGCTGGACGAGGTCGATCCCAAGTTGCTGGCGACCTACGAAAAGCTGGGCATCCCGCTGAAAGAACAGATGATCCTTGCCGGTGTTGAGGGCGCAGAAGATGCGCCTGCAGAAGGCCGTAAGGTCGCCGTCGACGCGGTTTTTGACTCCGTTTCTGTTGGGACGACGTTCCAAGCAGAACTGAAAAAAGCGGGCGTGATCTTCTGCTCGATTTCCGAGGCGATCCGCGAGCATCCCGAACTGGTCAAAAAGTACCTTGGTTCGGTCGTTCCGGTCAGCGACAACTTCTATGCAACGCTGAACAGCGCTGTCTTCTCGGACGGCTCGTTCGTTTATATCCCGCCGGGCGTTCGCTGCCCGATGGAACTGTCCACGTATTTCCGTATCAACGCGGAAAACACAGGCCAGTTCGAACGCACGCTGATCATCGCCGACAAAGGCAGCTACGTGTCCTATCTGGAAGGCTGCACAGCGCCCCAGCGTGACACAGCGCAGCTGCACGCCGCGGTCGTTGAAATCGTCGTCGAAGAAGATGCCGAAGTGAAATACTCGACCGTTCAGAACTGGTTCCCCGGTGATGAAGACGGCAAAGGTGGCATCTACAACTTCGTGACCAAGCGTGCCGATTGCCGTGGCGACCGTGCCAAGGTCATGTGGACGCAGGTCGAAACCGGCTCTGCCGTGACGTGGAAATACCCGTCCTGCATCCTGCGTGGGGATGATAGCCAAGGCGAGTTTTACTCGATCGCGATCACCAACAACCATCAACAGGCTGACACAGGCACAAAGATGATCCATTTGGGCAAGCGCACCAAGTCGCGCATCGTGTCCAAGGGTATTTCGGCTGGTGTGGCGCAGAACACCTATCGTGGTCTGGTTACGATGCACTCGAAAGCCAAGGAAAGCCGCAACTACACCCAGTGTGACAGCTTGCTGATCGGCGATAAGTGTGGCGCGCACACTGTTCCGTACATCGAGGTCAAAAACAACTCGTCCCGTGTCGAACACGAAGCAACCACATCCAAGGTGGATGACGATCAGATGTTCTACTGCCGCCAGCGCGGCATGGACGAAGAAGAGGCCGTGGCCTTGATCGTGAATGGTTTCGCCAAAGAGGTTCTTCAGGCGCTGCCGATGGAATTCGCGATGGAAGCCCAGCAGCTTGTCGCGATCTCGCTTGAAGGGTCGGTGGGCTAATCGCCCACCACCCAGGGAACCAAAGGCAGGGTTGGAATTATGCTGGCAGAGGCCATCAATCAAAGCGCCGGTATCGGCGTGGGTCTGTTTATCGGGTCGCTGATCGGTTTCGGTCTGCGCGCCCGTGCCGGCAAAACAAGCGGCCTGTTTCAGGGCTCGGTCTGGAAGACGGCTGTACTGGCCGGAATGCTGGGCTGGTTCGTGGCCGCTTTGATTACTTTGGTTCTTTAAGCAGCGCAGGGAATTTCTATGATGATCATCACCACAACACCCAATGTCGAAGGGCATAAAATTCTGGCTTACAAAGGTCTGGTTGTGGGCGAGGCCATCATGGGCGCGAACATCGTGCGCGATTTCTTTGCCAGCATCACAGATATCGTCGGTGGTCGGTCTGGCGCCTATGAGGCCAAGCTTCAGGATGCGCGCGATACGGCGATCAACGAACTGAAATCGCGCGCTCTGCAATTGGGTGCGACAGCGGTTGTCGGTGTTGATCTGGACTATGAAGTGGTCGGAGACACCATGCTCATGGTATCTGTATCCGGAACAGCAGTTGTTCTGGAGTAAGGTGGGGCCATGGCAAGACAACCAAGAAAGACGCGCAGGCGTCTCGCGTATCTAAGCAAAATTCTGGATACAGAGCGGAAGACCGAGATCGTAGACGTCGGATCAAATCCGATGAACACGCCGGACTATCTGCAAATGGTCAACACTGGCATCGCGCGTGTCACAGGGTTTGAACCGCAGCCGTCGGCTTACGAGAAGCTGAAGGAACAGGAATCTGAACACGAACGCCATCTGCCGTACGCGATTGGCGATGGTAAGGATTCGGTTCTGAACGTGTGCCATTCGCCCGGTCTGACTTCGTTGTTAGAACCCGATCCGGCCTCTTTCGCCTATCTGAACCGTTGGGGCCGCGCGCGCCGCGTTCTGGAAACCTTCCCGATGTCCACGCATCGCTTGGATGATCTGGATGAGATCGAGCATATGGATCTGCTCAAGATCGACATTCAGGGTGGCGAACTGACCGTTTTCAAAAACGGTAAGAAAAAGCTGAAGAACGCTGTGGCCGTTATGACCGAAGTGGGCTTTATGCCGCTTTACAAGGATCAGCCGCTGCTGGACGAACAGATGGCTGAACTGCGCAAGCAGGGGTTCATGCTGCACAAGTTCGCGTTCGCAAAGCAGGTTCCGCTGGGGTCCGGTTTTGAAATTCCGCTTCCGCGACAAGAGGTCAGCAGCCAGCTGGTCGACGGCGATGCGATTTTTATCAAAGACTTGCGTGATCCTGATCAGTGGGAAACCGAAGACCTTAAGCATCTCGCGCTGTTGGCGGATGGCTGTTTCTTCAGTCACGATCTGACCGTGCGTTGCCTTGCGATCCTGATGAAGCGCGATGTGATCCGTCGTCGTCATATCGCGACGTACATTGATCACCTGAAAGAAACGCAGCCCGCCGAATGAGTTTTGCCGCCGATCATACCATTGCACGTCCCGAGTTGACGATGCCCGACGCCGAAGCGGCGTTGGTGCGCGATGCCTATGGTCGCGCGGACGTCATTTTGGAATACGGGTCAGGCGGGTCGACTGTTCTGGCCTCGGAAATGACTGGAAAGACGGTGTTTTCCGTTGAATCCGATCAGCAATGGGCGGCGATGATGCGGGACTTTTTCCGCCAGAATCCGCCTGCGTCAGGGACCGAAGTGGATGTCATTTGGGCCGATATCGGCCCGACCAAGGATTGGGGGCATCCTGCCGACAATTCCGAATGGAAACGCTATCCCCGCTATCCGCTTGAAATATGGTATGAAAATCACTTCAAGCAGCCGGATGTCGTCCTTGTCGATGGTCGTTTCCGCGCGGGCTGTGCGCTGGCAACGGCCTTTATGACCGAGAAGCCTGTCGAACTGCTGTTCGACGATTATATCGACAGGAAAGCCTATCACGTGGTCGAGGATTTCCTCGGCGCCCCGCAGATAACCGGCCGTATGGCTAAGTTTAATGTCACCCCGCAAGTAATTGATAAGAAATCACTCATGCGGGTTGTTCAAGTTATGTCTCGCCCACTCTGATTGCGGCGGGAAAAAAGATGAGGAAGGACAAATAATGCTGGAAATCAAAAACCTGCACGTCAAGCTTGAAGAAGAAGACAAGCAAATCCTGAAAGGTGTGAACCTGACAGTCGAAGCTGGCAAGGTGCACGCGATCATGGGCCCGAACGGCTCCGGTAAATCGACGCTGTCCTATGTTCTGTCTGGCCGTGACGGCTATGAGGTGACCGATGGTGAGGTCACGCTGGAAGGCGAAGACATGCTTGAGCTGGAAGCCGAAGAGCGCGCCGCGGCGGGCATCTTCCTTGCGTTCCAGTACCCCGTTGAAATCCCCGGTGTTGGCAACATGACCTTCCTGCGCACAGCGGTAAATGCGCAGCGCAAAGCCCGCGGCGAAGAAGAAATGTCGGCAGCCGACTTCCTCAAGCTGATCCGCGCCAAAGCGAAGGAACTGAAAATCGACGCCGATATGTTGAAGCGTCCGGTCAACGTCGGTTTCTCGGGTGGTGAGAAGAAGCGTAACGAAATCCTGCAGATGGCGATGCTGGAACCCAAGATGTGCATCCTTGACGAAACAGACTCCGGTCTGGACGTCGATGCGATGAAACTGGTGTCCGAAGGCGTCAACGCGCTGCGTTCCGAAGATCGCGGTTTCTTGGTCATCACGCACTACCAGCGTCTTCTGGACCACATCAAACCGGACGTTGTCCATATCATGTATGATGGTCGCATCGTCAAAACCGGTGGCCCGGATCTGGCGCTGGAAGTTGAAAACAACGGTTACGCAGACATTCTGGCGGAGGTCGTGTAATGGCACTTCCCCAACTGAAAATTGACGCGACTGAAGCCCGCATTGCGGCGCTTGAGCTGCCGCAGGGCGGTTGGGCCGATGGCGCCCGCCGCGATGCGCTGGAGCGCGTTCGTGCCATGGGGCTTCCTGGTACGCGCGACGAATACTGGAAATACACCGACCCGCGTTCTCTGGTTCAGGCTGATGCGCCGACCGCGTCGCTGTTTGATGGTGGCGATGGCCCGATCTTCGCAGAGATCGACGCGCTGAAAATCGTGTTTACTGACGGCGTTTTCGACGCGGCTGAATCCGATGATCTGAGCGATGAGAACCTGACGATTGAACGTCTGGCAGAAAGCACAGCCGATCTGCACTGGGCGCGTGATCTTTACGGCGTTCTTGAAAACAACGGTCAGACTCCGGTTCAGCGCCCCTTGGCGGCCTTGAACACGGCCTTTGCGAATGATGGCGTGCTGATCCACGTCACCGGCAAGGTCGAAAAGCCGATCTATCTGATCTACCACCACCGCTCGGAAAATTCCGACGCGATGCTGCACCATCTGGTGAAGGTAGAGCAGGGCGCAAGCGTTACTCTGTTGGAAAGCGGTCCCGCAGCGGCACGCTTCAACACCTGTATGGAAGTCGACGTCGCTGATGGTGCCGAATTCCATCACGTGCGCGCGCAGGGCCGTGACCACGAACGTCGTGCGGCAACGCATGTGTTCGGACGTCTGGGCACTGAGTCTGTGTTCAAATCCTTCACGCTGACCGTGAACGGTGTTCTGACACGTAACGAAGTGGTTCTGGAACTGACCGGCGACGACGCGACGGCCCATGTTGCTGGCGCTTGTGTTGGTGATGGCGAATTCCATCACGATGACACGGTGTTCATCACGCATGATGCGGTGAACTGCGAAAGCCGTCAGGTATTCAAAAAGGTTCTGCGCAACGGTGCGACCGGCGTTTTCCAAGGTAAAATCCTTGTAAAACCGGACGCGCAAAAGACGGATGGTTACCAGATCAGCCAATCGCTGCTTCTGGATGGCGACAGCCAGTTCCTCGCCAAGCCCGAGCTTGAGATCTACGCTGATGACGTGGCCTGTTCGCACGGCTCGACATCTGGTGCGATCGACGAAGAGGCGCTGTTCTATCTGCGTTCGCGCGGTGTGCCTGCGGATATCGCGACCAACCTGCTGACTTTGGCGTTCCTGGCCGAAGCGGTTGACGAAATCGATGACGAGGCACTTGGCGAAGCCATTGTGAACCGCATCGAAGGCTGGCTTGATCGCAGGATTGGCTGATAATGCCGGTCACCACTGATATCGTGGCATCCTACAGACGGCCTGCGCAGGTGATGCGCAGGCTGTTATCTGCTGGCACCCGCGAAGACCGCGCTTTGGCGATGCTAATGGCAGGCTGCGTTCTGGCGTTTATCTCGCAACTGCCACGGCTTTCCCGCGAAGCACATCTGACAGGGGAAGAGCTTAATCCCATGCTGGGTGGCGCTTTGTTCGCATGGCTGTTCATTGCGCCGTTAATGTTCTACCTGATCGCGGCGCTGAGCCATCTGGTGGCGCGGCTGTTCAAGGGCAAGGGCGATTGGTTTGGCGCACGCCTTGCGCTGTTCTGGGCGTTTCTGGCGGCATCACCGTTGATGCTGTTGAATGGCCTGACCGCGGGCTTCGTTGGGCCGGGCGCTGCTTTGACGCTTGTCGGCTTTGTCTGGTTCGTCGCGTTTATGGTCATCTGGTTGGTGTCTTTGAAGGTTGCTGAAACGGACGGGCCTGCATGATCGCCGACACGATCAAAAACCGGATGGTTCAAAGCGTGACCGAACCGCGTGCCGTTGCACGGTGGTTGTTCGATCTGCGACTGGACGATGGGGTTTTGCTGACGGCTTTTGCGCTTGTTCTGGTTCTGAACGGTTTGCTGACAGCGTTCTTCAATACGCTGCTGCCGCTTAATCCGGTGGTCGCACCCTTGGCGGCCAATCCCTTTATCTATGTGGGTGGCCTTGGCGCTATTCTTGTCGGGGTTGCAGTGGCCCTGACGTGGGCCGGACGCGTTCTGGGGGGGACGGCAAGTTTTCGCAATGTAGCGACTTTGCTGATCTGGCTGCAATTTCTGCGGTTAATCGCACAAACGGTGGTTCTGTTTTCCGCACTGATTATGCCCATGATCGCATCTTTGCTGTCTCTTGCAGCGTCGGTTGCGGGCATTTGGATCGTGCTGAATTTCCTTGCAGAGGCACATAATTTTCCGTCACTTGCCAAAGCGGCCTTCGCGCTTTTGTTGGGCATGACGGCGGTAGCACTAGGTCTGGCTGTAGTGATATCTATGCTGGGCATCTCGACGACGGGGACGATGAGTCATGTTTGACGTTGAAAAAATCCGGGCAGATTTTCCAATTCTGTCCCGTGAGGTGAATGGTAAGCCTCTGGTTTATCTGGATAATGGCGCGTCGGCTCAAAAGCCTCAGGTGGTGATTGATGCGATCACCAAAGCCTATGCTGAAGAATATTCAAACGTGCATCGCGGGCTGCACTATCTGTCGAACCTTGCGACAGAAAACTATGAAGGCGTGCGCGGCAAAATCGCCCGTTTCCTGAATGTACCCGATGAAGACGAGATCGTTTTCACATCCGGCACGACCGAGGGCATCAACCTGATTGCCTACGGCTGGGCAATGGAAAACCTGCAGGCGGGCGACGAGATCATCCTGTCTGTGATGGAGCATCACGCGAATATTGTGCCATGGCATTTCCTGCGCGAACGTCAGGGTGTGGTTCTGAAGTGGGTGGATGTAGATTCGACTGGCGCGCTTGATCCGCAGGCGGTGTTGGACGCGATTGGTCCGAACACGAAGTTGATCGCAATCACTCAGCTTTCCAATGTGTTGGGGACTGTTGTTGATGTAAAATCCATCTGCGAGGGCGCACGCGAAAAAGGCGTTCCTGTGTTGGTAGACGGATCGCAGGCAGCGGTACACATGCCTGTCGACGTACCGGACATCGGCTGTGATTTCTACGCGATCACGGGTCACAAACTTTATGGTCCGTCAGGCTCTGGCGCGATTTTCATCAAGAAAGAGCGGATGGCCGAAATGGGTCCGTTCCTTGGGGGCGGGGATATGATCCGCGAGGTCCACAAGGACGAAGTGACGTGGAACGATCCGCCGATGAAGTTCGAAGCGGGCACACCCGGCATTGTGCAGACCATCGGCCTTGGCGTTGCGCTGGATTACATGATGGGCATCGGGATGGAAAACATCGCGGCGCATGAAAAAGAGCTGTGCGCTTATGCCCGCACTAGATTGGATGGTTTGAACTGGCTGAACGTGCAGGGCACCGCGCCGAACAAGGCGGCGATCTTCTCGTTCACGATCGATGGTGCCGCGCATGCGCATGATATCTCGACCATTCTGGACAAGAAGGGCGTGGCCGTGCGGGCAGGGCAGCATTGCACCGGTCCCTTGATGGATCACCTGGGCCTGACAGGTACATGCCGCGCGTCGTTTGCCATGTACAACACCAAGGCCGAAGTCGATGTTCTGATCGACGCGCTTGAACTGGCGCATGAGTTGTTCAGTTAATCTGCCCGTGCAAAAAGCCGTTGCGCCGCTTGGCGTGTTGGCCTAAGTCACGGGCTTAGGCACCCATAGCTCAGCTGGATAGAGCGCTGCCCTCCGAAGGCAGAGGCCAGAGGTTCGAATCCTCTTGGGTGCGCCACTTACCTCCGATTACGCCTGAGAATAGTGCACGTCCGTGCCCCATTCGGCGCACTTGTCGCTCAGTCCAGTGGGCAGAGGCGCATCGGTGAAAAACGTGTCGATTTCCGAAAGAGACGCGATTTTCACGGGGGCCGAGCGCTGGAATTTGGAATGATCGGCGACCAGAAACGTTTTGCGCGACTGGCTTAGGATGGTCTGGCTGACTTCGACCTCTTGCAGGTCGAAATCCAGCATATCACCGTCTGCATCCAATGCAGAACAGCCGACGATGGCCAGATCGAATTTGAACTGACGGATCGTCTGTGTCGCAAGGCTTCCGATCAAACCACCATCGGCGCGGCGTAGTTTGCCGCCGGTTAGCACAATCTCGCACTCGGGATTCGCCATAAGGATGTTGGCCACATTGATGTTGTTTGTGACGACCAGCAGGTTGCGATGATGCAGCAGATTTTGCGCGACAGCTTCGGTACTGGTGCCGATGTTCAGGAAGATCGAGGCATCTTCAGGGATTTGTTCGGCACAAGCGCGCGCCATCGCGTGTTTCGCTTCGCTATTCAGCGAGCGGCGTTCTTCGTAGGCAATGTTTACGGTGCCAGAAGGCAGGATAGCGCCGCCATGGACACGTTCCAGCCGTCCCATATCGGACAGCTCCGTCAGATCCCGTCGAATGGTTTGCAGTGTCACGCCGAAATGGTCTGCCAGGCCCTCGACTGTGACGCGTCCTTCACGGCGGGCGATTTCCAGAATTTCGGGATGTCGGAATGTTTGGGACATAAGCGGGCCTGTTGTTGTCCCTGCAATCTGACATTTGAAAAGTTCTGTCACAACCTTTGCCGGGGTCGCACCCTTAAAAAACCTCTATGGTTTTGGCCAAAATCAGCAGAAACGAAAGTAAACGAACATTTTTATCTTTCCTTATCGGCTGAAATTCGGAATACCTACGCGTAAATCCGGAGACCGGTTTCGGTTTCCAAGCTTGCTCTAAGGGAATGGCGCGATACTCTGCTGCCAGCCAACAGGGCCTGACAGGGGAGAGGACAGTCATGCGCTATATTCTTGCGATCGATCAGGGAACGACATCCAGCCGCGCCATTGTTTTTGACGAGGGCATGAAGGTTGTCGCCACCGCGCAAGAGGAATTCGATCAACATTTTCCGGCAAGCGGATGGGTTGAACATGACTGTCACGATTTGTGGATGACTGTTCTGTCCACATGCCGTGCGGCGATGAAGGATGCAGGGATCGCGGCGGGTGACATTGCGGGCATCGGCATCACCAACCAGCGTGAAACCACCGTAGTTTGGGACAAGACCACAGGCGAACCTGTTTACAACGCGATTGTCTGGCAAGATCGCCGCACATCCGAGTTCTGCCATGGTCTGAAAGAGCAGGGACATGAAAAGGTCGCGACCCAACGGACCGGTCTTTTGCTGGACCCGTATTTCTCAGGCACCAAAGTGGCTTGGGTGTTGAACAACGTTGATGGTGCTAGGGCACGTGCCGAGGCGGGGGATCTGCTGTTTGGCACTGTGGACAGCTGGCTGGTCTGGAACCTGACGGGCGGTCAGAACCATGTGACGGACGCCACGAACGCTGCGCGGACATTGCTGTATGACATCCGCAAAAACCGCTGGTCGCAAACCATGTGCGACATGCTGGACATTCCGATGTCCATGCTGCCCGAGGTAAAAGACTGTGCCAGCGATTTCGGAATGGTGAAAGCCGACCTTTTCGGCGCGGAAATCCCAATTCTTGGCATCGCGGGCGATCAACAGGCGGCCACAATCGGGCAGGCCTGTTTCAAACCGGGAATGATGAAATCCACCTACGGCACGGGATGTTTCGCGCTTCTTAACACAGGTGACGAACCTGTCACGTCGAACAACCGATTGCTGACAACGATTGCCTACCGTCTTGATGGCAAAACGACCTACGCGCTTGAAGGGTCGATCTTTATCGCAGGGGCCGTGGTCCAGTGGCTGCGCGATGGACTTCAGATCATCGAAAACGCCAAGGATACGCAGGCTTTGGCGGAAACGGCAGATACAGGGCACGACGTTGTTTTGGTGCCTGCCTTCACAGGGTTGGGCGCGCCGTACTGGAACGCCGAATGTCGGGGGGCGGCCTTTGGTCTGACGCGCAATTCTGGCCCGGCCGAGTTTGCCAAAGCTGCGCTGGAATCCGTGGGCTACCAGACGCGTGATTTGCTAGAGGCGATGCATGCGGATTGGTCGTCTTCCGGTGAAACCGCGCTGCGGGTGGACGGCGGGATGAGCGCGTCTGATTGGACGATGCAGTTCTTGTCGGACATCATCGATGCCCCTGTGGATCGCCCGCATGTGCTGGAAACAACGGCTATGGGCGCTGCATGGTTGGCGGGCCAACGCGCAGGGCTTTATCCCGATATGGAGGGCTTTGCCGAAACGTGGTCGGTCGAAAAGACCTTTACCGCTGATATGACGGCCGAGGTGCGCGACGCCAAATACGCGGCGTGGAAGCGTGCCGTAGCTGCGGCGCAGGCATTCTAACCAAAAAAACGGGGTGCCGCAGCCCTAAGGAAGCGCCACCCCACACTCGTTAAGCAGACTGCTTCTCGGCCACGACCTGAGCGAAGTTGTCAAAGAATTTAGCCGACAGCTTTTTCGCCGTACCCTGGATAAGACGGCTGCCAAGCTGGGCGATCTTACCGCCAACTTCGGCCTTCGCGTCATAGGCCAGAATGGTTTCATCGCCGTCTTCGGTCAGCGTGACATCCGCGCCGCCCTTTGCAAAACCGGCGGCACCACCTTTGCCTTCGCCTGTCAGGCTGAAGTGGTCGGGTGCGCCAGCGGTATCCAGCGTGACGTTACCGCCGAACTTTGCTTTGACCGGCCCGATTTTTAGAACAACCAGTGCTTCAAGTTCTGTGGGCGAATGCTGTGTCAGCTCTTCACAACCGGGAATGCACTGTTTCAGAATTTCGGGATCATTCAGCGCATCATAAACAACCTGCTTCGGGGCCTGAATGCGGACTTCGTCTTTTAGTTCCATGTGTTCGTACTCTTGATTAGCAACATTTAGGGAAGGATTTCAGAAGGATATCGGCCTTTTCACTGTTCGATACGGTGTCGTTCGGGTCGGGTTTGAACCACGCAATAAGTTTATGCAGTCTGCTCATCGGATCCCTCCTGACGAATACGGTCCGTGTTCCGCCACAGGATCACTTCGGCAATGACAGACACAGCGATTTCCTGAGGATCGACACCTTTGATGTCCAATCCGGCGGGGGACTTCAGCCGTGCAATGCGCGATGCATCCATGCCCTCTGCGGACAGCTTTTCACACAAAGCGGCAGCCTTACGGCGGGAGGCAACCATTGACACGCGATCTGCATCCGATCCAAGCGCCGCACGAAGTGCGGCAAGGTCCTTGGCCCCTTGGCTGGCGACAACGACAAAGTCACGGGGCGTGATGGACAGTTCGGACAAATCGGTTTCGCTGAACCGCAGGGTCGCGTGGTCGGTCTCCATCATGTCTGTTACCGCAACGCGGTAGCCCGCCATGTTTCCATGGGCTGCAATGGCACGGCTGATGGGCGAATTGCCCAGGATCACCAGCATCGGGGGCAGGGTATAGGGCTCGATCAACAGATCGACGGTGCCACCTGACGGACACCCGCTTTTGAACACCTGCGCACCGTCATCATCCTGAAGCGCCACGACCTTTTCGCTGGGCTTCACGCGGATCACTTGGGTTTCACCTGTCTCGATGGCCTGCGCACCTGCTTTGCGCACCGCGCCTTGCACGCAACCACCGCCTAGGTGGCCGATGATTTCACCGTCGACGGTGACAGCGGCTTTGGCGCCTGCCTTGGCCGAGGTCACATCGGCGGTGCGCACCACGGTCGCCACGCAAAATGGTCGCCCGCTTTTGCGCAAAGTGTCGATGGTGTCAAAGATGTCGAACTTTCCCATGTGTCCTCACAATCTGGCGAATTCGGGTTCAAGCGCGGCGAGCGCGTCGATGGTGTTGACCGGTAGATGCGCATCCACATGGGGCAGGGCCTCTTGTATGGCGCGGGCGACCGGTTCGTAATCTTTCCAACCAAGAAGCGGGTTCAGCCAAACGATGCGGCCAGCCTTTTGGCGGACGCGTTTCAGCGACTGACCCAGCTTTTCAGGCGTGCCGGTGCAATAGCCGTCGGACAGGATCAGAACGACGGTGCGTTTGTTCAGGCGGGCGGAATACTGATCGACAAAACTGGCCAATGATCCGCCGATGTCTGTTCCGCCGCCGAACCCTTCGGCCATCAGGCTGAGGCGCGAGGCAGCATTCAACGTGTCACGTTCGCGTAGCGCATCGGTGACGCGCATCAGGCGGGTGTGGAACAGGAATGCCTCGGCAGTGGTGTCGCGTGAAATCAGGCCGCGCACAAAGGCCAGAAAGACGCGCGAATAAACGGTCATAGAGCCCGATACATCAGTCAGTGCGACGATGTTCATCGGGCGGTCCGGGCGTTTGCGTTTGAACAGGTCCAGCGGTTCTCCGCCGCGCGCCACCGAGGCGCGTTGAATGCGGCGCATATCCAGTTGTTCGCCACGCTTGGCCTGTTTGCGGCGACGCGACCGGCGATCCCTTAGGGCGTGGGCCAAACGTTCGGCGGCTTTTTCAGCGGCCTGCAAATCGGCCTCGTCAAACAGTTCTCGCAGATCACGACGCGTCAGGTTGCGGCTTTGCGTGGCGATCAGGCGGCCATCGACCCCTTCGGCATCTTCATCGGAATGCCCCGGCGTTGTGTCAGCTGGCCCGTTGCCATCCTCGGAAGGGCCATCACCCAGATGGTCTTTCCACATCATGGGGCGGGCCGATTGGGTGCGCACATGGGCCGATGCATGACCGGCCTTCTGCGCGCCCTTGTTGAACCAATAGGCGTTGAAAAGATCGTCGAACTGCCCCCAGACGTCAGCATCAGGTGACAGAAGGGTTTTCAAAGCCAGTCGGGTTTCATCTACATCTGTTGCCTCGACATGCGTCAAAGCCTGCAATGCGGCACCGGTTTCCGCCGGGCCAAGCGGTACGCCGTTCATGCGCAGGTGGGCGATAAAGCCCGCCATCCGCTCGGTCGGTCCGCTTGCGCGTTCTGGAAACCGTGTAACCTGCATTATGCCACCTTGCCCAACAGGCGGTTCAGCACTTCGACAGGCACAGCATCGCGGTCGGTGGCCGTTTTCAGCAGGCAAACCAATGTGGCCTGAACGGCTTCGGGGTTCTGGATCATGTCATTGATGCCCAGACCGGACAGCGCTGCGGCCCAATCGAGCATCTCGGCCACGCCGGGTTTTTTTTCCAACTCGTCGCGGCGCATTTCCTGTACGACGTGAACGATCTGATTGGCTAGTGTCGCGCCGATCTCGGGCATGCGGGCCGACAGGATCGCCAACTCTTCTTTCTGCGATGGATAGTCGACGTAGACATACAAACACCGACGGCGCAGCGCGTCTGATAGATCACGCGTGCCATTGGCAGTCAGGATGACATGCGGGCGCGACTTGGCCTGAATCGTTCCCAGCTCAGGGATCGTGATCTGGAAGTCCGACAGGATTTCCAGAAGATAGGCTTCGAATTCTTCATCCGCGCGGTCGATTTCGTCCAGCAGCAGAACGGCGGGTGTCTCTTGTGAAATCGCCTGCAACAGCGGGCGTTTCAGCAGGTATTTTTCGGAAAACAGTTGTTCTTCACTGGTGCCATCAGCGCGGATCGCCAGCAGTTGGCGCTGGTAGTTCCATTCGTAAATCGCGTGCGATGCATCCAGACCTTCATAACACTGAAGTCGGATCAGGTTTGTGTCCAGTACCTGTGCCAGAGCCTTGGCGATCTCGGTCTTGCCGACGCCAGCGGGGCCTTCCAGCAGCAAAGGACGCCCCAGAACCTGCGCCAGATGCAGCGCCATGGCTGTGCTGTCATTTGCCAGATAGCCGGTTTCGGCCAATCGGGACTGTAGTTCCTGATAGGGTGTCATAGGCTTGTCTATTCTGTTGGTGGGTGAGGGGCGGCCTTGGGAACCGCCCCGTACCTAGGGTTTGGATCAGCTATGCAGACCCAGATCCTTGGCGATCTTCCAGATTCGCCAGTGATCGTGCGGCATGTGGCTTTGGACCAGACCGAACGGACGGAACGCATCGTGCACCGCGTTCGAGAAGCAGGGCACAGAGCCTACGTTCGGGCTTTCGCCGACACCTTTTGCACCGATCGGGTGATGCGGGCTTGGTGTAACGGTAAAGTCCGTGGTGTAGGTCGGCGTTTCCCATGCGGTCGGCAGAAAGAAGTCCATCAGAGTGGCGGACTTGCAGTTGCCCATTTCGTCATAGGCAATTTCCTGACCCATCGCGATGGCATAGCCTTCTGTACAGCCACCATGCACCTGACCGTCGATGATCATCGGGTTGATGCGTGTGCCGCAGTCATCCAGAGCGTAGAAGCTGCGGATTTCATGCTCGCCTGTATCAACGTCGATTTCCATCACGCAGATGTACGCGCCGAAGGGGTAGGTCATGTTCGGCGGATCATAGTAGCTGACCGCCTCTAGACCGGGCTCGAGCCCCGGAATGGCCTGGTTATACGCGGCAAAGGCGATTTCTTTCATCGTCTTGAAGCGTTCAGGCGCACCTTTGACCGAGAAACGATCCACGTCCCATTCGACGTCGTCGTCATGGACCTCAAGCAGGTAGGCCGCAATCATCTGTGCTTTCGCACGGATTTTACGCGCAGCCATCGCTGTGGCGGCACCCGCAACCGGTGTAGAACGGGACCCATAGGTGCCCAGACCGTATGGTGCGGTGTCTGTGTCGCCTTCCTCGAGCGTGATGTCATCCGCAGGCAGACCGATCTCTGATGCAATGATCTGTGCAAAGGTCGTGGCGTGGCCCTGACCCTGACTGATCGTGCCCAGACGTGCGATGGCCGATCCTGTTGGGTGGATACGGATTTCGCAGCTGTCGAACATGCCCAATCCAAGGATGTCGCAGTTCTTGACCGGACCCGCGCCGACGATTTCGGTGAAATGCGTCAGACCGATCCCGATCAGCTTGCGTGTTTTGCCAGCTTTGAAATCCTCGATCCGCTGGGCCTGTTCTTCGCGCAGTTCTTTGTAGCCAACTGCGTTCAGTGCTTGGTCCCATGCGCGATGGTAATCGCCCGAGTCGTATTCCCAACCCAGTGCAGACTGGTAGGGGAACTGGTCGGATTTGATAAAGTTGATCCGGCGCAGTTCAGCGGCATCCATGTTCAGCTTGATGGCCAGAACCTCGATCATGCGTTCGATGAAGTAGGCCGCCTCGGTCACACGGAACGAACAGCGATAGGAAACGCCGCCCGGTGCCTTGTTGGTATAGACACCGTCAACCGCCAGATAGGCCGTCGGGATGTCATAGGACCCTGTGCAGATGTTCATGAAACCTGCGGGGAACTTGGTCGGGTCTGCACAGGCATCAAAGCCACCGTGGTCCGCCGTGGTGTGGCACCACAGACCGGTGATCTTGCCTTCTTTGGTCGCCGCAATCTTGCCCTGCATCCAATAGTCGCGCGCAAACGCGGTGGTCATCAGGTTTTCCATGCGGTCTTCGACCCACTTCACCGGCTTGCCAGTGACAATCGAAGCGACCACGGAACAGACGTAGCCGGCATATGCGCCAACTTTGTTGCCAAAGCCGCCACCGATGTCGGGGCTGACCACGCGGATGTTGTGTTCCGCGATACCAGAGATCAGGGACACAACTGTCCGGATCGCGTGGGGGGCCTGGAATGTACCGTAAAGTGTCAGCTTGCCGGTGACCTTATCCATAGATGCCACACAGCCGCATGTTTCCAGCGGGCAGGGGTGCGTACGATGGTAGTAGACCATTTCCTCGGCAACGACGTCGGCCTCTTCCAAAACCTTTTCGGTGCCTTCCTTGTCGCCCTGTTCCCACGTGAAGATGTGGTTGTGGTGCTTACGGGGGCCGTGCGCGCCTTCGGTCTGACCTTCAAGGTCTTCACGCAGAACCACGTCGGATTTCAGCGCCTCAAACGGGTCAACGATGACGGGCAGTTCTTCGTATTCGACTTCAACCGCCTCAACGCCGTCAGCCGCTGCATAGCGGTCATTGGCGATGACGTAGGCGACTTCCTGTCCTTGGAACAGTACTTTGCCGTCCGCCAGAACCATTTGTTTGTCGCCCGCAAGGGTCGGCATCCAGTGAAGGCCAAGGGGCTCAAGGTCCTTGGCGGTTAGAACCGCAACAACGCCGGGAATGGCCATGGCCGCTTCGGTGTTGATCGACGTCACACGGGCGTGCGCATAGGGCGAACGTACAAAGTCGCCGAACAGCATGCCGTCGAGTTTAATGTCATCGACGTAGCGGCCCTTGCCTTGGGTAAAGCGCACGTCCTCGACGCGTTTGCGCGACGAGCCCATGCCCTTAAGGTTGGCGGCGCGCTGGTCTTGTGTCAGTTCGTCCTTCATTCCGCGGCCTCCTTCTGGGCGTTCATCATGTCAGCGGACGCAAGGATCGCTTTGACGATGTTCTGATAGCCTGTGCAGCGGCACAGGTTGCCTGCCATGCCGAAACGGACCTCTTCTTCGGTCGGGTTCGGGTTTTCCTGCAGCAGGCGATGGGCGCGGGTGATCATGCCGGGTGTGCAGAAACCGCACTGAAGCCCGTGATGTTCGCGGAACATTTCCTGAATGACACCAAGGCTGCCGTCGTCGTTGGTCAGGCCTTCAACCGTTGTCACATCAGAGCCATTGGCCTGAGCAACAAACACGGTGCAGGATTTGACCGACTTGCCGTTCAGATCAACAGTGCAGGCGCCGCAGTGGGACGTCTCGCAGCCGATGTGAGGGCCGGTGATGTTCAGGTTTTCACGCAGGAAGTGGATCAAAAGGGTGCGCGGTTCTGCCAGCCCTTCGACTTCCTGACCGTTCACGTTCAGTTTTACATGCATCTTGCTCATGCCGCACGCTCCTGTGCTTTGGCGATGGCCCGGCGAAGGATCACTTCGGCCACGTGTTTCTTAAAGGCGATGGGGCCGCGCATGTCCTCTTGGGGATCAATCGCGTCCAGAGCGGCTGCAACGCAGCCATCCACATCGCCCTTGGCAAGCGCATCGCTGGCCTCGGCCGAATAGATCGGCGTGTCGGACAGGTTTGTCATCGCAACGGATGCATTGCCGCCGCCAACCATGACCGCAGCCGCGGCTGTGGCGTAGTCACCAATCTTGCGCTTCTGCTTTTCATAGGCAAAGCCGGACATCGACGGCACAGGGATCGTGATCTGTGTCAGGATCTCTTCGTCTTCGCGGGCTGTGAAGTAGGCTGCTTCATAGAAGTCGCGGGCTGCAACCGCGCGGCTGCCATCGGGACCTTCCAGAGTGTAGACCGCGCCAAGGCACTGCATCAGGCCGGGCATGTCGTTGCCCGGGTCACCGTTTGCGACATTGCCGCCAACGGTGCCAACATAGCGCACCTGCGGATCAGCAATCAGCAAAGCCGCTTCGCGCAGGATCGGAATGCGGCGCGACAGTTCGTCATTGGTGATCAGTTCGTTCTGCGTGGTCATCGCTCCGATTGTAACGGTGTCAGCAGAAATGGTGATGCCCTTCAGACCTTCAATATCCTGAAGATCGATCAGATGGCTAAGATCAGCCATCCGCAGTTTCATCATTGGAATAAGGCTATGCCCGCCTGCAATCACACGGGCTTCGTCACCATGCGTTTGCAGTAGCGACAGTGCCGACGCGATGTCGGCGGGCCGATGGTATTCGAACCCGGCTGGTATCATGTTGTCCTCCCTTCAGCGGTAGTCTCGCTGGTAGGGAAAGAGTGCTGTATGCGATGGTGTTCACCAACGATATAGCCATGAAACGCAGGGGGCTGTGCACGAAATGCGAATTATCTGCACGAGTTGCACGAGATGCGAATTACACACCCAGCGCGAGTTTCACTTCTGAAAGGCGCGACCGGCTGACCGGAACCTTGGTCAGAGACTCAACTGTCGCGAAAAAACATGCACCCGTGTCCTTGGTGCGCTGGAATTCGGACACAAAGGTCGGATTGATTAAATAGCTTCTGTGCGTCCGTAAAAGACCGGCCGCGCCAAAGCGGTTTTCCACCTCGGAAATGGACCACGGGCAAAAGAGTTTTTCCTGACCGCTGTAGATGATCGTGTAGTGGCCTTCGGCCCGGACGGCAGCCACCTTGCTAAGATCAATGAACCACGTGCGCCCTTCTTTTTCGTATGGCAGCGTAGCCGATGGTTGGGCCGCCGCATCGGAAGGCGTTGGTTCAACGGGATCAGGTTGCTTGACCAGAGGTTGCGGGCTTGGGATGGGGGCAACAGCAGGGGCTGGCGTATGCTGCGCATCTGCGTTCGGGGCGACAAAGGAAACCCCCGCCAATAGAAATGATCCACTAATGACAAAGGCTGCGATGGTCACGCCCATCGCCAGAATTTCGTTAGACAGCGCAGGCCCCACAGCCTGCGAGCTTTCGAGGGCCACAAACCCCGTGCCCCACATAGCGATGAAGTGGACGGCAAAGACTGACAAGCCAAAGAACACTGTGCCCAACAAAATGTTGCTATTGGCGCGCGCACCATAGGCTAGCCAGATCGCCATGACGGATAGAACGATTGCTGCCACGAAAGAAATCGCAACACCCAGAACACCGAATATAGGACGGCAGAGCTCCATCCCTAACATGCCGATATAATGCATCCCCGCGATTCCGATGCCGACAAGAATTCCAGCTGCGATCAGGGTAGGGCGCGTCCGTTGCCGAAAGTGCAGAACCAAAAGCGCAGCCCCCACCATCAGGATCGCAAAAAGGGCTGAAATCAGCGTGTAAAGACCGTCGTAGAAGAACAAAATGGGCAACTGCAGGCCAAGCATGGCCACGAAATGCATCGACCAAATGCCGCCGCCCAAAACAATCGCGGATATCACGACGATCATCTTGCGTTCGCGGACAGCAAGGTTGGATGCGCCACGCGTCAACGTCAGCCCGCTGAACGCGGCCATCAACGCAATGGCCAGCGAAGCGCCAACCAGGAACAAATTGTGTGAGTAGTCTAACAGCCTGACATCCTCCCAAATGCCAACGCTATTTTTGATAGCAGAGCATTGGTCCTATTCAAATGAAAGTTATTTCTGGACCATCGCATTTTCCCATTCACTGAGAAATGCCCGTCGGTTGAGCGGATCAAGATAGACCATCAAGGCAGGGCCAAGCCTGATCTGGCTGAAGCCTGCCGCATGGTCGATGCCCACCTGGTTCAGGGGTGGCAAAGGCCAGTTTTCTGGCGTGCTGCGCAGGCCCAGGTCGATCAGCATGTCGATCATAAAGCCTGCGGCATCTGGGTTTGTCGCATTGGACGGGATCAAAGCCGTGCGCAGCATGACATTGCCGAAATCCTGCATGCTCAGAACCTGAACCTTTCCGCCGGACGCCCGTGCAAGACGGTCAGCGGCATAACTGCCCAGTACGTTGTAGGCCAAGGCAAGCTTACCTTCGGTGACGTCGTCGATCATCTGGCCAGAACAGCAATAAAGTTGGGGCTCCAGCCTTCCCATGACCTCGGAAAGTCGCCAGTAGGCATCTGTGGATCGCGCCTCTTGCGTGGCAAAGAGATAACCCAAGCCGCTTTCGCGGACGTCATAGGTGCCAATTGCGCCCGCGAAGACGTCTGGGTGTTGGCGCAAGACGCCGACCAGTTCCTGACGGGTGGTTGGCACAGGTAGACCGGCGAATCTTTCGGTGGACAGAACCATGACCGCAGGTTCAGCCGTAAAAGCAAATATCAGATCCCGCCATTTGGCCCAGTTGGGCAGGGCTAGCGTTCGGTCGGATTGGTGGCGCTGTGCATAGCCGTCATTGGCCAGTTGAAACTGAAGGTCCATCGCGGACGACAGCGCCAGATCAAATACGGCACCGTTCCGGATGGCCCTGTGCAATTCGGCCGATGAGGCCACGGTGTAATCGATCGTCAAATCCGGTCGTGCGGCCTGAAACGCCAAAAGGTAAGGCTCAAAAACTTCCAGATCGGCGGTCGATATGACGTGTAACTCTTCGTTACCTGTGCCGGGATACCGACGATGATCTTCGACCTCGAGCGCGCTGCCAACACCGGCCAGAAATGTCAGGATGAGGGCAAGACAAGCGTAACGCATGCGCCTTTTCCTTTCGTGGGTTGTCCCAAGTCCAAATGCCCGCCATGGGCGCGCAACACGTCCGACGCAATCGTAAGCCCTAAGCCCGAACCAACGATGCCTTCGGTATTGCGGCCACGACGGAACCGTTCGGTCAGGTTTTCGGCCGGGCCGTCGCCCAAACCCGGGCCTTCATCCGCAACCGCCGCGCGGGCATAGCCGTTTTCAACGAAAACACGCACAGTCACAGTCGTGTCTTCGGGCGAATATTTAATGGCGTTGTCCAAAACGTTTCGGAATGCATTCTCCAGCAGCACTGCGTCGCCCGACACAGTCGCGGGCGCGGTGTCGAGCTTGATGTAGATGTCTTTCATGGCGGCTGTCGGCTCTAGCCCGTCAACGGTTTTGCGCGCGATGTCGGCCAGATCGGTGGGATGGCGTGACAGATCCTCGGCGCGGTAGGCGACCGTGGCGTGGTCCAGCAATTGCCCCGCAGAGCGCGAACTTTCGTCGACCGCCCGAATGATCCGGCGCAGGCGCTGTTTTTCAGCGTCGTCATCTGTGGTTCGCAAAGCGACCTCAGCCTGCGCGCGGACTGTGGCCAATGGTGTGCGGACACGGTGCGCGGCTTCTGCAATGAAATCCTCGGAGCGGCGGATCGATTGCCCCAGACGGTCCATCAACCGGTTAAGCGATGTCATCAACGGCGCAAGTTCCGTTGGAGCCTCGCGGCGCAGCGGGCGCAAATCAGACGGGCCGCGCCGCGCCACTGCGGCTGCAATTTCATTCAGGGGCTTTAGGGATGTCTGGGCTGCAAAGGCTGACATCGCCACAGCAACGAGGAAGAACATCACTGACAGGAACGCAGCGAGTTGCGACAGGTCAGATGTAATCGCGCTGACGCCGTTGCGGGTTTGGGCCATGGTGACGGTTACAGGCACGGCTTGAACGCCTGCAAAAATCACTCGCGACACAGAAGCCATGCGAATGGCTTCGCCGCTGAACTGTGCGGTGTCAAAGACGACTTGGCCTTGGGATGGCGGGTCGCTGGGTAGGGGCAAATCCTCATAGCCTGTCAACATCTGGTCGCCTGCCGTCACGCGATAGAACACGCGATCCTCGCCAATCGCACCCAGCATCGAAAACGCCGAGTAGGGCAGTTCCAGCCGCACTTCGCCCTGTTCCGAGCGCAGCGTTTCCGCAATCGTCGTGGCTGATGCGGCAAGCACGTTGTCCTGCGTCCGTTCCGCGGCCTGTTTGGCCAACCCGTTCACCATAGCCCAACTTAGCAACGACAAAAGCGCCGCCACGCCCGCCAGAAGCAGCGTCAGTTTGCGCCCGATAGAGCCTGTGCCCGTCACGATTGCCCCGTTTCCATGCGATAGCCCAGGCCACGCACCGTTTCGATACGCAGTCCCATGCCCTCGATGCGGCGGCGCAGGCGACCTACATAAACCTCGATCGCGTTCTCGGTGACTTCGGCGTCATAGGAAAAAAGCCGGTCCATCAACTGGGTTTTGGACAGGATATGTCCGGGGTTTCTGGCAAAAACCTCAAGCAGTCGAATCTCGCGGTTGCGCAGATCGACGGTGTTCCCGTTGTGGCTGATTGTGCCTGCCAACGGATCGAAAATCGCATCGCCCAGAGTGATCTGATTCTTTGCCGATCCACCCCGACGGCGCAAAACGGCACGGCATCTGGCCTCGAGTTCGGAAAAATCGAAGGGCTTGGTGATATAGTCGTCAGCCCCCTGATCCAAAGCGCCGACACGGTCCGAGACCTGCGCCCGCGCGGTCAGCACTATGACAGGGGTTTCAAGGTGCGCGCGGCTGCGTTCAAGGAATTCGCGGCCATCGCCGTCAGGCAGCATAACATCCAACAAAATCAAATCGTAACGCGCAGTTGCTAGGCAATCTTCGGCACTTGCCAGACAGTCGGCATGGTCCACGGCGTGACCATCCAGAACCAGCCGGTTTACCACGGCTTCTGCCAGCTCAAGGTTGTCCTCAACCAAAAGGTAACGCACGTCGAATTCTCCCTCGTGACGGCGTGGTTTGCCGTCAGTGAAAACTTTTTCGAACCCGTGTCAGGCTCTTGTCAGCTTCCATTTCTAGACGGGGAACATGGGCGGCACTGGACCGTCTTGTCAAATGGGAGGAACCAATATGACATTTTCCATGACCCGCCGGGTCGCGATGGCGGCTGCGGTAGCATCTGTAGCATTTGGTGGCATGGCGCAGGCCGAAGGACACAAGGTCCTTGATCAGCTTCACTTCGTAATTCCGGGCGGCGCTGGCGGCGGCTGGGATGGCACAGCGCGCGGCACTGGCGAAGCGCTGACAAACTCCGGTCTGGTTGGCTCGGCCAGCTATGAAAACATGTCCGGTGGCGGCGGTGGTGTGGCGATTGCCTACATGATCGAAAACGCCGAAAGCCTGGACAACACGCTGATGGTCAACTCGACCCCGATCGTGATCCGTTCGCTGACAGGCGTGTTCCCGCAGTCGTTCCGCGACCTGACACTGGTTGCAGGCACCATCGGTGACTACGCCGCTCTGGTCGTTCCGGCAGACAGCCCGATCGAAAACATGGAGCAGCTTCTGGCAGCATACAAAGAGCAGGGTCCTGACTTTGCCGTTGGCGGCGGTTCTGTTCCCGGTGGTATGGACCACCTTGTTGCAGCAATGGTGATGCAGGCAGCAGGCGAAGATCCGACAGCTGTCAACTACATCCCCTACGACGCTGGTGGTGAAGCGATGGCTGGTCTTCTGTCCGGCGAAATCGACGCACTGTCCACCGGCTTCTCGGAAGCGATTGCACTGGCAGAGCAGGGCGAAGTTCGCATCGTTGGCGTGACAGCAGACGAACGCGTTCCGGCCTATGACAGCGCTGCAACCTTCAAAGAGCAGGGCATCGACACATCGTTTGTGAACTGGCGCGGTTTCTTTGCGGCACCCGGCACTTCGGACGAAAAAGTGGGTGAATACATCTCGGCTCTGGAAGCGATGTACGACACAGAAGCATGGGAAGCAGTTCGTTCGCGTAACGGCTGGGTCAACATCTACAACCCCGGTAGCGATTTCCGCACGTTCCTTGAACAGCAGGAAAAAGAAATCGGCGACCTGATGAAAACTCTGGGCTTCCTCTAAGCCCTGATCGTTTCACACCTGTTTTGGGGCGGCAAAGGCTGCCCCAAAATACCTAGACACCTTTCGACATTCCTGGGGAGGGATCGTCATGGCGCTTGATCGTTGGATCGCGCTGGTATTCGTCGTGTTCTGTTGCATCTACGGATATCTAGCTTTCTTCACTATGGACCACCTTTTGCCGCCTTTCATGCAGCGCAATCCGGTTTGGCCATCCACGTTTCCAAAACTTCTGGCAATTGGCGGCTGCGTCGTTGGTCTGGTTGTGCTGTTGGGTTTGGAAAAGTCTGACAATGCGGACGAACCCTCGGCGAGCGATATCAACTACCGCCGTTTGCACGAATACAAGCTGGGTCAGGCGCTTGCTTTGATCGCGCTTATGGTTGCCTACGCGTTGGCGCTGCGTCCTGCAGGGTTCCTGATCTCGACGTCCGTGTTCCTTGTCGCAGGCAGCTTGGTTCTGGGCGAACGCAAGTGGCATGTGATGATCCCCGTCGCGCTGATCGCAGCCGGTTCGATCTGGTATCTGGTGCAAGAGGTGCTGGGCATCTTCCTGCGTCCCTTTCCGTACTTCATGGGGGTCTGAGCCATGCTTGAAGGCATTATGATTGGCCTGTCGGCCGCATTCTCTCTCCAGAACCTTTTGATGGTGATTGCGGGCTGTTTGATCGGTACGTTCATCGGGATGCTGCCGGGTCTTGGCCCGATGTCCATCATCGCGATCATGATCCCCGTTGCTATCACATTGGGTGATCCGACTGCGGCGCTGATCCTGCTGGCTGGCGTTTACTATGGTGCGATCTTTGGCGGCTCGACATCGTCGATCCTGTTGAACGCACCGGGGGTTGCCGGAACGGTTGCTACCAGTTTCGATGGTTATCCAATGGCGCTGAAAGGCGAGGCCGGCAAAGCGCTGACCATCGCCGCTGTGGCAAGCTTCGCAGGCGGCACGATCGGTGCGATCCTGTTGATGATCTTTGCACCCATGCTGTCCAGCGTCGCCTTGTTGTTCCATTCGGCCGAATACTTTGCGCTGATGGTCGTGGGCCTGTCTGCCATTGCGGCATTCGCTGGCACGGGGCAGGTGGCCAAGGCGTTGATGATGACGATCCTCGGTCTGATCCTTGCCACCGTTGGCGAAGGCGCATTGTTCAACATGCCTCGTTTCACGTTGGGCCTGATGGATCTGCAGTCCGGCATCTCGTTCATCACTCTGGCGATGGCGATGTTTGCCTTGCCCGAAGCGATGTTCCTTGTGCTGAACCCTGCACGCGGGGCCACCGGCAAAAGCGGTGAGATTTCGAACCTGCGCTTCACCAAAGAAGAGGCCAAGATTATGGCACCCGTCATTGGCCGCCAGTCGGTTCAGGGCTTCTTCATCGGTGTCCTTCCCGGTGCGGGTGCAACCATCGCGTCGTTCCTTGGCTATGCGGTTGAACGCAACATCGCCAAAGGCGAAGCACAGGCCGAGTTCGGCAAAGGATCTGTCCGTGGTTTGGCCGCGCCGGAAACCGCCAACAACGCTGCGTGCACAGGTTCGTTTGTTCCGCTGCTGACGTTGGGCATTCCGGGCTCGGGGACAACTGCAATCCTGCTGGGTGCACTGATTGCCCTGAACGTCACACCGGGTCCGCGTTTGATGACAGACACGCCCGAGATTTTCTGGGCTGTCATTATCTCGATGTTCATCGGTAACCTAGTTCTGCTGATCCTGAACCTGCCGCTGATCCCGTACATCGCGAAAATCCTTGCTGTTCCGCGTACCTTCCTGATCCCGTTCATTCTGTTCTTTACCCTGATGGGGGCCTACATCGGCCAGAACAATGCGACAGAACTGCTGATCCTTGTCGGTCTGGGTGTTGTCGCAACGATCCTGCGGTTTGCGGATTACCCGCTGGCACCGCTGCTGATCGGGTTCATTCTTGGCACAATGTTGGAAGACAACTTTGCCCGCTCGATGCAGCTTTACCGTGGTCTGGACTTCATCCTTGAACGTCCGATGACCATGGGTCTGCTGGTGCTGGCGGCGGTTCTGGTGTTGTTGCCCAGTTACCGTGCAAGACGCGCCCGTCGCCGTGCCGAAGGTGTTGCAGATGGGGATTGATGAAAACAAAAACGGGTCGCCAGTTGGCGGCCCGTTGTCCGATGTGGTGGTGCTTGATCTGACCAACGTGCTAGCGGGGCCCTTTGCCTGCCACCAGTTGGCGCATATGGGTGCAGATGTCATCAAGGTCGAGGCCGTCGGCAGTGGCGATCTGGCCCGCAATCTGGGTGCCGATCCGGAGTTAAGCGCCGCTGGTATGGGCATCAGCTTTCTGGCGCAAAATCCGGGTAAGCGGTCGATCACGCTGAACCTGAAAGACCCGCGCGGCAAAGAGGCGTTAAAGCGTCTGGTCGCCAAAGCAGATGTCTTGGTTGAAAACTTTCGTCCCGGCGTGATGGCGCGTCTTGGATTGGATTACGAGGTTCTGAAACAGGCCAATCCCACGCTGATTTACTGCGCGATTTCTGGATTTGGTCAGGACGGCCCGTGGTCGAAGCACCCCGCATATGACCAGATTATTCAGGGCGTATCTGGCGTTATGTCAGTGACAGGTGATGCCACAAGCGCGCCGACGCGCGTGGGTTATCCGATAGGCGACACCATCGGCGGGCTGACAGCCGCGATGATGATTTGCGGCGCTTTGAATGCGAAGGATCGTGGCTGCTTTATCGACGTGTCGATGTTGGACTCTGTTCTGGCAACGATGGGTTGGGTCGTGTCGAACTACATGATCGGTGGCGTTGTTCCGCAGGCGAATGGCAATGAAAATCCGACCTCGGCCCCGTCAGGCGCGTTCCAATGTGCCGATGGTCTGGTGAACATCGCCGCCAATAAGGATGAACAATGGGTCGCGCTGGCGCGGCACCTTGGGCGTGACGACCTGTTGGATCGCCCCGAATACGCAACACGCGAGGATCGCAAGGCCAATCGCCTGCGTCTGAAGGCCGAGCTTGAAACAGTATTGACCACCGCACCGGCGCAAAAGTGGGCCGATGATTTCTCCTCAATCGGGGTTCCCGCCGGTGCGGTCATGTCGGTGCCGGATATTCTGGCGCATCCGCAAGTCGCGGATCGCGATTTCTTCGCGCATTTCAAAGATGTGCCCGGTTTGGGGCGTGACGTGGATATCGTAAAGGTCGGTGCGATGGTGGATGGCAAACGCCCGTCGGTCGCAACGCCGCCGCCTGTTTTGGGGCAGGACAACAATACGATCCTGACGGATCTGGGTTATTCAAATGACGAGATCGCGGAATTCAAAGCAGAGGGCGTAATATGACCGACAGGAATGATGTCTCGGACTGGTGGCGCACCAGTATCATCGACATGGAGCCGGGCCGTATTGCGATGCGCGGGCATCCTATTCAGGACCTGATCGGCAACCGTAGCTTTGCGCAGATGATCTGGCTTCTGGTCATCGGCGAAGACATTGAAGGCCCGCGCGCAGCGCTGTTCGAGGCCGCCTTGGTCGCCGCCGTTGATCATGGTCCGCAAGCGCCGTCGATCGCGGCGGCCCGTATGGCGGCGACCTGTGGCATCGGTCTGCAAAGCGCAATGGCTACCGGCCTGAACATGTTGGGCAATGTACACGGTGGCGCGGGTGAGCAAGCCGTTGAACTTTATGCCAGAATTGCTGATTCAGGGCAGGGTGCCTTGCCTCAGGTTCTGGATGCCTGGCGCACGGAACATGGCAAGTTCATTCCCGGTTTCGGTCACCGTTTTCACAAACCCGTGGACCCTCGTGCGCCGCGTCTGCTGGGCCTGATTGATGAGGCTGCGAAAGAGGGCGTCGTCGATGGCAAATTCGCTGATATCGGGCGCGGGATCGAGGCGCATCTGGCCGCAGAACGTGGCAAGCCTGTTCCGATGAACATCGATGGGGCCACGGCGGTGGTCTATGCGGAACTCGGGTGTCCGCCGCCCTTGGCGCGGGGGTTTTTCGGCTTGTCCCGTTCTGTCGGCATTCTGGCCCATTCGTGGGAGCAGATGCAGCAAGGCGGACGCAATAAGGGCCCGACACCGCCGTCTTATCGTTGGACTTATGAGGGCGAGTGATCTTCTAACCGCGCGCTTTGCGTTGCGAGCCAGTCCTTGAATGACGCAAGGGGCGCGCTGATGTCGCGCCCTTCCGGCCAGACCAGCCAGTAAGCGCCTTGCATCGGGACGGCCTGTTTCAGGACCGGCACCAAACGACCGGCCTCAATCTCAATCTGCGCCAGATAGTCCGGCAGGATCGCGACGCCCAAGCCCGAGATTGCAGCTTGGATCATCATGGAAAACTGATCCACCAACATACCGGTGCGTGCGCTGACACTGTCCGCGCCTTGGGCGGCAAACCAATCGTCCCATGCAGTTGGACGTGCCTCAAGATGCAGAAGCGGGAGGTTGGCGAGATCTTCGGGTTTCTCCAACGCATTCTGCGCTGCGAAATCCGGCGAAGCGCAGGCAGTCAGGCGTTCGTCAAATAACTTGATCTGCTGCCCGCCGACCCAATTCCCGTTCCCGAAATAGATAGCTGCATCAAACGGTTGCGTGGAAAAGTCAAACCAACCGATCCGTGTGGACATGTTGATCGCAACGCCCGGATGATTGCCCATGAAGTCGCCCAAACGCGGGCCCAGCCAACGTGTTGCAAAGGTGGGTAGAACCGCTAAGGACAGTGTGCCGCCCTGTGGGTTTGCCACGACGCGCATGCTGGCCCGTTCCACCAGATCAAGCGCGCGCGATACCTCTTGGTGGTAGGTGTGCGCGGTGTCATTTGGAACCAACCGGCGCTTGATACGGGTGAACAGCTCTTTTCCCAACTGCTCTTCCAGAGACAGGATCAACCGGCTGACCGCGCTTTGTGTCAGGTTCAGTTCCTCGGCTGCAGCCGTCACCGATCCCTGCCGCATCACTGCGTCAAAGGCCAGCATCAGGCGGGTCGAGGGTATAAAGCGTCGCTGTCTCATTTCATTCCGTTTTGGAATGGGTTCATTCGGAAATACTGCTGTTATCTACCGTGAACAACACATAACTTGCACGAAAGTCATGAAAGCTAGGGGATTCCGATGTCAGATGCGTCGCACAAAGGTCAATCGTTCAACTGGGATGATCCGTTTCTGTTGGATGACCAATTGACAGAAGACGAACGCATGATCCGTGACGCTGCGCAGGCCTTTGCCACGGATAAGCTGCTGCCACGGGTCGAGAACGCCTATCTGAACGAAGAAACCGACCCCGAGATTTTCCGCGAGATGGGGGCGAATGGCCTGTTGGGCGTAACAGTACCCGAGAAATACGGCTGCGCGGGGGCCAACTATGTGTCCTACGGCCTTGTCGCGCGCGAAGTTGAGCGGATCGATAGCGGCTACCGGTCGATGATGTCAGTGCAAAGCTCGCTTGTGATGTACCCGATCTATGCCTACGGGTCCGAGGAGCAGCGGGAGAAGTATCTGCCGAAACTTGGATCGGGTGAGTGGATCGGCTGTTTTGGCCTGACCGAGCCTGACGCCGGTTCAGACCCTGCTGGCATGAAAACCCGCGCGGTGAAAACCGAAGGTGGCTATGTTCTGAACGGGTCCAAGATGTGGATTTCGAACAGCCCGATTGCGGATGTCTTTGTCGTCTGGGCCAAGTCCGAAGCGCATGGCGGCAAGGTGCGGGGCTTTGTCCTTGAAAAGGGCATGAAAGGCCTGTCTGCGCCGAAAATCGGTGGAAAGCTGTCGCTGCGAGCATCGATCACGGGCGAAATTGTGATGGAGAACGTTGAGGTGGGCGAAGATGCGCTGTTGCCAAACGTCGAAGGCATCTCTGGTCCGTTCGGCTGCTTGAACCGTGCGCGCTACGGCATTTCTTGGGGTGTGATGGGGGCTGCGGAAGACTGTTTTTTCCGCGCGCGTCAGTATGGTCTGGACCGTCACCAATTCAAACGTCCATTGGCAGCCACGCAGCTTTATCAAAAGAAACTGGCTGATATGCAGACCGAAATCGCGCTTGGCCTTCAGGTCAGCCTGCGGTTGGGGCGTTTGTTTGATGAGGGCCGCTTTGCGCCCGAGATGATCTCGATCGCAAAGCGCAATAACTGTGGCAAGGCGTTGGATATCGCGCGTCAGGCGCGGGATATGCACGGCGGCAATGGTATTCAGGTGGGCTACCACGTGATGCGCCATGCCCAGAACCTTGAAACCGTGAACACCTATGAAGGCACGCATGACGTACACGCGTTGATACTTGGGCGGGCGATCACCGGCATTCAGGCCTTTGCCTGATCGGAAATAGGGACCCCTGAACAGAAAACTGTCGCAAACGGGACATTTGCTTTGTCCCGTTGCCGTTACATATTCCGAAGCGAAGAATAAACGGACAGGGAATGGTATGGAAAAGACAGTCGTTAACAGCTGGAACGAATGGGACCCGCTAAAGCACGTGATTGTCGGTCGCGCCGATGATTGCCACATCCCGCCCGAAGAGCCGGCGCTGGATGCGAAGGTTCCGGAAGACAGCGATATGCGCGGGCAGTGGGGGCGTCGCCCGCAGGAAACCATCGACCGCGCGAATGAGCTGTTGGATAACTTTGCGGCCCAGCTACAGGCGCGGGGCATTCGTGTGGATCGTCCAACGCCCATCGATCATTCCCAGCCGGTGACAACGCCGGATTTCCACACCGACAGCCAGTTCGGATGTATGCCGCCGCGGGATGTACTGCTCACTGTGGGCAGTGAAATGCTTGAGGCAACGATGTCTTACCGGTGTCGTTGGTTCGAGTATCTGAATTATCGCCCGCTGATGCAGCAGTATTTCAACGAGGACCCGAATTTCCGCCACGCCAGCGCACCCAAACCGCGTCTGACCGATGCGGACTATCGCGCGGATTACCTGTCGGAAAAGATTGGTATCGAAAAGCGTCTGGAATGGACGGCGGACAAGTTCTTTGTCACGACCGAAGAAGAGCCTTTGTTCGATGCAGCCGACGTTCTGCGTTTTGGCAAGGACTTGGTCGTTCAGCACGGCTTCACGACAAACCTGAAAGGCATCGAATGGCTGCGGCGTCATTACCGAGATCACCGCGTGCATGCTGTCAATTTCCCCGGTGATCCGTATCCGATCCACATCGACGCGACCTTTACGCCGCTGCGCCCCGGCCTGATCCTGAACAACCCGCGCCGGCGTCTGCCCGATGATCAGCGTGAGATGTTCGAAAACAACGGTTGGGAAATCGTGGATGCGGCCCAGCCTGCGCACAACGCGCCGCCGCCGCTGTGCTATTCTTCTGTCTGGTTGTCGATGAACGTGCTGGTGCTGGATCCGAAAACTGTCTGCGTCGAAAAGTCCGAGGTTTATCAGGCCGAACAGATGGACAAGCTGGGCATGGAAGTGGTCGAGGTCGAATTGCGCGATGCGTATGCGTTCGGTGGCGGCCTGCATTGCTGTACGGCCGATGTCTATCGCGAAGGCACCTGCGAAGATTACTTCCCGAACTTGTCCTGAACGCGCTTAGTCGTAGCGCATATAGCCGCCAAACCCCGCGATCCGCTGTTCGAAGGCCTCGATGCGTTCGGCAGCGGGTTCGCTGCGGGCGGCCATGGCGGCCAGGATCATCTCGACCGTTAGGAACGCGCTGACCAGCGAGGGCATCAATTGCGGACCAGCCATCGGCATAACGATGGTTTTCACGGCGTCTTTGGTGATCGGCGCTTCGTTCGAATCCGTCAGAGCGATGATCTGCGCGTCCTTTTCGCGGGCAATCTGGCAGGCGCGCACGACTTCGGCGGAGTAGTGTTCATAGGTGATCGCAATCACCACATCGTCGGGGCCCGCGCGGGACACCTGATCAAGAATGGCACCCGGCATTGACGGCACGTCGACAAAACTGTCGAACGCCATAGAGCCCACATAGGAAAAATAATGCGCGACGGAAAAACAGCTTCTGACGCCGATCGAGTAGATCTTGTCGGCACCCAGCAGCAGTTCAACACAGTCGTCGATGTCGGCGATATTGAGCGGTGCTGTGATGTTGTCAAAGTTGCGCTGATTGGCTTCGATGACTTCGCCATAGATGCCAGAGCTTTGACGCGACCGTAGGGCCCGGGCGCGTTTGCCATAACTCTTGCCACGGTTCTGGACGATGTTGCGTATATCGGCGCGAAAATCGTTGAATCCCTCATACCCAAGGGTTTGCGCCAGCCGCGGAGCAAGGTTGGCATCGACACCTGCGGCTTCCGCCAAACCTCGAATCGACAAGAAGGCCACTTCGTCGAGATGGTCCAGAATCCACAGAGAAAAAGCAGCAAGTTTCCGCGGACCACTGCGGCCAAGTTCGGCAAGATTATTCCGAACGCTTTCCTCGTTTGATGTCATAGCTTTGAATCCGCAGTGTTTTCCCATGTGGATAAAAGATATGCGCTTAAAAAGAAATAAAACAATTGCATCTTCGTTTCTTATCGATAAAGCATTTGCATTATTGGGGGCCTAACCCCGCTTTACCTAGGGAGAAAGAAAGTGAAATTCGCAAAAATCATCGCAGCGGCTGGTATGACGGCGGTTGCAGCTCCGGCTATGGCGGCAGATACGTTCATTTCCATCGGCACTGGCGGTGTGACGGGCGTTTACTATCCGACGGGCGGCGCGATCTGCCGGATGATGGCAAAAACCCGCAAGGAAACCGGCATCCGTTGTGCCGTCGAGTCCACGGGCGGTTCCGTCTACAACATCAACGCGATCCGCTCGGGCGAGCTGGAATTCGGTGTGGCGCAGTCCGACTGGCAGTTCCACGCGTTTAACGGTTCCTCGAAATTCGAAGAGCAGGGCAAATTCGAAGGTCTGCGTGCTGTCTTTTCGATCCACCCTGAACCCTTCACTGTTGTGGCACGCGCAGACGCGGGCATTTCGAACTTTGAAGACCTGAAGGGCAAGCGCGTTAACGTCGGCAACCCCGGTTCCGGTCAGCGCGGCACAATGGAAGTTCTGATGGAAGCATCGGGCTGGACGATGGACGATTTTGCTGTCGCATCCGAACTGCAGGCGGCTGAACAGTCGCAGGCGCTGTGCGACAACAACATCGACGCGATGGTCTACACCGTTGGTCACCCGTCGGGCTCAATTCAGGAAGCAACAACAGCCTGTGACGCGGTTCTGGTCAACGTGACCGGCGCGGCGGTTGACCAGCTGGTTGCAGACAACCCGTTCTACCGCACAGCGACGATCCCCGGCGGCATGTACCGTGGCAACGACACGGACACCAATACGTTCGGTGTGGGCGCGACTCTGGTGACATCCGCTGATGTCCCCGAGGACGTGGTCTACAACCTTGTTAAGTCCGTCTTCACAGACATTGACGCCTTCCGTGGTCTGCACCCTGCATTCGCCAACCTCGATCCCAAGCAAATGGCAAACGACGGTCTGTCCGCGCCCCTGCATCCGGGTGCCGAGAAGTTCTACCGTGAAGCAGGTCTGATCGAATAAGGTTTTGTTCCTGTGATAAAAACGGACCGTCCCGATGGGGCGGTCCATGGCGTTAGGGCCGCAAACGGGGGATTTCCAGAATGAGTGATGTTTCAAAGGCCGATCAGGCCCAAGGGTATTCAGACGAAGACCTTCAGGATCTGGTCAGCAGCACAGATACCGGCGGTCGTGCGCCGACAAACCGGACGGTGGCGCTGTTTCTTGCAGGTGTCGCTTTGTGCTGGTCCTTGTTTCAACTTTGGATCGCTCAGCCGCAGCTTTGGTTCGGTGCTTGGGTTCCTGTTCTGAACTCGTCCCAGACGCGCCCTGTGCACCTTGGATTTGCCATTCTACTGGCGTTTCTGGCCTATCCGGCCCTGAAGTCATCTCCGCGTAATCGCATTCCGTTGCTTGATTGGGCGTTGGCCATTGTCGGTTCGGGATGTGCGTTTTACGTCTTTTTATTCTCACGCGAACTGGCGGAAACGGCCCGTTCCGGTCTGCCCACAACACCGCAGATCGTTATCGGCAGCATTGGCATTGTTTTGTTGCTAGAAGCATCGCGCCGCGCGCTTGGTCCGGCTTTGACAGTCGTCGGGTCGATCTTTCTGGCCTATGCCTATATGGGCACCGGCTGGCTGATCCCAGACATTATCGAACACTCTGGTCTGTCGTTCAAAGCGATCGTCAATGCGCAGTGGTTGGATACGACGGGTGTCTTCGGCATCCCACTGGGCGTTTCGACGGCTTTTGTGTTCTTATTCGTTCTGTTCGGTGCGCTGTTGGATAAGGCCGGCGCGGGCAACTACTTTATCCAGATCGCTTTTGCCGGTCTGGGCGCGCTGCGCGGTGGTCCAGCGAAGGCGGCTGTTGTCGGTTCTGCGATGACCGGTCTGATTTCCGGCTCGTCCATCGCCAACGTTGTGACGACAGGTACGTTCACGATCCCGCTGATGAAGCGCGTTGGTTTCTCCGCTGAGAAATCTGGCGCGGTTGAGGTTGCGTCCTCGGTCAACGGTCAGATCATGCCGCCGGTTATGGGCGCGGCTGCCTTCCTGATGATTGAATTCGTCGGCATTTCCTACGTCGAGGTTATCAAACACGCCTTCATTCCTGCGGTCATTTCCTACATTGCGCTGGTCTACATCGTGCACCTAGAGGCGCTGAAACGGGACATGCCCGCATTGGGTGAGGCTGCAAACCTCGGCAAGATGTTCCTGAAGATTTTCGTGGGCTTCGTTGTGGCCGCGGTTGGCTTCACGGCGTTGGTCTACGGTGTGAACGGCCTGCGTGCGATGGCGCCCGCAGTGTCTGGCCCGATCATCATGATCGCCATTTTGGTGGCTTACGTCGCAATGGTGCGCACAGCAGCGCGTCGCCCAGACCTGACACTGGATGATCCGAACGATCCGAACTTTAAACTGCCGACCGTTGCGCAGGTGTTCCCGACGGGTCTGCATTACATCCTGCCCATTCTGGTTCTTGTCTGGTTCCTGATGATCGAGATGCAGTCGCCGGGTAAGTCCGCGTTCTACGCTGTGGCGATCATGCTGTTCATCATCTTGACCCAGCGCCCGTTGAAGGCACTCTTCCGTGGCGAAGATGCAGGTGAGGCACTTAAGGCCGGTATCAATGATCTGATCGAGGGCCTGATCGCCGGTGCGCGAAACATGATCGGGATCGGTGTGGCGACTGCCGCAGCCGGTATCATCGTAGCGACAGTGACCAAAACGCCGATCGGCACCGAACTGGCTGGTCTGGTGGAAATCCTGTCCGGCGGTCATCTGATGCTGATGCTGCTGTTGGTTGGCGTCTTCTCGTTGATCCTTGGTATGGGGCTGCCGACAACGGCGAACTACATTGTTGTGTCAACCTTGATGGCACCCGTGGTTGTGGCCTTGGGCGCGCAAGAGGGGCTGATTGTTCCACTGATTGCAGCGCATCTATTTGTGTTCTACTTCGGGATCATGGCGGACGTGACACCGCCTGTGGGGCTGGCCAGCTTTGCGGCTGCGGCTGTGTCCGGCGGTGATCCAATCAAGACAGGTTTCACCGCGTTCTTCTACTCGATGCGGACCGTGGCGCTGCCGTTCCTGTTCATCTACAACCCGACACTGATCCTGTACGGCGTCGATTTGGGAACCACCGCAGGTATCCTTCAGGCGATCCTTGTGTTCATTGTGGCCACCATCGCGATGCTGCTGTTCGCGGCGGCGACACAGGGCTATTTCCTTGCGCGTTCCAAATACTGGGAAAGCGCGGCACTGCTGCTGGTGGCTTTCACATTGTTCGTTCCGGGCTTCTGGTTGGACCGCGTTCAGCCACGGTTCGAGGAAATTCCTCCAACCCAATTGGCTGAGGCGTTCGACAATGCTGCCGTAGGCGACAACGTGCGGTTCGTGGTGGAAGGCCCGGATTTCATCGAGGGTGAGCCGACATCCTTGACCATCGTGCATACGGTCACCGCTGAAGATCCGGTGACGGGACGCGCCGCTGCCGCCGGTCTACTCTTGATGCCGGAAGGCGATCAGATGTTCATGGATGAACCCAGATTCGACACGCCGTATCAAACCAAGCTTCAGGGCTTTGATTTCTACGGAGAAGACCGCGTTCAGGTCGCTAGCTTACTGCATCCGGCAGACCGTATGCCCAAACAGATTTTCTGGTTACCCGCACTGCTTCTGCTGGGGCTGGTCATCGTGATGCAGCGCCGTCGTCAGACCAAGCCGGCCTTTTAAGGGAGAATTGAGACATGTCGAAGACCATCCTGCTTCCCGTTGATATCAACCACCCGAAGGCCGAACAGAAATCCCTGAAAGAGGCACTGCCGCTGTTGGGTGACGGGGGCGTCCTGCACGTCGTTGCCGTCGCGCCCAGCTTTGGTATGGCGCAGGTATCGGGTTTTTTTCCGGCCCAGTATGAAAAAGAACATCTGGCAGAGTTCGGTAAACAGCTGTCTGTCTGGGTGAAGGAACACGTGCCCGATGGGGTCACTGTAAAACCGCATGTTTTGCACGGCACCATCTATGACGAAATCCTACGCGCAGCGGACGAGCTGAATGTGGATTTGATCGTCATGGGGGCCCACCGTCCAGAATTGTCTGATTACCTGTTGGGGCCGAACGCCGCTCGGGTGGTCCGACATGCCAACCAATCGGTATATGTCGTCAGGAGCTGACAATGCCCAACCATATCTTCGGCCGTTCCACGAAGGGACAGCTGCCAACAGCCGTTGCGGGCGACGGCTGTTATCTGATTGATTCATCAGGAAAACGCTATTTCGATGGATCAGGAGGCGCGGCTGTGTCGTGCCTTGGCCATTCGAACGCGCATGTGCGCGCGGCCTTGCATGATCAGCTTGATCAATTGGCCTTTGCGCACACGGGGTTCTTTACCTCGGATGCGGCCGAGAAGCTGGCGAATCGTCTGGTTACGGCGGCACCTGAGGGCATTGATCGTGTGTATCTGGTGTCTGGTGGCTCAGAGGCGGTTGAAGCGGCGCTGAAACTGGCGCGTCAGTACTTCATGGAAATTGGTCAGCCGGAACGCCACCGCGTGATTGCGCGGCGTCAGAGCTATCACGGCAATACTCTGGGTGCTTTGGCGGCAGGTGGCAACGAATGGCGGCGCGCGCAGTTTGCTCCGTTGTTGGTTGAGACCTCGCATATTTCGCCATGCTATGAATACCGCGAGCGTCGTGATGGGGAGAGCCTTGAAGACTACGGTCTGCGTTCTGCAAACGAACTCGAGGCGGAAATTCTGCGTCTCGGGCCGGAAAGCGTCATGGCCTTTGTGGCCGAACCTGTTGTCGGCGCGACGGCGGGTGCTGTTCCTGCTGTTGCAGGCTACCTGAAGCGAATTCGTGAAATCTGTGATCAGTACGGCATCTTGCTGATCTTGGATGAGGTTATGTGCGGTATGGGCCGGACAGGGCATTTGTTTGCCTGTCTGGAAGACGGCGTTGCGCCTGACATGATCACCATCGCAAAAGGGCTAGGCGCTGGGTATCAGCCGATCGGGGCGCTTCTGGTTCAAGGCAAAATCTATGATGCGGTGGCATCTGGCTCAGGCTTCTTCCAGCACGGACACACATATATGGGGCACGCCATGGCGGCAGCAGCGGCCAACGCGGTTCTGGATGAAATCGAAGGCAACAACCTTCTGTCGCGTGTGCGCGAACAAGGTGACAAGCTGGACGCAGCATTGCGCGCTGAATTCGGCCAGCACCCGCACGTGGGTGACATCCGTGGTCGCGGCCTGTTCCGCGGGGTCGAATTGGTAGAGGATCGGGAAACCAAGAAACCTTTTGATCCTGCACGAAAGCTACATGCCAAGATCAAGGCGAATGCCTTTGAGGCTGGTCTGATTTGTTACCCGATGGGGGGCACGATTGACGGTGTTAACGGCGACCATATTCTGTTGGCACCGCCCTTTATCATCGAAGACGCGCAGATCGACGAAGTGGTGACCAAGCTTTCGAGTGCGATCACGGGGGCGTTGGCTGCATGACACCGCTGCCAAGGATTATGGTCGCGCCAAACGGCGCGCGCCTGACCAAGAAAGACCATCCGGCTGTGCCTGTCACAATTGCCCAGATTGTAGAAACGGCACAGGAGTGTGCGCAGGCTGGTGCTGACGGTTTGCATGCCCACGTGCGCGACGAAGGTCAGCAGCATGTGCTTGACGCTGGGCTATACAAAGAACTGATTGCCGAAATGGCGCAAAGCCTGCCGGGCTTTTACACGCAGATCACGACCGAGGCACTGGGGCGCTATACGACTGCCGAGCAAATGGCGCTGGTCAGAGATGTGCAGCCCAAGGCGGTCTCGATCGCGCTGCGCGAGATTATGGCGGACGCGACCGACGCCGATATGCATCGCTTTTATCACGAATGCGTGGAAGCCGGTATCGGTGTTCAGCATATTCTTTACGACACCGAAGACGTCATGCATCTGGCCCGTCTGGTACGCGACGATGTGGTGCCACAGGCTGATCTTAAAGGTCTGTTGGTACTTGGCCGCTATACAACCGGCCAATTGGCCCATCCGGATAACTTGATGACACCCGTTTCGATGATGAACTGCGAATTGCCCGAAATCGACTGGGCTGTGTGCGCCTTTGGTCGCTGGGAAACGGATTGCTTGCTGGCGGCCCATGGTATGGGGGCTAAAATGCGTATCGGTTTTGAAAACAACCGTTTAAACAAGGATATGACCTGCGCGGCGTCCAATGCGGAACGGGTGCGTGAATTGGTACATTATCTGACGTCGTCGCCTGAAGATGACGCAAATTACAGGGTGGCCTGATGAATTTTCCTGCGCTTCGCTATTGGCCCTTGCTGTTGGTGACAGCTGGGTTCTTTGTGTCGTGGCTTGCATATTTTGCCGACGTCTGGCCGCTGTTTCCGATGCTGGTTTTCGGTGCGGTTATGCTGTTAGGGCTTTGGGATATCTACCAAACCCGCCACGCGGTGTTGCGAAATTATCCGATCCTTGGGCATGTGCGGTATTTCTTTGAAATGATCCGGCCAGAAATCCGCCAATACCTGATTGAGGCGGATAACGAAGAGGTACCTTTTTCGCGCGACTCCCGGGCGATTGTGTATCAACGGGCCAAGAATGTTGAAGATAAACGCCCCTTTGGCACTAAGATGAAGGTTTATGAAAGCGGCTATCAATGGCTGACGCATTCCATCCAGCCGAAGAAAATCAAGGATACCGATTTTCGCGTTCTGATTGGCGGGCCGGATTGTAAAAAGCCTTACAATGCTTCGGTTTACAACATTTCCGCCATGAGCTTTGGCTCACTGTCCGCAAACGCCATTTCGGCGTTGAATAAGGGCGCCAAGATCGGCGGCTTTGCCCATGACACCGGTGAAGGTGGCATCAGTCGCTATCACCGCGAAGGCGGTGGCGATCTGATTTTCGAGGTCGGGACCGGATACTTTGGATGCCGCGACGAAAACGGAAATTTCGATCCCAAGACATTCGCGGAAACCGCAGCGTCTGATCAGGTCAAGATGATCGAAATCAAGCTGAGCCAGGGTGCGAAACCGGGGCAGGGTGGCATGTTGCCTGCGGCCAAGATCACGCCGGAAATTGCAGAGGCACGTGGCATTCCGATGGGTAAGGATTGTATGTCGCCGGCCTCTCATTCGGCTTTCAATACGCCGCTTGAGATGATGGAGTTCATTGCCAAGCTACGCTACCTGTCCGGCGGCAAACCTATCGGGTTTAAACTGTGCATCGGCCATCGACGTGAATTCATGTGTATCGTGCGCGCCATGCTGGAAACGGGGATTACTCCGGATTTTATCGTGGTGGATGGCAAAGAAGGCGGGACGGGCGCTGCGCCGCTTGAGTTCGCAAACCACATGGGCATGCCCTTGGTTGAAGGGCTGACGTTCGTGCACAACACCCTGCGCGGGGTCGGTTTGCGTGACCAGATCCGCATTGGGGCGTCGGGCAAGCTTATCCACGCCTTTGATATTGCCCGCACGCTGGCGCTTGGCGCGGATTGGTGTAACTCGGCGCGCGGATTTATGTTTGCCGTGGGCTGCATTCAAGCGCAGGCCTGTCACACCAACCATTGCCCGACCGGTGTCGCCACGCAGGATAAAACCCGCCAAAAGGCGTTGGTTGTTCCAGATAAGGCACAGCGCGTGGCCAACTTCCACCGCAACACGCTGAAAGCACTTGGCGATATGACAGGCTCGGCCGGGCTGTCGCATCCCAGCGGATTCCTGCCGCGCCACCTATTGGTTCGGGTGACCCATCGCGACATGCAAACAGGGGATGAGGTGTATCCCTACATGCCCGAAGGGTTCCTGCTGCGCGAGGATGACGAACGTTTGGGCTATCTGATGCGCTGGCGCCGCTCGAGTTCGGCGAGCTTCCAGCCCTTTGACGACGGGATCTAAGCCGGGCCTATAAGGTCACAATATGGTTGTCCCATGCGCAGTTTTCGCGGGCGAGTGCGTGGGGCTTGCCATCTCTGACAGCGATCAAACCTCCCAATCCGTCGCTGGCCAGAAAGCCACCTGCCATCGGTGCCAACCCGCAGACATCGGTACGTGACACCGCACCCAGAAACGCGCATTTGTCGTTGAACCGATGGATGCGCCCGCCGCGGGGCGAGGTGATCGCGATTTCGGATTGGTTCGCTCCGGAAAAGGCAACGCTGCCTGCGTAGCCTTGCATGACCAATTCATCGGCAAGCGGGGCCGATGCCAAAACCGGTGCCTCACCCATGCGATGAAGTCCCAACAAGGGCAGCGCCATACCCGTTTCACCCTGCCATTGCATCGCAAAACCGACCAGCCCGTCTGCGCGTAAGGCCAAGTGGCGGATAGAGTTTTTTGATAGGTCCGGTTCCAGTTCAAGTTGGTCTCGGATGCTTCCGTCCAAGGCCAGATACGTCAGGTTCGGTCGCATGGTCGGAATGTTCAGTTTTGTCCGGTCCGATGGGTCCGTCGCGATCCCGCCATTGGCAATAACCAACGTTTGTCCATCCGGCATCAAATGCATGTCGTGCGGTCCGATGCCGAACGTCGGCATTTCATGCATACGTTTGTAACCGGCGGCCACATTCCAAACACCGATAATGCCCTGACTGTCGGAACTGGCCTGTTCGCTGGTCAGCAAAACGGCGCCGTCGTCGATAAACACGCCATGTCCGTTGAACTGGCGCCCCTCTGGTGGCGTCAGTTCGTGCAGGACCTGTCCGGTAAAGCAGTCTATGACCAAGGCAAAGCTCCCGGGACGACGGGCAAAGGCAACGGCCTCGGCGCGATGGGGATGGCCTGCACCGGCATGCCCGCGCGCAGGCAGAGGCACTTGGAATCTTGTGGTGCCATCGCCGGCAATTCCGAACAACGCAAACGTCCCATCCGGAATTCGCGCCGCCGCGATGTAGCTGGGGTTGCCAACGTCGGCCCAACCAATCGTAGGCGTGGCGCTGGCTGCCAATAGTGAGGCAATGAACCCGCGTCTGGTGGTCATGCCTTAGTCCCCGTCTTGCGAATTGAAACCTGCACCGATCCCCAGACGCCCGCCGATTTCGCCCTCGATCGCAGTTTTCAGGTCCTGAACAGCGATTTGCAGCGCTTCAAGCCGGAAGCGGGCGGACGGATCCGTGATGTCCTGAAATGCGGGGTCTTCGATACGGGTCGCGGCGTCGCGTAGTCGTGACATGGCGGCGTCGGTGTGGGGAATTTCCCAATCTGCCAGATGTCCGGCCATGGCATATGCGCTCTCTGAGGCGAGCAAGACGTTTTTCAGGCTCCGCTCGGACCGGCGCGCTTCGGCGCGGGCAGGGCGGGGGCGATCGAAGGTTCCCAATGGTTGGCCGAGGCGCTGAACACTTGTGAATTCCAATGAGGACAGGATTTGCGTGTAGACGGCGCGCAGGGCTTCATCCTCGGACAGATAGGTACCGTTGTCTGGCTGGCCTGCAGTGCGGATTGTCACGGCAAATTCTTTGGCCCAAGCGTTCACCAACGTTTTGGCCTGCGCGGCCAAATCTGCTGTGATCGCCGCCGTCAGGGCGCAGCTATAGCTGTCCGCGCCGTAGTCGGCGAACGCCGGATCGTACAGCATCTGTTCAAGCGCAAAGAACCCACGCGCGGCAATTGATACCTCGGAATATGCTGTGGCGTCCTGAACAACGGGGTCTTTTTCGTCGATCAGTCGCGTCAGTGTGCGCGGCGTGAAGCCGCGTTTGTCTGGCCAGAAATAAATCGATAGCGCACCGGACTCTGACGGACCGATACGCAAATCGCCGATTGCCATCCACGCATTGAACGCGTCGGTATAGGCCGGTTTCAAAAGCGCAGGTTCGCAGGTCTCTGACGCTTGGGCGGCCAAAGTGTCGGTCGCCACGGCGAAGCCGTGAAAATACGGCAGGATGTGCTGATCCAGAACGTCGTTCACATCCGCAACTGCGGGCAGGGCCAGAGCGCAGAACGAAAGAGTGACAATGGGGGTTTTCATAGGCTCTCCAGATAGGTGATCAGAGCATGTCTGTCGGGCGGGTCCATATTGACCACGCGGTCACGGGACGCTTGCGCCTCGCCGCCGTGCCAAAGGATCGCTTCCAGCAAGGAACGGGCGCGGCCATCGTGCAGGAACTGTGTGTGACCAGAAACCGTTTCAGTCATCCCGATCCCCCAAAGCGGTGCTGTCCGCCATTCTCGACCATTTGCACGGCCTTCGGGGCGATTGTCAGCCAATCCGTCGCCCATGTCATGCAGCAAAAGATCGGTGTAGGGCCAAATCAGCTGGAAACTGGCAGCATTGCCATCCTCCAAACGATGGGTCACGTAATTGGGGCGATGGCACGCTGCGCATCCACTGTCGAAAAAAACTTCGCGGCCTTGCAAAACAATGGGGTCGTCCACGTTGCGGCGTGCAGGGACGCCCAGCGACCGGCTGTAAAAGGTCACGAGATCCAGCCCGGTCTGGTCAATTTCAAAGCCGTCTTGTTCGGCATTTTCGCCGTGAACCGCAGACAGGCAATCTACCTGAGACGCGGTGCATTCACCAAACGCATCGGGGAACAGAGGGCTGGAAATGCCGATGTCGCCTGCAAAGGCGCTGGCGGTTTGTTCTACCATATTAGGCATCCCCGCCTTGAAACCGAAACGGCCCAGCATCGGCTGATCGTAAAGGCGTGACCAAACGATTTGCGGATTGCCCGAAATCCCGTCGCCATTCAGGTCGTCCGGATCTGCCCAGCTTAAGATGTCTTCTGCGGGGATCGCTTCTAGCAAACCCATGCCGATCATCTGGGGCGCAACGCGGGGCGACAGCATCGCATCGGGATGGAGCGGCCCATAGCCAAGATCGGCGGCTTTATACGTCGGGCTACGAAGCTCGGCGGTTTCTCCGCCGGAAAGGGGGATCTCGATCGTCTCGTAGGTGATGTGCATCCGTGCTTCGGGGGCATGGCCGGGCAGGCTGAGGTCTTGCAACTGGGTGCCATAGACCGGATCGGGGGCAGTTGGATGGGTGCCATCGATATAGCGGGTGATCTCATCCGTGCTGGGGGCAGGGATCGAGATACGAAGGAACATGGAAACGGCGCTGTCTTCCGGCCCCTCGGGCGTGTGGCCGCGACCGTCTTTCAAATGGCAGCGCTGACAGGATCGCGCGTTGTACAAAGGGCCCAATCCATCAGACGCAATGGTGGACGCTGGCGGCGATACCCAAAGCCGTTTGAACATCCCGTTGCCAACCTTGAAATCAAGCTCTTGCTGAAAGCTCAGGTTGGCGGCGGGTTGGGAAAATGCGTCGGCGATGCCACGGGCACGCACCGTCTGGGCACCACCGCTGTTTTCCTCGAACGGCCAGGGTTTGCCAAAATCTGTAGGCAGGGCTGTAACCGCTGCGATGCGGGCCTTTTCGGCATCCGTGCGCGGTGTCACGTTCAAGTGGATGTCGCGCAGATCGGCCCATGGCGTCGAAGCGCCTTCTTGGGCGAAGGCAACCGGGCTTAGGGCCAGAAGTGTGGCTGCGGACAAAAGGGATTGGCGAAGAAAAGTCATGGCTACCCTATGAGTAAAGGGGACGCCCGAAAGCGCCCCCCATATTGGGGTTTATTGGAAAACCGCCGACGGATCGTCGAGGCTGTCAGAACCTTCGAATTCGATCTGGTCAAGTTCCAGCGTCGCGACAACGCGTTCAATGGATTGTGTCTGGTCGATCAGGCCGTTTACACCACCCATCACCAGCGCTTCGCCAGCGGCGTTGCCGCGTTCCAGCATCTGGTCATACGAGAAACCGGCCTCGGCTGCGGATTTGATGCGTCCCAGCGCCAGCATGGTGTTGGACAGCTTGGTCTTCATTTCGGCGTCAAGCGCGCTGTCTTTGGCCGCGACCAGATCGCTCAGCGACGGGCCGGATACCAGCGTGCCGTCGATGCGGACGTATTCGCCAAGATAGACGTTCTGGATGCCAAGGCCATCGTAGTAGTGGCTGTTGTGCGTGTTGTCCGAGAAGCAATCATGCTCTTCCTCGGGGTCGTTCAGCATCAGACCAAGGCGCATACGTTCGCCAGCCTGTTCTCCGTAAGACAGCGATCCCATGCCTGTCAGCATCGCGGCCAGACCGGCCTGTTCGTTTTCAAGCAGTGCAGTGCGCGCGTCGCCTTCGGTCGTCCACTGACCTGCGATCCATTCCAGATCGGACACCAGCAGATCGGTTGCAGCGGCTAGATACTGGGCGCGGCGGTCGCAGTTGCCGTTGGTGCAGTCGTCGCCTTGGGCGTAGTCGGTCCACGAACGGTTACCAGCACCGTCGCCATGGCCGTTCAGGTCTTGGCCCCAGAGCAGGAATTCAATCGCATGATAACCGGTCGCAACGTTCGCTTCGACACCATCAGCTTCGTGCAGTTGCTCTTCCAGCAGCGCGGGCGTGATGTTGGTTGCGTCGATCTCGGTGCCGGACAAGGTAAATGTCGGGTTGGCGACGACGTTCAGGGCGGCCAGTTGGTTTTCGTCTGTCGGACCACCATAGCCGGTGTCGACATAATCGATCAGGCCTTCGTCCAGCGGCCACGCGTTTACCTTGCCTTCCCAATCGTCAACAATTGCGTTGCCGAAACGGAAAACCTCGGTCTGTTGGTACGGAACGCGCGCGGCAAGCCAAGCAGATTTGGCAGCCTGCAGGTTTTCAGCCGAGGGCGTTGCGATCAGCGCGTCAACGGCGGCATCCAATGTGCGCGCGGCGATCAGGCTGTCTTCGTATTTTGCGGCCGCAATATCGGCATATGTGTTCAAAACGTCGGTCGCAGATTGCGCCTGTACGGCGCCAGATAGGCCCAAGGCAATCGCGGTAGTGGTCATAAATAGGCGTGTCATCAGGAAGTCCCTTTCGTCCGGCTTATTAGCTGGGACGCGTAAGAAAAAACTGCATCATCCAGCGGTCGATGAGGTTTGTCTGATTTATTTACTCAGGAATTACAATACCCAATTAAAACAATCGGAAATATTTCAGATACCCTTGATCACGATGGTGAATGACTGCCGCGCGCCGGCCGGCGGTTTGGGAAACGGTGCCGCCCTTTGAATTTGTTTGACGGCTGCGCGATCCAGTGCGTCTGAGCCTGATTTTTTGACAATCGACACCGAAGACAACCCGCCTTTATTGTTGATTTTAAACGAAACTGTCACCGATCCGCGCGCATCGGCCTCTTTGCGTTTGGCGCGCGCAATCCTGTTCATGACAAGGCCGTTATAGTTACTTTGGGCTGCATTTCCGGCTGCGGATTTTTGTGTGCCGGTGCCGCTGCTTTTGGCCTTTCCTTTGTCCGAACCTGACGCCTTACCAGCGACCGCATCCTTCTGCGCGTTGCCTTTCGGCGTGGGAATGGCCTTGGTCTTAGGCGTGTTTGTGGGCGTTTTGCGAACCGGCTTTGCGGCTTTGGCTGTCTGGGTTTCGCGCTGTTTCGGGCGAACGGATTTGACTGGCGGATCCACTGTTTCATCCGTTGCGGTCAGCGTTTGTTTCGAAGCGGGCGCAGTAAGTACGGCGTCCGGCGATGGTGCGGCCGTCAATGGTGTGTTGTGAGCCGCTATCGTTTGTTGTGCGGCACTCAGTGCTGTCGGTTCCACAGGCGCAGCTTCGGTGCGGTCGGGTTCAACTGATTGCGCTTGCGTCGGGGTATCGGCGGTAAGCGTACCTGTGACCATATCCTCAAACGTTGTTCCAAGCTTGACTTCAGCCATCCCGCCAGAGCCTTCGGTCGACGCATGTTCCTTGGGCAGCGTCACCAACGCCAAGGCACTGTGGGCGGCAAGCGCGGTGGTCAAAGCTGTGACTTTGGCCAGTTTGGTTGCTTTGCCCATCAAAGCCCCCTTTCTGTGACGATCAGAACGCGACCGGCGCCCGCTGCGCGCAGTTCGCGCCCGATCCGGACGAGCGTTTCGGCTGGCAGGTTGCGGTCAGGAATAATGCGCACCGTTGCGCGGGCCTCGTCCTTGAGGGGGGCGATATAGTCGTCCGCAGACGTGACAGCTTTGTCTTTGTGCGTCATGTCGCCGTTTTCGTGCACGACCAACGCGTCGGACGGCGCGGTGGTGTCTATGTCCGCCGTGCGCACAAGGTTCAAATCCGTGTCCAACGGCGGCGCGATGGTGCCAGCGACCAGAAAGAAGATCAGCATCAGGAACACGATGTTGATCAGCGCGATGGTCGGTTCACGCTCTTTTCGGGCATCCCTGCGTCTCATGAAGCCCCCAAGACCATGACACGCAGGGATGGCAACGGGCGCAGGGTGGCCAAGACGTCAGTAAGCCGCTGCGCCGTTACGCCTGTTTTCAGTGAAATTACGAGGGTGAGTTCCTCTTCCTCGGATCGATACGTGGCCAGCGCAGGGCCGATGCCTTGGATATCGGTCACCACACCGTTCAAGCTCAGGCTTTCCGGTTTCAGGGACAAAAAGGCAGGTGTGGTCGGGTGCGATGCCCGCCCGCTGCCTTCTGCGGCCAACTCAACCTCGGCGAAACGACTGAAGGTCGAGGACAGCATGAAAAACAGCAACAACAGAAAGATCACGTCAATCAAGGACGTCATCGACAGACGCCGTCTAAGCCGTTGCCTACGCATGCGCGTGGGCCAATTCGACGTTGGGGGCTGGTGCCGTGCCTTCGGGCGACAGTATGGTTTGCAGCGCCTTTTGTGCAAAGACCCGTTCTCGATCCATTCTGGACTCAAGCCAGCTTAGGATCAGCGCCGTTGGCATGGCGACGGCCAAACCGACAGCGGTGGTCAATAGCGCCACCCAGATACCGCCGGCCAGAAAAGAAGGGTCGACCTGAGAACCGGCCTCTTGCAGCGCCTGAAAGGCCGAAATCATGCCAAGCACGGTGCCGAACAGCCCCAAAAGCGGGGCTAGCTGCGCGACGGAATCCAGCAGCCGGAAACCGCTTTCCAGTTTCGCAAACCGTGTTTCGCTTTCCGCCTCAAGCCGCTGGGTATCTTTCTGACCTTCAATGGCCATACGCACGACCGGTGCCAGATAGCTTTTCGAGGCGGACAAAGCGGCCTGCGCTGTACTTCGGTCGCCAACATCCCATGCCTCGACGGCGGATTTCAAATGCGCGTGGCGACCAACCCCACTGGCGGCGTATTGCCAGAATTTATAGAGGCTGACGGTCGTCACCAGAATGGACAGGCCGATCATCAGCAAAACAACAGGCCCGCCCAGATCCAGAATATTTTGCAGGCTTTCGAACAGAAGGTTGATCATCCCGAGACCTCAACCGTCGTTCTGCTGGACAGATTTAATGACTGTGCGCAGGCGTCTTCAGGCAATGTCGACGCTTCGCAGGTTTCGGTGCCGTTGATCAAAAGTCTGGCGACCGACGCGCAGGTCAGGCCGGGAACAGCGAATTGCCGGACGCGCGGGCGGGCTGCGGGCAGGGTGCCGAAATCAAACAGAGTCATTTGCGCGACGCGTCCGTCAGTGTCGAACAAAACGGCCTCGTACACCGCCTTGTCGATATCGCTTTCAAACCCGTTCTCGATGACAAAGCTCATGCGGCACGCGCCGTCTACGGGATCAAGCGCGTTCAATTCGATCGAGATGTGAGGAGGCTGCGTTTCCTGAGCGACTATTGGTGTCGCGATTGAAAACAGCGCAAAGGTCAGGGCGGTGCGCCCGAATTGTACGAACATCGGTTAAGCCTGTGAATTCCGTTACGGTCTTCTGGCTGAACGCGAGTCGCTTAGCTGGATGGCGAAAATTTACCATCCAGCGCAGCAGGATTCAATACCTGATAAAAATACTCTGTATTTTATCGGGTTGTGCAGCGGGTTTTCGTAACCGGTGCCTTAACGAAGATGCGACCGCAGGAACCACGCGAATTTTTCGTGGGTCTGGCCGCGCGCGATGCACAGGTCTTCTGTCAGGGTGTCGCCGTGTTCTGCCGCAAGCTCACCAGCGCCTGCCAGTGTTTCGGCCAGCGTTTCCTGTGCCTCTTTCATCAGGCGGATCATTTCTTTGTCTTCGGGAACACCGTCGACTTCGGCCACTTTCGAGCGCTTCAGCATGCCCGCAAGGGTGCCTTCCGCATGCGCGTCCAGCGCTTTGATGCGCTCGGCGAGATCATCTTGGGCAAGGAAGTGGTCTTCGTAGATTTTCTGGAATAGGTCGTGCAGCGGTCCGAATGCCATGCCGGTGACGTTCCAGTGGAAATTCTGCGCGAGCATGGTTGTGACGGCTGTTTCCGCAACACACTGGTTCAGCGCTTCTGCGATCTGGGTGGTTGCGTCTGTGGAAAGGGATTGTGCTGTTTGGGTCATCCTGGCCTCCTGCAAAGTGTGGTTAGCTGGCTGGCGAATGGCTTGCTTGCAGCAACAATGTAGGAGCTTTGTCGGAGGGCGACAAGGTAGTTTAGAATCTTTCTAATTCCGATAAAAACCATCAACGACATTGTTCAGAAGGAACACCACATTTCTGCGCGCGTGGATCGGCACGCGGGAGTGAAGGAGAAACGTGGCGCTTGCCTGATCTTGGTTGCGTAAGGCATCGGCCAAAGCGACAAGCCATTTCTCGTCAAACGACATTTCACTTTCGCCGCGACGGTACAGAACCGGACGGCGACCCAGAGCTTGGGAAAGGCAGCGCATCAAAACATCGGCCGCTGCAGCCGAGGCGATGTTGTGATTGCCCGATAGCGCGGCGCAGGCCCCGAACAGATCGACATAACTTTTGCACCGAACATCCCGTGCCGCATGACGCAGGTGATCCAACAACGGGCTGACAGGGGCCAGTTTGGTCTGGTCCAGTTGTACCGATTGCTGAGTGCTGCGCAGTGTTCGGGGCATAGGGGTGATCCTTGTCGGGGGGCTTTGCTTTAGGCGGCTTTGTTGCCTTCGATCAGCGAGAGTTTGAATTTCTTTTTGGCTGCGCGTTTCGCAAAAGCGGCGGTCCAGTGTTTGTAGCGGCCCATAACTTCCTGCTGGGCGATCACAAGTTCAAGAAAGGCAAGGCGTTGTTTGTTTTTCTTAATTTTTTTCGAAATCGCCTTTTGGTCTTTGGTCATGGAACATCCAATACAATGACCTTCGCGCTTGAACTTGCAGACGCTGATGCAGGGGCTGGGAACTTTGGACATTGAAACCTCGCTAAGGGCAAAACAGCCCGGCTGGGATTAGTGCAGAACGCGATCGTCGGTTGCGGGGGTGATGGTTTTCGCGGCCTTGTAGTGGCGCGACATTTCCTTCATCGCTTGGCCAACCTGAGCCGCATAGATCGCGACCATTTCGGCGTGGCTCGCAGGCACCAGAAGGCTTGCGATCATTGATGCCTCGGCAAGATCACCACGGGCCGCTTCGCGAACAAGTGTTTGCAGAACGGCTTCGTCTGAACCGATGCAGTCACAGCCAAGGCCGTGGCGCACCAGCGGACGGCGCGCATGTGAACACAGGCAGGTCAGAAGGGTTTCGAACTGTTGCATCTTGGCGTGGCCTTCGGCCGAACCGTAGCAGCGGGCATAGCTGTTCCACACATCGCGTTGCCCGTCCGCGTTTTCCATCCAAAGCCGCATCGACATGATCAGATCGGCTTCCCACGGTGCGACCTCGGTCAGGCGACCGACAACCGCATTTCCAGGAATTGCAGACATCTGGGTCATTTTGTCAGGATCAGCTTGCCAGCGCGTGTGATGCGCAGAGTGTAGGATTGGCCGTCCAGCAGGATTTCTGCCTTGATGCCGTCTGTGATCAGGTCGCGCGCGTCATACACAGCGGTGCTGGTCGACTGTTGGTTTTCCTGAGGTTTGATCATGGTAGCCATCATGATTTCTTCTCCTGACCGAATGCGCCTTTGGATGCGCGTTGGAAATCGATCAGTTGTTCAAGTGCCAAGCCTTCGATGGCAGCGGCGTCTGCGTTTGACTGGATCAAATCGCGCCAACTGTTCGGGCTGGTTGAGGGGCCTTCGGACGTGTGTTCGACCACGGGTGTCATTCGGTGATCTCCTTGGGTTGCGACATCCGGGCTTCCAATGGTGGCTAGGACTGGTTGTTTTTATTTCCGACTATGTTTGTCGGGTATTGTCTTTGAGTAAATGTTTCCGATGAAAATAGTCAAGTTAATTTGTCGGGAAATTATGGAAATGCAGCATGAAAAAGAAAAAGGGCCAAAGAATTGATCTTTGGCCCCATGATGATTGGTGTTTTCGGCTGTTTACGCAGGTTGTAGGGCCGCGATCGACTGGATGGATTTGAAACCTTCAAACCGCGGCGCACCTTCGTGCAGTTTGCGTGTTTGGCCCGCACGGGCATGGGATGCGCGGAACGCATCGCTTTTGGTCCAATCACGGAAGTGGTCCTCGGTTTCCCAGACGGTGTGCGAGGCATAAAGCAGCTTACCGTCCTCTTCAGGGCCTTTCAGCATATGAAAGGCGACAAAGCCGTCCAGTTCGTTCAGGCGGCTTTCGCGCGACAGCCAAAGTTCTTCGAATTCGGCCGCGTTTTCCAGAGGAACGGTAAAGCGGTTCATGGCAAGATACATCGGTAACTCCTTGAGATGATGTGTTTATGCGGTTGCCGTATGGGGCAGGATGAAAGGTGCCTTGGTTGATGGAAGCGCCGACACACGCAGCGTGCAACCATAGGCGCGTGACAGGGTTTCGTCGTTCAGAACGTCCGTCGTGGGGCCTTCGGCAATGTTCTGGCCATCAGACAGGGCGGCCACGCGATCTGCGAAAAGCGCGGTTAGGTTCAGGTCATGCATAACAGCGATGACACCTCCGCCTGCATTTGCGAAATCCCGCGCGATTTCCATGACTTGCAGCTGATGCGCAATGTCCAGACTAGAGACGGGTTCATCCAGCAAGAGCCAGCGTGGCTGGCCGTTCAGAACGGGCACCCAGACCTGAGCCAGCACACGGGCCAGCATGACACGCTGTGCCTCGCCACCAGAGAGTTCCTGAAATGTGCGATTGGCGTAATGCGCCATCCCGACACGCGCGAGCGCCTTCATCGGGACGTCCGGATCATCCCCCGAACTGCCCGCCTGATGCCCGATCCGTACCACTTCGATCACGGTAAAGGGAAAGGCCAGTCGCGACGCCTGAGGAAGAACAGCACGTTGCGACGCCAGTTCCCAGGGTTTCAGCGCCTTGATGTTGGTGCTGTTGATCGACACCCGTCCAGTGTAGGGAAGCGAAGCTGTCATTGCGCCCAATAGTGTGGATTTGCCCGATCCGTTGGGGCCGACAATAGCCGTGACTTGGCCAGCATCAGCCGTCAGGCTGACGTCCTTTAACACTTGGGTTTTCCCGTATGAAACGCGGATGTTTCCGGCTTGGAATGTCATAGCTCAACCAGACCCCGCCGTTTCAAAAGGATCCACAAGAACACCGGCGCGCCTAGGACTGCGGTGACGATCCCGATTGGCAGTTCGGCGGGCGCGATGATGACGCGGGCAATCACATCGGCCAAGATCAGCAGCGTTGCCCCCAAAAGCGCCGAGTTCAACAGCAGCGTTCTGTGATCGGGACCTGACGCAAGGCGCAGCACGTGGGGCACGACGATGCCGATAAAACCGATCCCGCCAGATACGGCCACGGCCGCACCGGTTGCACCAGCGACCGCGAGGATCGCGATGGATTTCATTTTCTGCACATCGATCCCGATATGCGCCGCCGTCGCTTCGCCCAGCGCAAGGCCGTTCAATCCGCGCCCGAGGCACAAGGCTGTGCCGACTGAGAGTAGGATCAACGGGGCTGCGGCAAAAACCTTGGTCCAACTGGCGCCAGCCAATGAACCCATCCCCCAGAATGTCAGATCACGCAGTTGCTGGTCGTCGGCCATATACACCAGAATACCTGACACGGCCCCCGCCAAAGACCCCAGCGCAATGCCCGCCAGTAGCATTGTCGCAACCGACGTCCTGCCATGGCGTGTTGAAACGCGGTAAAGGATCAGCGTTGATCCCCAGCCCCCCAGAAAGGCGGCAAGTGAGGTCAAATGGTTACCCGCTACTGCCAAGATCGAAGCAGGCAGCAGGGCGCCCAGCACGATCGACAAAATCGCACCAAGCCCAGCGCCAGCCCCGACACCAACGATGCCGGGATCTGCCAGTGGATTTCTGAACAGGCCCTGCATGGTTGCACCAGAGACCGCCAGCGCCGATCCGACGACGACACCCATCGCCAGACGGGGCAGGCGGATATCGTAAAGAACGATTTGTTCGATATGGCTCAGCTCTTGTCCTTGGACGAGTTTAAGCAACAGCGCAGACAGGGAAACGTCAGTGGCCCCGACCTCAAGACTGGCCAGCGCGGCCAGTCCCAGTAGCAACGCAAGCACCCAATGAAGTGACCGCGCACGGTGCACGCGATCTTTGGGGGTGGCAATGACGTCGGACAAAGCGGTCATGCGTTATGCTCCGTCGTTGCTGGTGTATAGCGCTGCGTTCAACGCGCGGATTGCCTCGGCCGTGCGCGGGCCGAAGCCCAACATCAGTAGGCCGTTTAACCGGACCACCGATTGTGTGCGCGCCGCTGGTGTCAGTTGGATCGATGGCATCGCGAACAATTCGTCATTGGCTGCACCGTGATCACCGCGATCCATCATCAGAATGACATCCGGGACTGCAAGGCCAACGGCTTCGTCTGTGATCTGCTTGTAGCCTTCGTATTCGGTCACAGCATTCACGCCGCCCGCCATGCGGATAATGGCATCCGCAGCTGTACCTGTCCCGGACGCATTGATTTTGCCACCTTGCGTGGACAACACAAACATCACACGTTTCTTGCTGGCCTCAGGGCGGTTGGCATCTGCAATTGCGGCGGTCATCTTTGCCTGCACATCTTCGGCAAGAACAGCTGCGACGTGCGGAACGCCCAGCGCGTCGCCAATAATCGTGATCTTGTCCAAGATGCCCTCTGTCGTCAGCGCATCCGGCACCTGAACAAAGGTCACGTCAGCCTCTTTGATGATCTCAACGGTTTCGGGCGGGCCGGCATCATCTTCGGAAATGATCAGACTTGGCCCAACAGACAGCACGCCTTCGGGTGACAGCGCACGGATGTAACCCACATCGGGCAGGGCAGTGATTTCGGGTGGATAGGTCGAGGTCGTGTCGCGGGCCAGAAGGCGATGCTGTTGGCCCAGTGCCACCACGATTTCTGTCACCGACCCGCCAAGGGCAAGAACATCTGCCTTGGCGTCAGTGGCATTGGCTTCAAACGCGGTCAGTGACCCGAAAAGCAAGGTGGCAGCCGCCAGAAGCAGTCTGTTTTTTCGTGCGATCGTGATCATGCCAGCACCTCTTCCGCAGAAGGCAGGTTCGAGACGATTTCACCCCATGCGGCACGTGAATCGCGGCCTTCTTTTCCGACGCCGAACACTTGGAAGATCAAGCCGCCCTCGGCGTCGAATGCTTCGACAGAAACGGCTGGTCCCCGTTGCGTCGGTTTTTCAACGGCCCAAACCTCGGCCACTTTGTCCAACCGCAAATGCAGGTTAAAGCCGGGGTCCATCACGTTCTGCCAAGGCCCCATGGGGCGCAGGGTTTTGACGGGGCCTGTGTGAATCTGGATGCAGCCGCGGTTGCCGACAAATATCATCACTTCTATCCCTGCGGCTTGGACGGCGTGAAGCATGGCGTCAGCGGCAGACGGGTTCAGTTGACGCACAAAAGGCGCGCCAACGATCCGGTAGGCGCCAAGACGGTTCATTTTCAGTTTCGCGCATAGACGCATGAATTGATGCGTGTCGGTCATCTTCGACCATTCGTCGCGCATAACGTCCAGCTTGTCCAAGCGCGATTTCGCGGGCTCTGTCGGTTTGCGCGTGTCCAGCGCAATCGTGTCCGTCTGATCGTCGGATTTCAGGTCTGCGACGATCTTTTCCCACTGATCGTGGTTCGATGCGGCGCGAAGGTGGATTTTGTGAACCGCGTCTCCGGCTGCATCAAAAATCTGCAAAGAACGACGCGGTCCGTTTTCTGACGGTGTTTCGACAGCAAACGCATGCACCCAATGCGACGGGAAAATCCGCAGATCGATGCTTTCGGTCAGCGTCATCGAGGCATGGTCGCCACTGTGGTAATTCCCGTAGGTGCCGACCTTTTCGTGCACGCAGGCTTCGACCCGCGTGAGGGCCATCACATCGCCCAGTGTTTCGGCAGCGGGGATGATGAAGTCGGGATGAGACGTGATTCTGGTCGCGGTTTGACCCACGGATGAAGCGACCAGTTGCGCCTCTGTGATGCCAAGTTTGTCGGCGGCATCGCGGGCGCGCAGTTTCGTATTCTCGGCAGTAAATGCACGGATTTCGGAAGGAGAAAAGGTGGTTGGCTTGTTCATAAAGCGTCCTCGGAAGTCGAATGAGATCCGATAGCTGCGTCTGAACAAACAGGATGCGTGGCTGTCGTAAGTTACTTGACTAAATTACTAGGATAATATTAACGCTGCAACCCATCACGGCAAAGATTGTCGTTGTATCACTCACTCACTGCCGCGCCAGCCTGTGCAAGCTACGGCTTACGACGCAAAAGGATGGCGTTTATGCTTACTCATTTTTTGCGCGGTACGACCGCGCTTGTTTGCTTGTCTTTGGCGACCCCAGTCGCAGCACAGGAAGAACCCGGTTTTCTGGGCACGCTGATTTTGACGGTCGGAAAGCGCGACCTCAGCTTTGGCACCGCTTTGTCGCGTACCGTTGTGGATGAAGAGGAAATTCAGGATCGGCAGGCCAGCACGGTGGCCCAGTTGATTGACGTCGTTCCCGGTGTAACGCTGGTGAATGGCACCACGCCGCAAGGGTCCGGTATCAACATCCGTGGCTTCGGTGCGAATACGACATTCGGAACTGACCAAAAGATCGCCGTACAGATTGATGGCGCAAGTGTCGGGTCCGAAGAACTGTATCGGATCGGAACGCAGTTGTTCACCGACCCTATGTTGTACCGCGAGGTCGAAGTCCTGCGCGGCACGATCGGCAGCTTTGCCTATGGCTCTGGTATTGTTGGTGGCGTTGTAAAGCTTGAAACCAAGGATGCGTCGGATTTCACCAACGGCGAGCTGGGCTTTGCCGGCTCCGAAACCTTCGAATACGGCTCGAACGGCAATTCCAAAGTCAGCTCGACCAACCTTGCGTGGATGCCGACGGAAAAGGCCGAGTTTCTGTTGAACTACACCATGCGTGATCAGGACAACCTGAACGCTGGTGACGGGTCCGAGATCGGGAATAGCGCGTTCAACACACCGTCCTATCTGGCCAAGGGTAAATTCACCTTCGGTCAGGATGACGCCCATTCCATCGCACTCAGCCATTCGCGCACCGTCGCGGATGACAAGGATGTGCCATATGACCAGTTTGGCACCGACGGCGGTATGTTCGGGAATGTGGACCGCGTGACGGACACGTCCCAGACGACGCTGGAGTACCGCTATAACCCCGGCAATGACCTGATCGACCTGCGCGCAAACCTGTCCTATTCGGACCAGCTGATCGATCAATCCTATGTCGCGGGATCTTCGCCGTTTGAAGGCACGGGGACGTTTGCTTTCCTTGAACCTCTGGTGAATTCGGAACTGCGCTATGAAACGACCAAACTGAATGTTTCCAACCGGTCGTTGTTCCACACCGGTCAAATCGATCATGATCTGCTGGCTGGTGTCGAAGTTCAGCGCCGTGTGCGCAAGGAAAACACAGCTGCAAGCGCGCCGGGTGGCACCGATGATCGCGTGGCGCTTTATGTGATCGACGAAATGGAGATGGGAAATTTCACGATCACTCCGGCCATTCGATATGAAAAGTCGACGATCAAGGCCGCTGCCGACCTTGGCGCATATCCTGACACCTATACCGATGATGCAGTGATGGGCGGTCTGGCGATGTCCTATGACTTCAACAACGGCCTGTCAGTGTTCGGCAGCGCGGCCTACACAGTTGGCCTGCCGATCATTGACGATCTCGGGACAAGCACCACAGCCCAGCGTCGTATCGATCTGTCTGAAAAGTCGCGGACACTGGAACTGGGCGCCGAATACACGCGCAACGATCTGGTGGCTCAAGGCGATAACCTGACGGTTCGCGGCAACGTCTATCAGACAACCCTCTGGGACATCACAAGCTACAGCGTGTCAGGCTCTTCTGCTACCGAACTTGAACGTGTCGAGACCAAAGGGCTTGAGCTTGAGGCGTCTTATGGATTGCAGAGCGGGCTGTATTTCGATCTGGCCGGCCATCTTGGTGAAGGCAAAGAATACAATCCGGACGGCACATCTGCCACATGGCGCAACACGGCTGCTGATCGGGTCAATCTGACTATTGGCAAGAAGTGGAACGACAAGGTCGATCTGAGCTGGGAAATCGTGCACGCGGACGACCGTCGTGACTCGTCCGGCAACGATCTGTCCGACATCACGCTTCATAACCTGCGCACCACATGGCGCCCTGAAATCGCGTTGCTGGATGGCACCGAAGTTCGTCTGGGCATCGAGAACGTGGCAGATCTGGACTATGTCGGTCACCTGTCTTCTTCGTCCCGCAAAGCTCCGGTGCGGACGTTCAAGGTGTCTCTGACCAAATCCTTCTAAGTGGGAAAAGGAAAGCCGGGGCGGTATGCCCCGGCTTTTGACTTATTCGATCAAGCCTATTTGTTTGTAAAACGCGTTGTTGTCCCAGAAGAGATATTCCTCATCCATAACGCCGTCTTCGGTCCAGTGGCCAATGGTGGCCATCGTCAGCTTGTATGCCTTGCCAGTGGGTTCAATAAAGTGCCGTCACCCAAAGGCATTGGTTCCGAAAACGTGCCTTCAATCACACCGACAACACCTGTCCACTCACCCTGACCGATGCGGATCGGGTGCGTTTCAATGCGGGTGTCAGGGGCAAAGGTGAAGAAAGCTTTTAGGTCATCGATATGAACATCGATACCATCGGTCGTCCGACCATCCGGCCAGTGCACTTTGATATCCTGTGCGTGGCTTTCATGCAGGCGGTCCCATCGCTGATTTGAAAAGACCTCGAAGTCCAGTGTGTCGAAAGTCTCTAGGTTCTTTTCGATGCGGGCTTCTGTCGCTTGGTATTGCGCCAGCTCAGCCAATGCCGCGGCCACGGCTGCGTTGTCTTCAGCCAAAGCGGGGAAGGCGGAAATTGTTGCGACGACGGCCCCAGAGAGGAGTGTGGAAAAACGTGTCATTGTCTGTTGTCCTTATGTTGTTCGTCTGTGTTCAGTGACGATGAGGACAACCTAGGTTTTGATTTTTGCTGCGAAAATGTTGAAGTTATTGTATCAATTTCAATAATTCATTCCTAATTGGCGTGTATGGTCAGGAAATAGGCAACCAGAGGAAACCGTTCATAATCCACCGGTATTGCGGTTTTTCTGATGGGCGATTTGCCACAAGTGCCAGTAATCATTTGTATTTTAAAAGTGTGATGTGTGGCGACGCGAAATGGATCCTTCCAGGTTCAGGTTTACCCAAGGGAAGTTTGGTGTCGCTTTGATCACAATGAATGGAATTTCTTGGTTACTTATTTGGCAGTGATTGGTGTTTTTTCGACCCGCCTAGTAAGATGGTTTCATAAATTAACGATTTTATGACGCGCTTTCAGATTTTCACGAATTTCAATCGAAACAGAATGCGCGCAAAGGGATAGTCAAAAAGGCTAAGGATGCGCATGTTTGTAGTGTCAATTTTTGTCCTTTTAATTCTTGTCATCGTCGGCCTTTTCACATGGCGACAGGCTGATCGACGTGCCGATGCGACCGAGATTGAAAGGTTGCTCGAATTCCAGCCTGACCGGCCTGAGTTTTTCTCGGCTGATATGGTCGAAGGCCTTCCGGAACCGGCCCAACGTTTTCTGACTTTCGCCATTCGCGAAGGAACTCCTCTTTATACGGTGGCCTATTTGGAAATGAGCGGGCAGTTCGGCTTGGGCGATAAAACCACACCGAAATACATCCCGATGTTTGCCAAGCAGGTTCTGGCCGCGCCGGAAGGTTTTGTTTGGGAAATGGACAGCACCGAAGGATCCCCTTCGATCAGCGGATCTGACAGTGGGACATGGACACGGTTTTGGTTGGCAGGTCTCATTCCTGTGGCACGAGCAGGGGGCACGCAAGATCACCGGCGATCCGCATTCGGGCGTTATGTGGCAGAAGCGATCTTTTGGACACCGGCCGCCGTCTTGCCAGGTGAAGGCATCACATGGGACGCCCCATCGCCCAACGTTGCCCGTTTGACCATGCGCAAGGGCGATCTAGAACAGGCCGTTGATATCACAGTTGATCCCGACGGGCGGCCGCGCAAGGTGGAAATGGAACGCTGGACCAACGCCAATAAGCGCAAAAAATATCAGCTGCAGCCTTTTGGTGGGTACCTATCAAACTTCCAAGAATTCGAAGGGTTCGTTCTGCCGTTGCATGTCGAGGCAGGCAATCACTTCGGCACGGAGGAATATTTTCCGTTTTTCTTTGCCGACGTAAGCCAGATTACATTCCCGAGATAAGCTAAGCTTCAAGCCAGTCTATGTGCATTTCGACCTGTAATTGCCTGATTTTCCAGCACTGAAGGCTTTGTGAACTCTTTGATCATCTTCTCATTTGCGTTGCACTGACCGCTTTGGTTGACTGAAACGGTAATTGTGATCTGGGGGTCTTCATGCGCCTGAAAAACCGAGTTTGCCTTGCGCTTTCGTGCCTTCTATCGGCGGCTCTGCCCGCTGTCGCAAACGAGCCCGACGATTTCGAAGACCGAGAGCGCGCCTTTCTGCTGTCCAACCCTGAGGTCATAGTAGAAGCCTTGGACGTCTTGATGCAACGCGAAGCGCAACAGGCCGTGGTTCAGACGCTGTCGAACTATCCCGAACTGTTCACGGATGCGCCGAGTTTGGGTCTGGGGGCCGAGGATGCGCCAATCCGTGTGGTCGAGTTTTTCGACTATAAATGTGTGCCCTGCAAAGCGATGCACGACCCGCTGAAATCGTTGGTTCAGAAAAATCCAAACATACGCATCGAAATGCGCCATTTGCCCATTTTGTCGCCCGGATCAGAGCGCGCAGCGCGGTTTGCGTTTACCGTTTCCGCTGTGGCCGGGAAAAAGGCCTATGCGGACGTTCACGATGATCTCTGGGCAATCCGGGGGCCTTTGAATATTGCCGCGTTCGAACGGATTGCAGCGGATCATGATCTGGATTTTCAGGCTATCGCTGACATGATGGACAGCGCTGAAATCAGTCAGCGCATTTCGCTGAACCGGGATGTGGCGATTGCCTTGGAAATCCTTGGAACGCCAGCATTCATCACGCCCAAAACGGTGAACGTCGGCCAGTCCGATGTCGACGAACTGGCCAAGGTCTGGCTTAGTCAATAAAGGCCTTTTCGACCACAAAATGCTTTGGGTCCGAATTTGCGCCTTCTTGCAAGCCATGGGCTTCGCATAGCGCCATGATGTCTTTGTTCAGCGCGAGATTACCGCAAACCATGACACGATCGGTTTCAGGTGCCCATGCAGGGACATCCAGCGCTTTGAAAACGCGACCATCGCGGATGTGGTCGCTGATGCGTCCCTCGATCCCGGACGGCTCGCGCGTTGTGGTCGGATAGTACTTCAGCTTGTCACCAACCAGTTCGCCAATCAGCGGGTCTTCTGGCAAGGCGTCGACAATTTCAGCCCCGTAGGCCAATTCGCCTTTGGTCCGGCAGGTGTGCGCCAGAATGACCTGATCATAGCATTCCCATGTCTCCGGATCGCGCAAAAGCGACGCGAAAGGCGCGATACCTGTGCCAGTGCAAATCATCCAAAGCCGTTTTCCGGGAAGAAGCGCATCAAGAACCAAGGTGCCGACCGGTTTGGGGCGCAAAATAATCTGATCGCCTTCCTCAATTTTTTGCAGGCGGGATGTAAGGGGGCCGTCGGGTACTTTGATCGAATAGAATTCAAGTTCGTCATCCCAAGACGGCGACGCAATGGAATAGGCCCTCAAAAGCGGTTTCCCATCGTCCTTCAAAAGCCCGATCATGACGAATTCACCGGACCTGAAGCGCAACGATTGCGGGCGCGTCACCCGAAAGGAAAACAGCGTGTCGGTCCAGTGGTGCACAGAGGTTACCGTCTGCGCATCCGGCATGATTTTCTGCGCTTTGGTGGCAAGTGTTTCGGAATGTGGTGCTGCGTCCATATCAAGCGGCCTCGGCAGGTTTTTCGGAGAAATGTGTATCGAGTTTGCCTGGCGTTCCATCCAGGTCTTCGGCGGATGGCAACGGCTCTTTCGCCTCGACAATGACCGGCCACAGTTCCGAGTATTTGCGGTTAAAATCGATCCACTTTTCCATATCCGGTTCGGTGTCGGCCCGAATGGCATCGGCGGGGCATTCCGGTTCGCAGACGCCGCAATCAATGCATTCGTCCGGATGGATAACCAGCATGTTTTCGCCTTCGTAAAAGCAGTCAACGGGGCAGACGGAAACGCAATCGGTGTACTTACAGGCGATACAGTTGTCGGTGACGACAAAGGTCATGGCAGGGTCCTTTTTTCAGTTTTCTTTTGTCTGCCGCAGTGCAGCGGGACCTGTCCGTCAACTAATTGCTATTTCCGATTCTGATGCTGTCGCAGGCTGGTCTCATCAACAAAGTGAGACACGTGATGATCAACACAATGGATGCCACCCCCGACGCGCAGAACCTTGCTGTGTCATGGGAAGACGGAACCTCATCAACCCTGCCTGCCCATTTTTTGCGCGCCGAGGCTATGGATGCCTTTTCACGTCGTGAACGGATTGATCATGGATCTGTGAAGGTCGCGAATGGCATTGAAATTACAGGTGTTTTTCCTGTCGGAGGTTATGGCGTGAATATCCATTTCTCGGACGGACACGATAAAGCGATCTACCCGTTTTCCCTTCTTCGCGATCTTTCCGACCGCTTTGACAAGTAATTGACATTGGGCCGCTGCGCTGCGGCGCAAACTCAAAAACAGCCAGATGGAGAGTCGAGCAATGGATGAAATACGAGACGGCCTGACACAGATCGACTGCGATATTCTAGTGATCGGTGGCGGTACTGCCGGCCCGATGGCCGCGCTGAAAGCAAAGCGCAAAAACCCCAACGCAAACGTGGTTCTTTTGGATAAGGCGAACGTCAAGCGGTCGGGCGCGATTTCGATGGGTATGGACGGGCTGAACAACTCGGTCATTCCGGGCTATGCCACGCCGGAACAGTACACCAAGGAAATCACCATCGCCAACGACGGCATCTGCGATCAGGCGGCGGTCTATCGCTATGCGCAGGAATGCTACGGGATCATTCAGGAACTGGATGAATTCGGGATCCGCTTTCAGAAAGATCAGAACGGTGAATACGATGTGAAAAAGGTGCACCACATCGGCACTTATGTTCTGCCGATGCCCAACGGTGATACCGTGAAAAAGGCGCTGTATCGCCAACTGCGAAAGGCCCGCATCCAGATTGTAAACCGTTACATGGCGACACGTCTGCTGACAGGCGAAGGCCGTATTGCCGGTGCGATCTGCGTCAACACGCGTACGGCAGAGTTTCTGGTGGTGCGCGCCAAGGCCGTCATCATGGGGCTGGGCGCTGCTGGTCGCTTAGGCCTGCCGACGTCTGGATACCTGTACGGAACCTATGAGAACGCGTCGAATTCAGGTGAAGGTTATGCCATGGCGTATCATGCCGGGGCAGGGCTCGCGAACCTTGAATGCTATCAGATCAATCCGCTGATCAAGGACTACAACGGTCCGGCCTGTGCCTATGTGGCGGGGCCGATGGGCGGCTACACCGCGAATGCCAAGGGCGAGCGGTTTATCGAATGCGATTACTGGTCCGGCCAGATGATGCAGGAATTCTTTGATGAACTGCAGGGTGGCAAAGGGCCGGTGTATCTGAAGCTGAACCACTTGGCCGAAGAGACAATCAGCGAGATCGAGCGCGTTCTTCACATCGTTGAACGTCCGACACGGGGACATTTCCATGCAGGTCGAGGCACCGATTATCGCAAGCAGATGATCGAAATGCACATTTCAGAAATCGGGTTCTGTTCGGGTCACTCGGCAAGCGGTGTGTTTGTCGATGAACATGCGCGCACAACGATCCCCGGCCTGTACGCTGCGGGCGATATGGCCAATGTTCCGCATAACTACATGCTGGGCGCATTCACCAACGGTGCCTTTGCCGGTCTGGATGCGGCGGACTTTATCGCGGACGTCGATTTCGCGAGCTTCGATGAGGGCGAAGTTGTCGCCGAACAAGCGCGTGTTCTGGCACCCACCAAACGCGATGACGGCATTCCGCCGAACCAGATCGAATACAAAACACGTCGTTTGGTGAATGACTACCTTCAGCCGCCCAAAGTAACCGCCAAAATGGAGCTGGCACAGCAGCGGTTCGAAGAGGTCCGCGAGGACATGGAGCAGGGCATGTATGTTCGTGACGCCCATGAGCTGATGCGTTCGCTCGAAGCGTCGTCGATCCTTGACTGCGCGGATATGGCGGCGGCCGCGTCACTCTATCGGACAGAAAGCCGCTGGGGCCTTTATCACAACCGCGTCGAGTACGAACGCGATGATGAAAACTGGTTCTGCCACACCATCCTGACAAAGGGTGACGATGGAAAGCCCGCGCACAGCAAGAAAGCTGTTCAGCCTTACGTTGTCGAAATCGCTGATGACGAAAAAGACGCCTACTACAACCAGCGCGTCGACGCGACGGTTGCTGCAGAATAAGAAGGAAAATCAATGCCTCTCGCTCAAACCGCCACCACTGTTCCGGTCGTCGTCAACGATGATCTTTGCATCGCTGACAAGGGCTGTACCGTTTGCGTCGATGTCTGTCCTCTGGATGTTTTGCGCATCGCTGAAAAGGCTGACGGCAGCAAGACTGCATACATGAAATACGATGAATGCTGGTACTGCATGCCCTGCGAGGCCGACTGTCCCACTGGGGCTGTCACCGTAAACCTTCCCTATCTGCTGAAGTGAGCACCGACATGAGCGCACTTTTTGAAGAATTCGACGACATTGCCGATCTGGCCGAAGGTCTGGACGATCCCTCTGCTGGGGCCCGCATTATGGCTGTAATGGAGCTGGCCGACAGCGCCGATCCTGCTGCGATCCCTTATCTCGCGCGGGCCATTTCAGACAGCGATGCAGGTGTCCGCAAACAGGCGGCGCAGGCGTTGACCGATTTTGACGGTCCGGAAACGGCAGCGGCGCTGGTCACTGCTTTGTCCGACAGTGAAGCTGACGTGATCGCAGCGGCTGCGGTCAGTCTGACGGAATTGAAAGACCCCGCAGCAGGGGATGCGATCCTGCCTCATCTTGATGATCAGGATGAAGTCCGCCTGACAGCCTTGCTGGCCGGTATCAAGGAATTGCGCCGTCCCGAGGCATTGGCACCGGCAATCGCAGCGCTTGCGCATGCATCGCCCAGTGTCCGGATGCAGGCGGTGGGTGTTATCGGTTGGTTGCAGCAGGAAACATCCTTGCCGGCATTGCGCAGTGCAACGCAGGATAAAGATGTAAATGTGCGCCGTACCGCATTGTCTGCTTTGGGTTTTTCGAAATCGGCCTCTGCGCAGGAAACGCTTGTTGATGGTCTGAAAGATCCCGAATGGCTGGCGCGCGAAGCTGCGGCTGAAACGCTGGCGAAATCCGGTGACGACAGCTGTATCGCGGCGTTGCGTGCTGTTTTGGATGACGAATACTGGCAGGTGCGTCTAAAGGCCGTTCGGTCCTTGGGTAAACTGGGGGCATCCGAAGCCGCGCTTCAGATTGCGCCGATGATGGACATTCCTGTTCCCAACCTACGCAAGGAATGTGCCGCAGTTCTTGGGGAACTGGCGGTCGCGGAAACGGCACCATTCCTTGAAAAATATGCGGACGACAGTGATCCTGATGTACGCAAAAACGTGCGTTGGGCGCTTGAGAAAATTGCCGCCTAAACCGGCCTGAAACGGCTGAAAAATCCAACAGTTTGAACGTCTCTCGGAGTAGTGTCCGGGAGGCGTATTTTTGCCCCAAGAAGTTGTTTTAAATTATTGATTATAAACGATATTAAAGTTTGTGCGATTCTGGATTCAGGCATCTTTTCTCCGGTGATAAAGCACCCAAAACCAACTTTTTACGCTCATTTTATTTGCATATCATGTTTTCGCTCTGATTTCGCATAGAGCGCCTTTTACACAGGCCAGTTTCACGCCGGATACTGTCGTTGGGTTTGTAAGCCATTTGCCCGATACGACAGGAGAGAAGCTATGAAACATATCCTCAAAAGCGCGTTTCTCGCTACCGCGCTCGTTCCCCTTGCTTCGGCCGCCATGGCCGAAAAAATCAGCATCGCTATTGGGCACCAGTCCATGTGCACCGACACATACACTGCTGGTATCATCATCAAAGAACTTGGACTGCTGGAGAAATATCTGCCGACAGACGGCAAGTATGCCGATGCCGACTATGATGTCAGCTGGGCTGACTACAGTTCTGGTGGACCCATCACCAACCAGATGATGGCGAATAAGCTGAACATCGGCGTGATGGGGGACTACCCGCTGATCGTGAACGGCGCGAAGTTCCAGGAAACAGAAAGTCTGCGGTCCATCTCTGTGGCGGGCACAGGCTATAACCTGAAAGGGTCCGGCAACGCGATTGTTGTGCCCGTCGACAGCGACATCTATTCGATCGACCAGTTAAAGGGCAAAGACGTGTCCACGCCGGTTGGCTCTGCCGCGTGGGGCATGTTGCTGAAAGCGATGCAGGACAACGGCATTCCCACAGGGGAATACGGGTTGAAAAACCAAAGCCCAGCAGTGGGTGCGGCCAATATCGCCGCTGGCAAGATCGACGCGCACTCTGATTTCTGCCCATGGTCCGAAATCATGGAATTCCGTGGTACAGGCCGAAAAATCTATGACGGGTCGGAAACCGGTGTTCCTTACCTTCACGGCGTTGTTGTCCGCGAAGACTTTGCTAAGGAATATCCCGAAGTCATCGAAGCCTTCCTGAAGGCCGTCATCGAAGCCGGTGACTGGATCCGCGAAGATCCGATGCGTGCTGTGACCGAAATGGAAGGTTGGACAGGCGTCGAGAAAGAAGTTCTGTACCTCTATTTCTCGGAAGGCGGCCACCTGACGCTTGAACCGACGATCAAACAGGCGTGGGTTGATGCGCTGAAGTTCAACCATGGCGTTCTGGTCAAGGAAAAGGCGATCCCGCCGCTCGATTTCGATGCGTGGATTACCGAAGACTACATCAAGGCGGCCTATGCCGATATGGGCTTGGATTACGAGGCGGACAAAGCCGTCGTGGTTGATCCGGCAGAAGCCAACATGGGTCTTCCGATGGAAATCTGGCATGCGCGTGATGGTGTGTCGACATATCCGACAATGCCCGACTTCCTGACGGCGGTCGCAGCGATGAACGGCACCGGTGCCAAGCTGAACGCCACCTATGTCTATGACATCGAAACCGGCCTGAAGCTGTTTGGGAAAACCGCGTTCTGGGTCAAGGCGGGCGATGAATACGCAACCTTCCTGCGCAAAGGCGAAGCCGAGGCCTATGCCGCTGCGAACAGTGGGGCTGTCATCACCTTTGACGAAGCCATTGCGGATTTCGTGACCGAAGGCTGATCCAACCTTTGTTTGAAAAGGGTCGGGGCGCACATTCTGTGGTGTGCCCCGGCGAACTGAAAGCCAGACGGAGGCACGCCCATGGCGACCGCACTCAAAACTCAAGCTGCCACTGAAGAAACGCAAGAAAAACCGGCGCGGTTACGTCCCGACCTGGAGTCGGAACCTCCCAAAACCGGGCCGAGGATGTGGGAAAAAGTGTCAATGTCGCCTGCGCAGATGACCAATTTCGGGATCATGGCGGCGTCTTTGATGTTTGGCGTTTTGATGTGGCACATCGTGACGGCGATTGATCTGGATTTCTTCATAAACTTCGAAAACGTCCCGTCGCCGGCGCGCGTGTTCACAGCCTTCTTTGCCCATGTGCAGACCGAAATTTTCTGGACCCATATCGGCGTATCCATGCGCCGGATCCTGATCAGTTTTTCACTCGCCACCGTTCTGGGGATCGCTATCGGACTGGTGATGGGCCGGTCCAAAATCGCCCGGGCGTTCATCATGCCGTATATCGAGGTCATCCGCCCGATCCCGGCCGTGGCCTGGATCCCCTTGGCCATTCTGATGTGGCCGACCGAAGAAAGCTCGATCATTTACATCACATTCCTTGGAGCGCTGTTTCCAATCGTTCTGAACACGCTTCACGGGGTGGAACAAACGCCCGAGGTGCTGGTGCGCGCGTCGCAGTCCTTAGGCGCATCCCGCGCGGCTGTGTTCCGGCACGTGGTCATTCCTGCGGCGTTGCCCTCGATTGCGGCGGGTCTGGCCATTGGAATGGGTGTCAGCTGGTTCTCGCTTCTGGCGGGTGAGATCATCTCGGGCCAATACGGCATCGGGTATTTCACGTGGGATGCCTACAGCCTGATCAACTATCAGGACATCGTGGTCGGCATGCTGGTGATCGGGTTCTTGGGTACCGGATCAACGGCCGCAGTCCGCCTGATGACGCGCCCGATGCTGGCTTGGCAGAAAAGGACACGCTGATGAAAACGCTGTCTGTCTTGGGTTCTGAAATCCGTAAGAACTGGCGGTACATGCTGGTCAATGGCGTGCTGTTTGCGCTGCTGTTCCAGATTGCCATGCTGATCGCTTTGATGGTGCGGTTTCAGGCCTTTCCCAACTACACGACATTCTACAACTGGCCCGAGGCGGTTTCTGTCATCATCCAGTCGACGCCGTCCATTCGCGATATGGCACCGATCATTTGGGAAGAATGGCTGATCGAGATCGGGCGCATGAACTATGACTACGGAACGGGCATTTCCGAATGGAGCCTGAATGTCATCCCGTCACGCTTGCTGGTTCTGTTTTTCGTCGGCGCGATGGTGTCGCTATGTCTGGCGATGGTCCGTCGGGATTCGTGTCAGGCCGGCATGTCAAACACGCTACGCGCCACAACAGGTGTCGGCACACTTTTGATCGCAATGACCAATGCCACAATGAGCTGGGTCGTCTGCTGCGCCACGCCCACTTGGGTTGTGGGGCTCGCAATGTTGGGGTTGGGCGTGTCCAGCTCTCTCGCTCTTGAACAACTCGGGCCGGTTCTATCCGGCGCCGGGTTCGTTTTGTTGACCGCAATGATCATCGGCCTCGCGTGGCGCCGTGCCCGTAATGACCGCGATCCGGAAGGAGTTCTTGCCCATGCTTGACGTTCTGAAATTCAAATCGCCCAACGTCGGTTCCACCAAAGACAAGGGCCGGATCGAGGTGAAGGATGTTTCGATCACCTTCGGCAAAGGCAGCAGCGCCCATCACGCCGTAGACACGACCGAAATTACAATCGAAGCAGGGCAATTCGTGTGCATACTTGGCCCGTCGGGTTGCGGTAAATCCACGCTTCTGAATGCGATTGCGGGCTATGTTAAGCCAACTGAAGGCACGTTGCTGGTCGATGGCACCGAGGTTGATAAACCCGGCCCCGATCGTGGCATGGTGTTTCAACAATATTCGCTGCTTCCATGGAAAACCGTTTATGAAAACGTGGCCTTTGGTCCGAAAATGGCGGGCCACAGCAGGGTCGAGGCCGGATCGACGGCCAACACCTTTCTTGAACTCGTCGGGCTTAAGAAATTCGGGGATCGCTATCCGGCGGAACTGTCCGGCGGTATGCAGCAACGTGTGGGGATTGCTCGTGCGCTGGCCAATTATCCGTCGGTCCTTCTGATGGATGAACCCTTTGGCGCGTTGGATGCCCAGACGCGTTTGATGATGCAGGAAAGCCTGCTGGATATCTGGCGCAAATTCGGGACGACCGTTGTGTTCGTCACCCATGATGTCGACGAGGCTGTTTTCCTCGCCGACCGCGTTCTGATCATGTCCACAGCACCGGGGCGGATCATCGAAGACGTCAAGATTGATCTGCCACGACCGCGTTCGACCGATATGGCGTCTAGTCCCGAATACGTGCAGGCACGGCAATTCTGCCTTGATACGATCAAGGCAGAAAGCCGCAAAGCATTCGAGAACCAGAACTCATGATCCGCGCTCTGTTTCTTGCACTCGGCCTTATCGCTGGTCCTGTCAGCGCCCAGATGCAGGGCGTTCGGCTAGAGGATCCGGTTGCCATTCCGCCGTTTGAATTGTCCAACAATGTGGGCGACACCTTTGGTGTCGATGATCTGAAAGGGCAGTGGACCCTGATCATGTTCGGCTTTCTGTCCTGTCCCGATGTGTGCCCGTTCACCTTGGGCAACCTTGAGGCTGCGGTCAGCGAAATGGGCATGCGCATGCGGCCCGACAGTGTGCCCAAAGTGGTATTTGTCTCGGTCGATCCGGACCGCGATCAGGACGCGGTGGACGACTACGCCAAATTCTTCCATCCGGATTTCAAGGGTGTCACCGGTGATCGTGAAAACATCGATGCACTGATCGAGGCGACAGACAGTTTCTATCGCCTGATGCCACCGGACAAGACCGGCTACTACGAGGTTCAGCACAGTTCGTCGGTATCGATCATCGCGCCTGACGGAACCTTACGTGCGAAGCTTCAGCCGCCGTTTGATCCGGGGCTGAGCGCCGAGTTCATGATGCAAAGCCAGATCCAGTACCGACGGGATCAGACGCAATGATTTCGGACCGCATCAAGATTAGTGTTCTTGCGGCTCTGGGCGGGATTATCGCGCTGCCCGCATCTGCGGATTTCGACGCCGAAGCGTTCCCGCCTTACGAACGATGCGCCCTGTGTCACGGGCTATTCGGCGAATCCGCCAATGCAAAGTTTCCACATTTGGGTGGACAGAAGGCGGGGTATATCTCGGCCCAGATCAACGCGTTTCTGAATGGAAAGCGCCACAACGACGGTGGACAGATGGTGAATATCGTTTCCGAATTGAAGCCGGACGAAATCCCCGAAGTTGTGGAGTGGTTTTCATCGCAGGACGCACCAAAACCTAGCGGTGACGGAAGCGCGACAGGCGCCGCGCTTTATGAACAGTCGGGGTGTGATAGTTGTCATGGAAGAACCACGACGTTCCCTGAAGCGCCCCATCTGACGGCACAACACGCAGGCTATCTGACCAAACAGATGCGCGACTTCAGGGATGGGCGACGTGTGTCCGTCATGGCAGACATTTCCCATGGGCGCCTTATGCCGGAAACGGATGACGCTATTACAGACATCGCCGCATACCTGTCATCGGTGGCGCGCCAATGACCATGCAGGACGACATTCACGTAGATGGCCCCGGCGCGATTTACCTTTCCGAATACTTTCTTGAGTTGAACGAAGGGGCAGGGTTCCTGAACACCCTGTCGGATGATGATCGGAAAACAGTTCGCCGACACGGCACGAGATGTAGTTTTTCCAAAAGTGAAGGCATCTTCCACCAAGGCACCGCGCACACAGGCGTCTGGATCATCGAAAAAGGGCGCGTCCGAACCTTTTACACTGGCCCGTCCGGGCGAGAGATCACGCTGGCCTATTGGAGCGCGGGGCACTTTGTTGGCGGCCCCGAAGTATTCGGACGCGGACGGCATGTCTGGTCAGGCGATGCGCTGGATGATTGCCAGCTGCTGTTTTTGTCAGGCACCAGTCTGAAAACACTTGTGCGGGAAATCCCCGAGGTGGCCATCGCTGTCATCGACGGGCTTGTGGCCAAAGGCAAAAGCTATTCGGCTCTGATCCAGATGCTGGGGACGCGAACGGTTTCTGAAAGATTGCGGCAACTGCTAGTTATTCTGGCCGATGCCCATGGGCGGGATGAAGGCGACTGCATCATCGTCGACAGGTCACTGACCTATGAACAGATCGCCGCCATCGTGGGCGCCACGCGACAATGGGTGACACAGTCGCTGGACAAACTGAAATCCGCAGGTGTGCTTGAGATCACCCGAACCGAAATCATAATCCGCAACCTTGAAAGCCTAGAAGAATGAGCTGGTCTGGCGCGGTTCAGTCGCTGCCATGGCGGGTGTCTTTTGTTCAGACGCTCTTTCCGGGGGCCGCTGTTGCTGTGGTGATCAGCCTTGCGGCGTCTGCCATTGCGTTTCGATACGGCGCGCCTGTCATGTTGTTTGCATTACTGCTCGGAATGGCCATGTCGTTTCTGGCCGAAGACCCTAGGCTGACCGCTGGTATTCGTTTTGCCGCCTCTAACGGGCTCAAATTTGGCGTGGCGCTGATGGGGCTGCGGGTTTCTCTTGATCTGGTGATGGATTTGGGCGTGGGCGTTTTTGCGCTGATCGCCTTTGGTAGTGCGACGACGATTGGCGTGGGCCTTTTGATCGGTCGGTTTCTGGGATGGAACCGAGAGCAAACGATCATCGCATCAGGGGCCGTCGCCATTTGCGGGGCCTCTGCCGCGCTGGCGCTGTCATCTGTTACGCGCAGTTTTCGGGACAAGGACGATCACACGCTGGTTGTCATTCTGGCCGCGACAACTCTGTCGACGGCTGCGATGATTTTCTATCCGGTCTTGTTGGAATTTCTTGGCTTTTCCGACGTGGCCGAGGGCATCATTCTGGGGGCCTCGATCCATGATGTGGCGCAGGTGGTCGGGGCTGGGTTTTCGGTGTCCGACAGCGCAGGTGAATCTGCTACCTTGTCCAAGATGACCCGCGTGGCGCTGTTGCCTGTGGTCCTGTTGGCCGTTCAGCTGTTTTCCCAAGGCCGGACAAACGAATCCGATCGCCGCAAATTTGGATTGCCGTGGTTTGTCACTGCGTTCTTGGCGCTGATGGTTTTGAACCAGATCGCACCCATTCCTGCTGTCTTGGTCGATACCAGCCGTTGGCTATCTTCTACACTGCTTATCATTGCGGTTGCGGCCTTGGGCCTGAGCAGCGCCCCGAAGCGGCTATTAAAGGTTGGGGGGGCAACGCTTGCGTTTATGGGCGTCCTGTCTCTCTGGCTATTGTTATGCGCTTCTCTGGGGATTTGGCTGATAGGGTGAAGACTTCGGCGGTCTGATGACGGCTTGGCCATAACAAGCGCTGGAAGTCCGCAGGTAAAAAATGTTACTCGGCCTCGGTGGCGCCGAATGCCCTTGGCGCTAGCTTTGCAGACTAAGTGACAAAGAGCGCGCGACATGGCCTTGCCTGACGATAGCAAACAGATCGGACAAACAGACGTGCGCCGCGCCGCACGCCTGAGTGTTGCGCCGATGATGGATTGGACCGACCGGCATTGCCGCTATTTCCACCGCTTATTGTCGCAGAAAACGCTGCTTTACACGGAAATGGTGACGGCACCTGCCTTGGTCAAAGGGGGGGCTCTTCATCTTTTGGACTACGCACCAGAAGAACATCCGGTCGCGCTGCAACTAGGTGGGTCCGATCCGCGGGAATTGGCGCAGGCAGCGCGTCTGGGGGCGCAGGCAGGCTATGACGAGATCAACCTGAACGTCGGCTGTCCGTCTGATCGCGTACAATCCGGTGCCTTCGGTGCGGTTTTGATGAAAGACCCTGGACTGGTCGCCGATTGCATCAAGGCGATGCAGGACAGTGTGGACGTCGCCGTAACAGTGAAATGCCGGATCGGGGTGGACGATCAAGAGCCCAGCGAAGTGCTGCCCGATTTTCTGTCGCGCGTTGCCGCAACCGGTTGTGACCGCTTCACGATCCATGCGCGCAAGGCGTGGCTGCAAGGGCTATCCCCGAAAGAAAACCGCGACATTCCTCCGCTGGATTACGATCTGGTGACTGAAATGAAGGGACTGTTCCCTGCGCTGCACATTTCCATAAACGGGGGCATAACGGATATCGATACGGCCTGTGATCTTCTGGATCGCGGGTTGGACGGGGTGATGATCGGGCGCGCCGCCTACCATCAGCCATGGGATATTCTTGCCAAGGTCGATAGTCAGATTTTTGGCATGGATACCGACGTTCCCGATCCGGTTTCAGTGGCCTTGGCCATGAAGCCCTACATCCAGCAACACCTGAAGCAAGGCGGTCGTTTGCATCAGATCACACGCCATATGTTGGGTCTTTTTGCTGGCCGCCCGGGCGCACGACACTGGCGTCGCAGGCTTTCCGAGGATGGCGTGAAAAACGGTGCCGACGAAAGCCTGATCGATCGCGCATTGGACGATATGCGCGTGGCTGCAGCCGTCTAGAAATGCGCTTTTTCATTCCGGGATTCGCAGCTGTGCGGCTGGCCAAGGTCGTGCAGGTCCAGAGAATTCTGGTGCGGAGACGTGGTTAATTTTAACTTTAGATGAGCTTAATTGTGTCGAAGGAAAGGCATTGTTTCCAGTTCATATAACAGTGAAAGAATTTGTTTGTAATTCTCCATAAATTCGTGAGGAAATGCGGCAGGATTGTGAGGTTTAGTTATGATTTGGCTTTGGACGCTTTTGCCGTTTTTGTTGATTGGTGGAACCATAGGTCTTCTGAACGACGACGATGACGGCGACGACGATAACAATTCGTCAAACCCTGAAACCCCCGAAACACCTGAAGAAACGAACGATCTGGTCCGGTTGACCGATGGCGCCGATCTGTACGACTCGACTGGTGGCGACGACACGGTGCGCGGCCTTGATGGTGATGACACGCTGGTCGGATCGTCCGGTGACGACGAACTGTTGGGCGGCGAGGGCAACGACATTCTCTTCGGCTTTGGCGGCAACGATCTGTTCCGTGCAGGCCCTGGCGATGACGATGCCAACGGTGGTGACGGCAACGACACCTTGTTCGGTGAAGGCGGCGACGACACGCTGGTTGGTCTTGCTGGAAATGACGATCTGATCGGCAACATCGGCAATGACTCGCTTTTGGGTGGCGACGGCGCTGACCTTATGCTGGGTGGTCTTGGTGAAGATGTGCTCGAAGGCGGTCTTGGCGGCGACTATCTGGATGGTGGTTCCAATGACGACACGCTGATCGGTGGCGCGGGCGACGACCTGATTTACGGTGTCGGTGGTCGTGACGTGATCAGCGGCGGCGACGGTGACGACACTGCTCTGGGTGGTGACGGCAATGACGTCGTGTCCGGCGGTGCAGGCGATGATGAACTGTTCGGCGGTCTTGGCGATGACTTCCTGACGGGCGGCGAAGGCACAGATACGGTTCTGGGTGACGAGGGCAACGATGTGATCTCGGGCGCAGAGGTTGTTGACGGTGGCTTGGGCGATGACAGCATCACGGCTGTTCTGATCGAAAACGCATCGACGATGACAGGCGGCGAAGGCAGTGATGAATTCACGCTGGATCTGACCCGTGACAGCGGTGATGCGCTTTTGACCGGTTCGGTGATCCGCGATTTCACTGTCGCTGGCGACGAAGCAGACGTGTTGCAGGTTCTGTTGGATGATGGTGATGCGGCGGACGAACTGTCTGTTGTTCCGGTGACTGGCACCACCAACGTGCAACTGGTTCTGACCCAAGGTGCGACGTCCACTGTTCTGGCGGAAATCACCGATGGAGCAACCAACGGCTTTACGTTGGATAACGTCGTGATTGTTGAGGCTCCGGTCGCACAGTCCGAAGCACTCTGATCTTTAAAATCTACTTGTTAGCGGAACAGAGCGGGTTAGGCCCGCTCTTTTCTTTTGTGGATACCGCCGCGGCGCTTCATGACCAGACCTTTACGATCAGGCAGTTCAGCCATGATGCGATGGCGATCCACGGGATTCATGCGTGACCATTCGGTGATCTCGGCAATCGAGCGAAAGCATCCCACGCACAGCTTTGCCTCGGGATGGATCGAGCAGAGTTTCACGCAGGGACTTTCGATTTCGTCGCGTTTCCAGACGGCGTCAGAGTTAGACATGTGGTGTGCTATTCCTGATGTTCCCTGCGGATATGCGCCATTCGGTCCAGCGCACCTTGAAGGATATACGACGCGGCCACGTGATCGATGACCTCGGAACGACGCTTTCGGGACGTATCCGCCTCTAACAGGGCCCGTTCAGCGGCTACTGTCGACAGGCGTTCGTCCCAGAATGTGATGACCCCGTCCCAAAGCCGGTCGAAATTGCGGGCAAATGCGCGTGTCGATTGGCAGCGTGGCCCTTCCGAGCCATCCATGTTTCGCGGCAGGCCAAGAACAACAACGCCGATGTCGCGGTCTTTCAGGATTTTCAGAACGGCCTCGGCGTCGAGCGTGAATTTCTTCCGCTTTACCGTTTCCAAGGGCGTGGCCACCGACATCATCCGGTCAGACACCGCGACACCGATGGTTTTTGTACCAAGATCCAGACCAGCGATGGCAGTGAACTGGAGCAGGGCGCCAGCAGCTTCGTCTATGGTTTCAAAGATCACTGGCCGATCCCCGCGCCGGTCGCTGCATCACGCAAAGTGCGCAGGGCCGCGTCGTTGTCGCTGAAAACCTCTTGGCCGTCCGCATAGACCTTCATGGCCTCTTCTGCGCGGCCCAATACGGCAAGCGCCCCGATCAGACGCGCCCATTCTTCTGGCGAACCGCCTTCGGTCGATAGGCGTTCGGCCAGTTGGGCAACCATTCCTTCGATCATCTGGGCGCGATCTTCGGCTGACATGTTTGCCGCGGATTCCATATCTTGCTGGGTCGGGCCCCGCAGCGGCGCGTTTGCCAAGGCAGGCGGAGAGTAATCGGTCACGCCCGCTCGCACCGCGATTTCAGGGATCGCTTCTAGGATGGGGGTGACCCAAGGGTCCGTGGCTTCAGAGTTGCGCAACAGACGGTCCCAGATGCGCAGCGCCACGTCAGGACGACCGGTCTGCGCCATCAGCAAACCACGGTAATAAGCGACAACATTGTTGTTTTCATCCCGCACAAAGGCCGCCTGCAGAACGCGCTCGGCCTCGGGCGATACATACCCACCGGCTGCTAGGACCATCATGTCGGCAAGGTCTGCGTAATCTTCAGCGGTTGCGCTGTCAGCCTTCAGCGAAATAACGCGTTCTTGGGCTGCATAGGCCGCCGTGAAATTACCCAAGGCGGCTTCGGAACGGGCCAGTAGCATGAAACCTTGCAGATCGTTGGGGCGTTCAGCCACCGCGCCACGTAATTTCTGGACAAGATCAGAGTATTCTGAAGATGCTTCAAGCGATGTCGAGGGCGGAATTTGAGCTTCAGCGTCGGCCTGCGACGGACGGTTTAATCGCGCTTGTTCTGCTGCATCAATGCGCGTTTTCAGCGACAAATCCCCGTAGCCGGGGGCGCCGAGTTCCGAATAAAGCGCAAACGCGCCGCCCAACAGAACCACTGCCGAGACACCGGCCGCTACGCGACCAACGCCGTGCGGGCCGCCTTCGGATTGGGTGCTGGCAGCCATCTTGGCGTCGATCGCAAGGATGCGACGGGAAACTTCGGTTCTCAGGCGCTCCGCTTCGTCCGCGGCGATAACGCCACGTGCCGCATCCTGTTCGATTTCGCGAAGCTGGTCTTTGTAGACATTCAGATCATATTTTTCAGGAGCGACTTCGGTCTCTCGATTGCGCAGCAGTGCGGATGCGAGAATTGCCGCGACTGCAAGTGCGAGAATGCCGGTGGTCAGCCAGAAAACCATGCCCGATGCCTTTCGTTTTTAGGTCACCAACACCTAGCCCGACAGGGGTTGAGACAAAAGGGCAAATCTGCGTGAGGGGCGGCGTGTCGCAAGTGGTGTCTGAAATGACAGTCGTGACTATGGCAAGGGCAGGCTGATTTGGACTGATAGAAGCAAAATTAAGGTTGGGTTTGTGTATGAAACGCTATTCCGGTTTCGCAGTTGCCTGAGGAGCCGCACGGTATCACAGCGGCTGGGAACGTGCTTGAAAGAAAGCTACTCGGAAAAATAAGTACGATGTCATTATCGTGGGCGCTGGTGGCCATGGTCTCGCGACGGCGTATTATCTGGGCAAGAACGTTGGTATCACGCGCTATTTCGGGCTCTGGCTAGGGGCATGACGGAACTGATCGCTATAAGTCATTCACCGCTGACAGATGCACTCTCGCTCGACCGTTTTAAAGGGGGCCGGTTTGTCTATGAAAGTGTTGCGGCAGGGGTAGCGCATTGATTTTCGGGAACCAAACCAAGGCTGACGGTGTTGTCTGTGTAAGAAACATTTACACAGGAGACACACCATGTCTGCACACGAAACAAATTCCAGCAATTCGAATTCCGGCCTTGCATTCATCGTTGGCGCGCTTGTCGTTGCCGTCGCCGTTCTTGGCTGGGCGTTCTTCTCGGGCGCCGAAACAGGCGGCTCGTCTGACGACGTTACAATCAGCATTGAAGGCGCGGGTGAAGCAGCCCAGGAAGCCGGCCAAGCTGTAGAAGGTGCAGTCGAAGACGCAACCAACTAATACGCTCTCGCGCCTTGCCCGTTCGGGCGTGGCGCAACCGATATTACAGAACCGCTCTCTGGGCCTTTTGCAGGCATTTACAGAGGGCGGTTTTTCTTTGGGCACAATGCCTGAACACAACGACGGATCCGAAGTACGCCATGCTGACGTTTGAATGCCAGTATTGTGGCGTGAAAGCCGAAAAAACCGAGCTGTCTCCCGGTGGTGAGGCTCATCTGAAACGGTTTGGGCCCGCGTCGTAGGACGAAGACGTTAAAGCCTATCTGTTCACGCGTGAGGGCATCAATGGTGTGCACTTTGAACGTTGGCGCCATACTGTGACGATGGAAATCTACGGCACCTATCCGGCCCAATCGGCCGAACCGCCTGCCGATATTCTGGCCGAGATTAAGAATAGAACGGCGTGATTGTGCATCGCACTTTTGGAATCGAATTGGTCGATGGCACACTGGCCGGTGATCCGGCAGGATCTGGGGCTAAACCGGGCGATCTCGAAGAAGAAAGAGAACTCTATCGGGAAACAGGGCCAAGTCCGGCGGCGAGGTTGGCGTATTCTGAGAACGGAAAAATCCGTTAATTTTTATCAGGATTGCCGGAACTCGCGCCATTTGGCTGCGTTCTGTTATTGAAAGGGCCGGTTCTCACAAAACTGGCCTTGACGTATGGGTGATCACGGATCACCTAACGAACCAGCTAATTTTATCCAAGAGGGGTCTAACATGGCTTTTGAACTTCCTGATCTTCCGTATGCACACGACGCGCTTGCCGCGAAAGGCATGTCTGCTGAAACGCTCGAGTTTCACCACGACATCCACCACAAAGCCTACGTCGACAATGGCAACAAGCTGATCGCCGGCACCGAGTGGGACGGCAAGTCCATGGAAGAGATCATCAAGGGCACATACGACGCCAACGCAGTCGCCCAGAACGGTATCTTCAACAACATCTCTCAGTTGTGGAACCACAACCAGTTCTGGGAAATGATGACACCGAACGACAGCGCGATGCCTTCCGAGCTGGAAGCCGCGATTGTTGAGAGCTTTGGTTCGGTCGACAAATTCAAAGAAGACTTCGCAGCAGCAGGCGCGGGCCAGTTCGGTTCGGGCTGGGCGTGGCTGGTCAAAGACACCGACGGTGGCCTGAAAGTGACAAAGACAGAAAACGGCGTGAACCCGCTGTGCTTCGGTCAGACAGCTCTGCTGGGCTGTGATGTTTGGGAACACTCCTACTACATCGACTTCCGCAACAAGCGCCCCGCGTACCTGTCCAACTTCCTGGACACACTGGTAAACTGGGAAAACGTGGCAGAGCGTCTGTCCAAAGCCTAATCAGGCTTGGCGCAAACGCGCCGTTGCAAACGAAAAAAGCCCCGTCAGACTGGCGGGGCTTTTATTGTGTCGGGCCACATGATTAGCTGACCTGAACGCGCGGTATGCGCATTTTCCAATAAGTCGGTGCTTCAATGAAATCGGGAATTCTGGCGGTTGTTGCGGCCTGTGTGATCTGGGGCTTGTCCTCGATCTATTACAAGCAGTTGTCGCATGTTCCGTCTGACGAAGTTCTGGCGCATCGCACCATCTGGTCGCTTGTGTTCTTTGCCGTCGTGCTGGCCGTGCAGGGGCGGATCGGCACCGTGCGTGCGGCCTTTCTGCCGGACAACATATGGAAGGTCGTCATCGCGGCGCTGATGATCTCTGTTAACTGGTTCTTGTTCATCTGGTCGATTTCGGTGGGGCGCGCGACCGAGGCCAGTTTGGGGTACTACATTTTCCCTCTGGTGGCGGTGGTATTGGGTGTCATCGTATTCAAGGAACGCATGGCCCGAATGCAGATCGCGGCGGTGATGATAGCCACGCTGGCGGTTTTGATCCTGTCCAGCCAATTGGGCCATCTGCCGTGGATTTCCCTGACATTGGCGCTGACCTTCGGGCTTTACGGCGTGACGAAGAAACGGCTTGAGCTTGGTCCCGTGGTTTCTGTTACGGCCGAGGTCGTGATGCTCGTGCCTTTTGCAATCATCTGGTTGCTGTATTTGGTCAGCACAGGTTCGTCGCACTTCACACAAAGTGCCGGCACGACGATTTTGCTGGTGTTGTCTGGGCCGCTGACGGCGACGCCCCTGATTTTGTTTTCCTATGCATCCAAACGAGTCGCGCTTGGGACAATGGGGATCATCCAATACCTGAACCCGACACTGCAGTTCCTCGTGGCCACGCTATTGTTCCGCGAACCCTTCGGGTCCGGGCAGTTTATGGCCTTTGTTCTAATCTGGATCGCGTTGGCGGTCTTTACATTGTCCGGGCTGCGTCAGGAAAACGCGCGACGCAAAGCGTCGGCGGCTGCATCGGCACCCTCACAAATCTGAATGAAGTCCCGCAGGCTGGCGTCTGCGAATTCATTGACGATGATGTGGTCAATCAGCCCAACCAGCGGACCCCAATAATTATCGACGTTCATCAGGATAATGGGTTTGTCGTGCAAGCCAAGCTGACGCCATGTCAGCACCTCGAAGAACTCATCCATTGAACCGGCACCACCGGGCATAACGACAATCGCATCAGCGTTCATCACCATGACTTTTTTACGCTCGTGCATGGTTTCGGTGATGATGAAACGGGTCAGGTCTGTCTTGCCCACTTCCCAACGCATCAGGTGGGTCGGAATAACGCCAAAGGTATCAGCACCAGCTTCCTGAGCCGCCCGTGCAACAATGCCCATAAGACCAACATCACCCGCGCCGTAAACCAATCGCCAGTTTTCTTCGGCGATGACACGGCCAAGACGATCAGCTTGTTCGGCGAACGCTGAATTTTTGCCTGAACGTGAGCCGCAATACACACATACAGATTTTGTTGTTGTCATGACCGGTCCAATCTCAACGTGGGTTTTGACCCGTGATAGCGCCGTTGATATACACGCTCAACAGACCACTTGGGCGTATGGGGAAAAAGTCCTTGGGTCGGTGTCAGGGAAGGTACGGAATGTCGAAATTTGTGTGGGCCAATGGGGCCACAGGCACGGTTCTTGGGGGAGCTGTCGCCATTGTTGCTGTCGTGGGCGGTGTGTTGGTCCTACAGCACATCACGAAGGATCAAGTAGTCGAAAATACGGAAACTGCTGTCGCTGTAACAGAGACCGCGAAAATCGTCGAGGCGCCTGTTGTGGTTGCCGATCCGGCACCAGAGGCTGCGGCCAGTGAGCCAGCCAGCACAGACGCTGTCGCGGCTGATGCGCCTCAGGCCGAACCAGTCGTTGAGCCAGAGCCAGAAGCCGAAGAACCTATATCCGATCAACCCGAGGTCGCGGAGCAACCGGCAGAGCAATCTCAAGAGCCGTCCACTGAAGAGGCCTCGGCGGAAGAAGAGGTCACAGAGCCAGCCGTGGTCGAAGTGACGGAAGAGCCGACACAGGCCGATACCACGGCTGACGTGAGTACCGCAGAAGAAACGGCAACCGAGACACCGGCAGAGGTCGAAGAAATCGCCCAAGCCGAACCGGAAGCCGCGTTGACAGCGCCCAGCTTTGATCTGGTGCGGATTGAAACCAACGGTTCGGGCATGGTCGCCGGTCAGGCCGCGCCCGGTGCGGCCATTTCGATCCTTCTGGACGGACAGGTCATCGAAACCGCCAGCGCAGACCGTTCAGGCAAGTTCGCAGCCTTTGTCACTCTCGAAAGCAGCAGCGAGCCGCGTGTCATGACGCTGAACGCTTCTTTGGATGGGGCTGATGTGACAGGACCTTCCGAAGTGATCATCGCACCTATTGCTCAGCCCGTTGTGGCCGACGCGAAACCGGAACAAACGTCTGGGCAGGAGGCCGCTCCGCAAGTCACCGAAGAGGTGTCTGAAGAGGTCGCCGTTGAAACGACGACCGCTATGTTGGAAACTCATGATAAGACACCAGAGATTGAGGCCTCGACCGTAGCCGAAGCGACGGTCAGCACAGAATCCGATGTAGCGGCCGACGCTGACACACCAACAGAGGTTGCCGCGCTTCCCGAAGTTCCAAACGAACAGGCAGCCACTGCACCCGCACTTGGCGCGGTCATTTTGTCTGGCCCCGAAGGTGTGAAAGTTCTTCAGTCCGGTGGTCAGACGAGCCCTGCAGACCAAGACTTTGTCGCGCTTGATGCGATCACCTACGGCGATGATGGCACGGTTGAAGTTTCCGGTCGTGCGACGTCCCGAAGTCAGGTAAATGTGTATCTAAACAATGCCTTGTCGGCTAATGCGCAAGCAGACAGGGCAGGGGCGTGGAGTGTCCGTTTGGACGATGTTGACGTTGGCACCTACACGCTGCGTATGGATAGCGTGGACGTGACTGGCAAGGTGCTGGCACGCATCGAAAGCCCGTTCCGACGCGATGATCAGCAAACCCTGATCGCCGCGACGCCCCAGACGCAAGGGGCGCGGGCAAAGGCGGTGACGGTTCAGCCGGGCAATACCCTTTGGGCAATTGCGCGCGAACAGTTTGGCGACGGTGTCGCCTATGTCCGTCTGTTCGAAGCAAACCGCGATCTGATCCGTGATCCGGACTTGATTTATCCAGGGCAAGTCTTTGCGATTCCTGAATAATTAAACACTCAGGCGTCTGAACTGATCCCAAGGCCTTGGCGATATTCGCTGGGGCTTTGTCCGTAGTGGCGGCGGAATGCGCGGCTGAAATACGCGGGGTCATCAAAGCCCAGAGTATATCCGACCTCGGCCACTGACATGCGGGTATAGGCCAGCGACCGCTGTGCTTCCTGAAACAGCCACATGTCGATCAATTTCGACGCCGACACGCCGGCCTCGGCCCGTGTGATCCGTGATAGCTGTGTTGATGTGATCGACAACGCAGCCGCATATTGCGCGACACTCCAGCGGTCTTTGATGTGGTTGGTTAGCAGCGCTTCGAGTTTTTCAAAATGACGGGACTTACCGGGCTTCTGATGATCCCTTTCGGCGTTCCGCGCAATGCGGACCATCAAGGTTTGGCTAAGGGATTGCAGCATTTGCAGGCGCAAAGCGGAATTGGCTTTGTGCTCTTCTTCAAGCTGGTGGAACAGATTGATGATCGCTCGATCAGGTTCGAAAGTGACAGGGTCCACCAAGGCGCGGCCCAGGTCCGTATCCGGTGAAAACACATGTGGATGGGCTTGAATCGGCAGGGACAAAACAAAACCCTCGGTGCCCTTGCTGAAGGTGAAGCCATGCACGGATTGGCGCGGGATGGACAGGATGTATGCCTTCGAAAAATCCAGCGTTTTCCCATCAATACTCGCTTGGATGATCCCGTCGAGAAGCAGAAAGACCTGATGCATCGCAGGGTGGCGATGGGGGGAAATCACCCAGTCATGCAGTGCGGCGCGGTCGGTGATCCGTTCGACATGCAGAACATCGGGAAAGCCCTTTTCCTCGCCATAAAGCGAGAAGGACGGGATCTGAGCAGATGTATTCATGTTCGAAAAGTACCATTCATTCTTGGCTCCGTCCATTCTGTTCCCGACATGGTGTCCGCTATTTTGGCGTCAAATCGGGATGAGGATTGGACGTTTATGAAAACGCAAGTCGGGATTATCGGTGGCGGTCCATCGGGGCTGATGCTGTCGCAGCTTTTGAATATGGCGGGCGTTTCTACGGTCGTGCTGGAACGCAAGGATCGGGATTATGTCCTGTCGCGCATTCGCGCTGGTGTTCTGGAACGAGGCACCGTCGATATGCTGCGCAAGGCGGGCGCGGCTGAAAGGATGGACCGGGAAGGGCACCCGCATCAGGGCTGCTATTTCTCGACCGTCGAAGGTATGTTCAACGTGTCCTTCCGCGATGAAGTGGATGAAGAGGTCATGGTCTATGGCCAGACCGAGGTCACCAAGGACCTGTACGATGCGCAGGACAAAATCGGCGCGACGATTATCCATGACGCCGACAACGTGACGCCCCATGACATCACCAGCGATGCGCCGTACCTGACCTATGAAAAGGACGGTAAAACGCACCGTGTGGATTGCGACTTCATTGCGGGCTGCGATGGCTTCCATGGGGTCAGCCGTAAATCGATCCCCGATGATATCCGCAAAGATTATGAGCGCGTTTATCCGTTCGGCTGGCTGGGGATCCTGTCGGAAACCAAACCTGCCGCAGAAGAGCTGATCTACGCCAACCACCCACGTGGCTTTGCGCTTGCGTCGATGCGCAACGAAAACCTGTCACGATACTACATTCAGGTGCCTCTGACCGATAAGGTCGAAGACTGGTCCGATGACGCGTTCTGGGACGAACTCAAAAGCCGCCTTCCCGAGGAAGTGGCCGAGGGCATGGAAACCGGCCCCAGCATCGAGAAATCCATCGCTCCGCTGCGGTCCTTCGTGACCGAGCCCATGCGCTATGGTCAGATGTTCCTTGTGGGTGATGCAGCGCACATTGTGCCACCGACGGGGGCTAAGGGCCTGAACCTTGCCATGAGTGACGTACACTACCTCTATGAGGGGCTGATTGCCTTTTACAAGGACGGTGATGCCTCAGGGCTCGACACCTACTCAGAGGTTGCGTTGCAGCGCATCTGGGGCGCTATGCGCTTCTCGTGGTGGATGACGTCCATGCTGCACCGCTTCCCGGATCAGTCGGACTTTGATCAGCGCATGCAGGAAAGCGAACTTCGCCAGATGCTGACGATCCCATCGGCGCGCGCGACTATGGCGCTGAACTATGTGGGGTTGCCTTTTTAACCAGTGCGCCAAGCGTATCGATTAGCGCGGTCAGTTCGTTTGATATGGCGGACTGATCGCGCACCGATACCCCCACCGGTCCGCCCAGCAGCGGATCGCCCAAATCAAGTGCGCTGATCGTTCCATTTGCCAACTCATCAGCGATCACCGAGCGCGAGATGAACCAGACCGTGTCTGACAGCATCACGGTTTTACGCCCGAAGGCGAGTGATACGTTCTCGAACGCGGGTTCAACGGTTTGCAGGTTTTTCGATAGCAACCATGCGCGCACCGCTGATGAAATGACGGCGCCGGCTGGCGGCAGCATCAGCGGGTAGTTCGCCAAAGACGCCGGATCGAGTTCCTGGCCCAGCAAAGGGTGGTCTGGACGGACGACAGCCAGAATTTGATCGGTGAACAGTTCGCGGAACGACAACCCCATCATTTGTTCCGGTGCGGACATCCGCCCGACAACGATATCCAGTGACCCGTCTCGCAATTGTTGAAGCAGGCTCCAGTTCGGTCCTGTGGAAATCCGCAAATGGCATTGCGGGTGGGCCTTCCTAAATTCGATAGCGGCGCGGGGGAAAATGTCGGTGGCCACTGTGGGAAGCAAGCCAACAGCAATTCGCTTGGAATGGGACTTGGCCCCGCGCACCATGTCCTGACCTTTCTCGAGATCAAGCAGGGCCGTGCTTGTGAATTGCTGGAACACGCGCCCACGCTGGTTGATCCGAAGGGAACGGCCTTCGCGATTGAACAGCTTGGCCCCCAGAATTTCTTCAAGCTCTTTTAACGTCTGCGAGGCGGCTGGTTGGGAAATACTCAAACGATCCGCAGCCGAAGACAGGCTTTGCAGATTGGCGGTTTCCAGAAACAACTGAAGATGGCGGAGTTTTATGCGTCGATCAATCATTCATAACTTATAGATTATGAATTGAAGGAATAAATATAATTTTTTCCGGTTACGCTTTGTGTATGACTATGGGGAGAAGGACCAATACCCTATGTCCAAACGTTATGATGACGGAATGGCCGTGCGCCGTTCCGTATTGGGCGATGCCCATGTCGACCGCGCAGAAGCCGCTAAAACGCCCTTTGACGAGGCGTTCCAGACAATGATCACAGAAGGTGCTTGGGGCACTGTATGGGCGTCTGACGGGATCTCGCGCCGCGAGCGGTCCATGATTACGCTGGCTCTATTGGCAGCCTGCGGCAATTTCGAAGAAATTCCGATGCATATTCGGGCGACAGCCAACACAGGTGCCAGCAAACAGGACGTGCTCGAAGTGTTTCAGCACGTCGCGGTTTATGCGGGTGTGCCGCGTGCAAACCATGCGCTGAAGCTTGCGAAACAAACCTACGATGAAATGGAGAACGGCAATGGCTGATCTTGGTCCATTGATCCCGCGCAATCGCGATATTCATCCGGTGCCTTACGATCCGGGTTATAAAACCAGCGTCGCGCGCTCTCCGTCGCAGCCGCTGCTGTCGATGGAAAGTGGCGCATCCGAAGAAACCGGTCCGACATTCGGCCACGGCACATTCGGTGCGCTGGACAACAACCTGATCATGAATTTCTCCAAAGGGACGGCGCCTGCGATTGGCGAACGCATCCTGATGCACGGCAAGGTTCTGGATGAACGTGGCCGCGGCGTGCCCAACACGCTAGTCGAGATTTGGCAGGCCAACGCCGGTGGCCGCTATCGCCACAAGAAAGACGGCTACCTTGCGCCGCTTGATCCGAACTTTGGCGGCTGTGGCCGCACGCTGACAGACGACGAAGGCAACTACCAGTTCCTGACGATCCGCCCGGGCGCGTACCCTTGGCCGAACCGTGGCAATGACTGGCGTCCGATGCACATCCACATCTCGGTCTTTGGTCACAGCTTTGGTCAACGCCTGATCACGCAGATGTATTTCCAAGGCGACCCACTGATCGATCTGTGCCCGATTGCCGCGACGATCAAAAACCGGTCCCAGTTGGATCGTCTGGTTGCGCCGTTGGACATGTCCAATTCGCGCCCGCTGGATTTCCTTGCCTACAAATTCGACATCGTTCTGCGCGGCCGTCGCCAGACCATGTTCGAAAACAAACTCGAAGGGATGTGATCAATGGTACAGCCACTGGACATTCACGAAGAAACACCGTCGCAAACAGCGGGCCCTTACGTCCATATCGGTCTGATGCCGTCCTTTGCAGGTATCCCAGATATCTACGAAAACCAGCTGGGTGAAAGCCCGATCGCCGAAGGTGCAAAAGGCGAAGTGATCGAGATCGTGGGCTCTATTTACGATGGTACCGGTTGGGCAATGCGCGATGCGTTGTTCGAAAGTTGGCAGGCAGATGGGTCCGGTAAATTCGCGGGCCAAGACGGCGCCGATCCGGGTGTATCAGGCTACTGCCGTTTTGCCGCCGATGGCGAAACTGGTGAGTACACGCTGAAAACCGTTAAACCCGGATCAATGGCGGGTCGTGGTGGTCAGGTTCACGCGCCGCACATCTCGCTTTGGATCGTGGCGCGCGGTATCAACATCGGTCTGCAAACACGCATCTATTTCGAAGATGAAGACAACAGCAATGACCCGCTGCTGAACCGGATCGAACAGCGTCAGCGTGTGGACACCCTGATCGCCAAGAAAACGGCTGACGGCAAATACCGTTTCGATGTCCGTCTTCAGGGTGAAGGCGAAACCGTTTTCCTCGATATCTGAAACTGGTAACTCTGGGACAGAGCAAACTCTGGAAAGAAAAACATGTCAGATCCTTGCATCATCTGCGTCGCCATCACCGGTTCTGTCCCGACCCAAGCGGATAATCCCGCTGTTCCGGTCACGATTTCTGAACAAGTCGAAAGCACCCATGCCGCGTATGAGGCCGGTGCTTCGATCGCCCATTGTCACGTGCGCGATGACGAAGGCAAACCCACATCTGATCCAGAGCGGTTTGCCCGTTTGAAGGAAGGCATTGAAAAACATTGCCCCGACATGATCGTGCAACTTTCGACCGGTGGCCGGTCGGGGGCGGGCAGGGAACGCGGGGGTATGTTGCCATTGTCACCCGACATGGCATCGCTGTCTGTGGGGTCGAACAATTTCCCGACCCGCGTTTATGAAAATTCGCCCGATCTGGTTGATTGGCTGTGTTCCCAAATGCTGGAATACAACGTGAAGCCTGAAATCGAAGCGTTCGATTTGTCCCACATCATCCAAGCCACGCGGCTTCAAAAAGCGGGCAAGCTGAAAGGCCCGCTGTACGTGCAGTTTGTGATGGGCGTTCAAAATGCGATGATCGCGGATGAACGGGTTTTCGATTTTTACATCGAAACCCTGAAGCGGTTCGCGCCGGATGCACAATGGTGTGGCGCAGGGATCGGACGTCATCAGATCGAAGTGAATGAATGGTGCATTCGCAAAGGTGGCCATACGCGAACAGGTCTGGAAGATAACATTCGTCTGGATCGCGATAACCTTGCACCGTCGAACGCGGCTTTGGTCGAACGCGCGGTTGCGCTTTGCGAAAAATTCGAACGCCCCGTGGCGACATGCGCAGAAGCGCGTCAGATTTTGGGGCTTTAACCACTTAAAACTTCGAAATCAGCCAATAAAAAGCCCGCCAAGTTCGAAACTTGGCGGGCTTTCTGTTCTCTGCCAGTGGCTTAGCCGCCGTGCTTTTTGATCAGAGCCTTTGCTTCTTCGATCAGAGCTGCGCCATCAATGCCTTTGGATTCCATGTCAGCAATCCAACGCGCGATAACCGGCTGAGCCTTTTCCTTGAAGCGGGCAACTTCAGCCGCATCGAGTGTTACGATGTTGTTGCCTTTGCCTTCCGCAATCGCGCGGCCGGGTGCATCGTACTCATACATGATACGCGATGCCATTTCGGCCAGCTTCATACCGGATTCCTGATCGATCGCCGCTTTGACGTCATCGGGAAGGCTTTCGTATTTGTCTTTGTTCATGACCATGATGATCGTGGCCGTGTACAAAGCTTCGTCGCCCGAGAATTCGGTGTGGTTGGAAACGAGATCCGACAGTTTGATCGCAGGTGTAACTTCCCACGGGATAACCGTGCCGTCGATTACACCTTTGGAAAGTGCTTCCGGAATGGCGGGCAGGGGCATACCAACCGGTGTTGCGCCCAGTTCGTTCAACATATCGGTGATAACGCGGGTCGGACCACGCAGTTTCAGACCTTCCATGTCTTCCAGTTTGGAAACACCGTTTTCGGTGTGGATCACGCCAGGGCCATGAACCCATGCGCCCAGAACTTTCACGTCACCGTATTCGCTTTCCTGCAGGTCTGTTTCGACCATTTCCTGGAATGCTTTTGCTGTCGCGACCGGATCCGTCATCATGAACGGAAGTTCGAAAACCTCGGTGCGCGGGAAGCGGCCGGGTGTGTAGCCAACAACCGTCATGGTGATATCGGCAACGCCGTCAACAGCCTGATCGAACAGTGCGGGCGGCGGACCACCCAGAGCCATCGCATCGTAATGCTCGATTTTCACTTTGCCTCCGGCAGCTTCTTCAACTGCGGCGGCCCAGGGTTTCAGGATGTGCTTCGGCACTGTGGCCGGCGGCGGCAAGAATTGGTGTAGGCGAAGTGTAACTTCCTGGGCCGTCAACATGCCCGGAACCATGCCAGCAGCAAGCGCGATAGCGGCAGCTGTCTTCATGAAAAAGCGCTTTTTCATCTTTCCTCCTCATCGATGAAAACTGGCAGAAACCATCCCCACCAGAATCGTAGTCATGATACATAATAACTATTGCTAAGTCATTCTAAAATTAGGGGTAAATTCAGTGGTCCGCGGAACCCAAACCCGTAAAATTTGACCTCTTCAGGGTCGGTTATCCGCATATTCGGGAAGCGTTCGAACAGCAGCGGAAGCATGATTTCGGCGATCATCCGGCGGGCCACATGTTTGCCCTGACAGAAGTGCGGACCGTTGCCAAAACTCTGGTGGTCAATACGGTCCCGAAGTGCGTTGAACAGATGCCCATCCTCTACCTCGTCTTCGTCCCAATTGGCAGAGGCCTGAATAGTCATAACGACTTCACCTTTGGGGATGTGGTAGCCTCTAATTTCGGTGTCTTCGGTCACCAAACGCGATGATACCTGGATCGGCGCAACCCAACGGACGCCTTCCTCGAAGGCTTGTCCCCAAAGTTCGTTTTTAACGACTTCAGTTTTTTGGTCGGGGTTGGTCAAAAGTCCGTACAAAATCGTCAGCAACGCGTCGCGCGGTTCGTTGATACCACCACCGATCGCGATCTTGATATTTGCAAAAATTTGGCTTTCGGGGATCGGATTATCCGCATTAACCATGACAGACAAAGCGCTGGCATTCGGCTCTTTTTTGTACTCAGTACTTTTCAGGCGGAACAACTCATCCATCTCAATGTTGGCGGCGTCACAGGGGGCGAAAAGCTCGTCTTTCCAGCCGAAGTTGCCGGCGCCGTCGATCAAAACCTGCGACCACCGCTGCATGTCTTCGTCGCTCGCCTCGGTGATGCCCAGAAGGTGGGTCAGACAGCGCGCGGCAAAGGGGCCGGCCAAGGCGGGGAAAAGATCAACCACTTCGCCCTTGGGCAAGCGTGTAACGTAATCGTAGGCAATTTGCCTGTAGATCGGCTCCCAGCACTGTTTGATCGAACGGCCACCAAATGCAGAAGCCATGGCGTTCCGTTCGCGCGAATGTTCCTCGCCGTCTTTGCGCATCAGCGTGTGGGCCCGGAATGCGCGTTCCATCGGCGTGTTGGGATCGTTCGAGCTGAACAAAACCGGATTGTCTTTGACATACTTCGTATCCGACGCTTTGGTCAGCATTATGCGATTGACGGAATTTACCTTGATAACAGGGGTTTGCTTCCGAAACTTCGCGTAGATCGGGTAGGGATCCTGATACAGGTTCTGGATTGTTGTGCTGTCGTCTACAGGCACAGCCATTTGTGTCATTTCGGTCATCTCATCCTCCCAATCGACGGACTGCGAATTTAGCCACGCTGCTTGCATCTGGCAATTAGATGGGGCTTGTTTGCTGTATCAAAATCCCTGATGCTGTACCGATGAAAGACGTCGATCCATATTCCGTAGATTTTTCCGCGTTACGCGTGCTTGAACTGGTGCATTCCTATGGCTCGTTCAGCCGTGCGGCTGAAACCTTGGGTGTTACGCAAGGTTCTGTCAGCTACACCATTGAAAGACTTAGGAAAGCCTTCGACGATCCGCTGTTTGTGCGGCAAGGCGGGCAGGTGGTATCAACGCAGAAATGCGATGAACTTGCCGGGCAGGCAGCCATGATCCTGGCCGAGTTCAATCGTATGACATTTCCGACAGATTTTGATCCTTCGACGGCCTCGGGCGTCATCACGATTGCCTGTAACTACTATGAACGCGCGGTCATCATTCCCGATCTTGTGCGTGTCATGAGGACCAAAGCACCCAATCTGAAGCTGAAGATCATCTCGTCATTTTCATCGGGAAGACAAAGGCTTAGCCAAGGTGAAAGCGACATTCTGATCGGTCCGATGCGCGTACCTGAAAGCGGCTTTTTCGGGCGCAAGCTTTTGACCGACCATTACACCGTAATTGTTCCCGAAGGGCACGCGCTGCAAGATGGTATGCTGGATGTGGAAACCTATGCAGCGATGCCTCAGATCATTGTCACGTATGGTTCGCAGTGGAGATCACGGTATTTGATTGAGATCGAGGATCAGGGGCTTGTGTTGAATTCGGTTGTCGAAGTGCCAAGTCCGGCGATGATCCCGGATTTGATCCGCGACACAGATCTGATCGCGACAGTGCCGGCACGCGTGGCCGCAGCGATGGGCAGCGACGTCAGAACAATCCCGTGTCCTTTGCCAGCGCCATTTGATGTGATGGCGTATTGGACAGAGCGAACCCACAAGTCGCCAATGCACAAATGGGTGCGTGAAGAATTGTCTAAAATTGTTAGAAGGTTGGTGATGCTTGATGGCTAAATCAGCGTATCAGTAAATCGTATAATCAGTATTATGTAAATTATTGTTCCATTTACATCCAGCAAAATAACGTTTTTCGTATCCATCAGCGCTTATACAGTCGAAATGCGTGAATACGCTTGCACCGACAAGGCCTATCAATAAAACCAACGTCAAGATGATCACTGGCCGATGCGTGCCGTGACGTTCTGCATTTTACGTCGTGTGGAGACTTTTATGAAAAACCTGCTGATCCTGAACGGACCGAACCTGAACCTGCTTGGGACACGCCAGCCCGAAGTCTACGGTCACACGACGCTTGCTGATATCGAGGACATGTGTCAGGCGCACGTTGCAAGCAAAGATGCGTCCGTTGCGTTTCTACAATCGAACCACGAAGGCGTTCTGATCGATGCGCTTCACGATGCGCGCGGACAATATGACGGCGTCATCATCAACGCCGGCGCCCTGACCCACACATCGATTGCCATCATGGATGCGATCAAGTCTGTCGAATTGCCGGTTGTCGAACTGCATCTGTCGAACATCCATGCGCGTGAAGAATTCCGTCACAAATCCTGGATTGGTCCTGTGGCAGTTGGTCAGATTTGCGGATTTGGCCCGTTCGGCTATATTCTGGCGATTGATGCGTTGATGTCTTATTTGGAGTCGTAGTTTGAAGTCTTTGGATCCTGCCTATCTGCTGGATTTGACGCAATCTGACAGCATTGAAGAGCTGTGGGAGATGCACTGCCTTAAGATGAAATCTTATGGCTTTGATCGACTTCTGTACGGGTTCACGCAATCCAAGACATCAACGTCTTTGGGTGATCCAAACGACTTTCTTATCCTGAGCAATCACGATCCGTCCTATATCGACGCATTCATCGGTGAACGTCTGTACCATCATGCGCCCATGGTGCATTGGGCGATGAAGAATGATGGCGCCTGTAGTTGGAGCGTTCTGGTCCAGATGATGGAAACCGGAACGCTGACCGCCGATGAGAAACGCGTGGTTGAATTCAACGTCTCGAATGACGTCGTAGCCGGCTATTCGGTGTCGTTCATATCGGTGTCTCGACGTGCCAAAGGGGCCATCGCATTGACGGCCCAGAAAGGCATGACGCAGGCTGAAATCGATAAGGTCTGGGACAGTCACGGTGATGCTTTGATCCTGATGAACAATATTGTTCATCTCAAAATCACCTCCCTGCCCTATACGTTGCCGAACCAGAAGCTGACCAAGCGGCAGCGCGAGGCTTTGGAATGGGTTGGCGACGGCAAAACCATGGCAGACATCGCTGAAATCATGGGGTTGACCCAAGCCACGATTGAAAAACACCTGCGCCTGGCGCGCGAGGCATTGAACGTCGAGACGACAGCCCAAGCCGTTTTGAAAGCATCCTTTCAAAACCAGATTTTTGTGGTCGATTTTTAATCATTTTGGTTGGGCTGCGACCAAGGTCGGATACCTGAAACCAGGCAAAGTCAGGAAATCCTGACTTAACGTTAAGTCAACATTTCAGGCATCTTGACGCCGTTCCACGAGTGACGACCGCGTATCGGTTGGGGACCACCGGAAAATTCTCGTTTGTCCTGAGGAACGACCGGTGAGGCGAAAGCCAAAATGTGGGGAATGCTGAATTATCGGGGTTTCTTACAGACTGCCTGTGTTTGATTTCATCCCCAATGTATCGAATGCAGGCAGTTCCCTTTAAACGAAAAAGCCGCGCTGATAACAGCGCGGCTTTTCCAGTTAAGAATGTCGGGAAAATTAGCCCTGAACAGCTTTCGCAACTTCCGCTGCGAAATCTTCTTCTTTCTTTTCGATGCCTTCGCCAACCTGCATACGGATGTAGCCGGTGACTTCTACGCCTGCTTCTTTAGCAGCCTGAGCAACTGTCACGTCGGGGTTCACAACGAACGCCTGACCCAGCAGTGTGACTTCGGCCATGAATTTCTTCATGCGGCCTACGATCATCTTTTCGATAACCGCGTCGGGTTTGCCGGATTCTTTTGCGATATCGATCTGGATCTGACGCTCTTTTTCAACAACAGCGGGATCAAGGTCAGCTTCGCTCAGCGACGCAGGGTTTGCAGCGGCGATGTGCATCGCGACCTGACGGCCGAACGCTTCGTTTTCGCCGGACAGAGCCACCAGAACACCGATGTTGCCCATACCGTCTGCAGCAGCGTTGTGGACGTAGGACACAACCTGTGCGCCTTCGACCTTTGCCATGCGGCGCAGGGTCATGTTTTCACCGATCGTCGCGATCTTGTCGGTGATCATGTCTTTGATCGCCTTGCCGTCAACTTCTGTGTTTGCCAGCGCTTCTACGTCGGACGCGGAAACCGCAGCTTCAGCGATCTTGGAAACCATTTCCTGGAATTCAGCGTTCTTCGCAACAAAGTCGGTTTCAGAGTTGATTTCAACCGCGACGCCCACGCCGCCATCAACTTTAACAGCAACCAGACCTTCGGCAGCAGTACGACCGGATTTCTTGGCCGCTTTCGCCAGACCTTTGGTCCGCAGCCAATCGATTGCCGCGTCCATGTCACCATCAGTTTCGGTCAGCGCTTTTTTGGCATCCATCATGCCCGCGCCAGTCATTTCGCGCAGCTCTTTAACCTGTGCAGCTGTGATAGCCATATCGGCTCTCCTCATCTTCGGATTACAGTCCGGGCGGCCCCTGAATATGGGGCTACCCGCTCATGTCAGATGAGCATGTCGCTTTTGCGACAAAGCTCGGGTGCTTACGCTTCTGCGCCTGCTTCAGCGACGGCTTCTTCAACCGGTGCTTCTTCCAGCGCGCCCAGATCAACGCCAGCTGCGCCCATCTGTGCGGACATGCCGTCCAGAGCTGCGCGGGATGCCAGGTCTGTGTACAGCTGGATCGCACGTGCCGCGTCATCGTTGCCCGGGATGATGTAGTCTACGCCATCGGGCGAGCAGTTTGTGTCGACAACCGCAACAACCGGAATGCCCAGTTTGTTTGCTTCTGCAACAGCCAGAGCTTCTTTTTTCACGTCGATAACGAACAGCAGATCAGGAACGCCGCCCATTTCACGGATACCGCCCAGGGAAGCCTGCAGCTTCTGCTGGTCGCGTTCCATGTTCAGACGCTCTTTCTTGGTCAGGCCTTCTGCGCCTTCAGCCATACGCTCGTCGATTTCACGCAGGCGCTGGATCGACTTGGAAACTGTCTGCCAGTTTGTCAGCGTGCCACCCAGCCAACGGTGGTTCATGTAATACTGCGCGCATTTCTCTGCGGCGTCTGCAACAGGCTGCTGTGCCTGACGCTTGGTGCCAACGAACAGAACGCGGCCGCCTTTTGCGACGGTTTCACGGATCACGTTCAGAGCAGCGTCCAGCATCGGAACTGTCTGAGTAAGGTCCATGATGTGGATGCCATTGCGCGAGCCATAGATGAACTCGCCCATACGGGGATTCCAACGCTGTGTCTGGTGACCAAAGTGTACGCCTGCTTCGAGCAGCTGGCGCATGGTGAACTCGGGAAGAGCCATGCTTCTTTTCCTTTCCGGTTTACGCCTTGGCGGGGGTGATAGAGCGGATGCTCCAACCGGTGGACGCTTGGGGATGTCTCCCCCAAAGGCCCGACCCCGCCTGCGGGATTAAGTGGCGCGCGTATACTGGGTGTTTGTCAGCTTGGCAAGCCCCCTGCCCCAGCTAATTCGCCTTACAGGAAAACCCGTTCAACGAACCAGTATGCGCCGACCAAAGCAATAAAACACGAGGCCGGAATTGCCACGTAATTCCGATAGGCCTCAAGCTTGTCCACATTGGTTGCGGACAAGATGCACAGCGCGGATAGAAACGCGAGCGGCAGGAAGAACGCCGGCGCAGGCAGATCGACATAGGCTTCAAAGCCGGTGCCTTTCATCAGGAATGCCATGACGATGAATATGAGGGTGAGCACACCGTAAAAGACCTGACCGGTTCGTTCCGTCATTTCCAGCGCGTCGACGCGCAATGCGATCCACACAATCAGGAATGCGCAAGCGATTACGAAAAGCTGTCCGACTTCGACACCGACATTAAAGCCCAGAAGTGCGGGAATGAACTGGCCTTGCGGAAGCCCGAATTCGCCCAAAACGCTAGCAAAGCCCAAGCCGTGAAGAAGCCCGAACAGGAAAACAACGGCAGGGCGCCATTTGCTCATGCCGTTTGAAAAGATGTTTTCCAACGCCACGAATACGATCGACGCGGCGATCAGCGGCTCGACGATATAGCCGGGGATGTTCACCAGTCCCAAAGCACCCAACGCCAAGGTAACGGTGTGCGCCAAAGTGAATGCCGAGATCTGCCACAGCAGCGGCCCAAGACGAGAGGTCAGAAAAAACAGGCCAAGGACAAACAGGATGTGATCAAGACCCATTGGCACGATGTGATCGAAGCCCACAGGGATATATGTCAGAAAGCTGCTCCAGCCAGAAAGCTCACCGCCGCCAGCCAACATGATAGGATCAGATGCCTCGCCACCACTCAGGTATCCTGTAAAAGGCTCCTCCACACCCTGCTGACGCAGAACCAACATGCCCCAATCTGCGGGCCATGTGATGGTCACTGTGTCAGTGCCGTCTGGCAGGCTTCCCTGAAATTCCAGAACGGTGTCTCTTGGAAGAGACTGATCAGCTTCCGGAGTTATGGTCGTATTGGTCAAACCCAATGACACGGGGCCTTCGGGTGACTGAACTTGGATCGCAGACGTCAGCGCCCCGGCGTTTTCAGAAATCAGCGTTGACAGTTCTTCAGCCGGAAGGGCTCGCATCGCATCAATCTGGTCGGATTCTGCCAACGCATCGGTGTCTTCTACTGACGTCAGATCGGCACCGGACAGGATGGCTTCTGCATTTAAGGTCACAGACAGGGTCAGCTTTTCCGCGTCGCTGCTAAGATCAGCGATGGAGGGACGCACTTCGTGCGCGCTGACGTTCATGCCGAATGCACAAAATGCTAGAATTGCGCACAAAAATCTAATGACCCGCATGAATGCCTCATCCCTATGTCCGTCGTGGTTCAATAACTCTCGGTCGATATTAAGGGAAGTCAAGTCACTGGGGTCGTCAATTTTTGACCCTTTGATCAAACGGCAGCTATTGCAGTGTACCTCTGGCCCCTTCATTAACTTCTCATGACAAAAGATTCGAATATCCTGTGCATCGGTTCTGTGCTGTGGGACGTCATCGGGCGTTCGCCCAGCCATATGGCCAAAGGCGCCGACGTGCCGGGACGGATCATCCGCATTCCGGGCGGTGTTGCACTGAACATCGCGATGACGCTTGTGCGCTTTGGTCTGACGCCCGCTTTGTTATCGGCTGTCGGGCGCGATGCCGAAGGTGAAGAACTGATCAGCGAATGCCGCCATATGGGGTTGATCACCGATCATGTGTATCGCTCTGATGATTTGCCGACTGACTGCTATATGGCGGTGGAAGGTGCCAACGGTTTGATTGCCGCTATCGCCGATGCCCATTCGTTGGAAAAAGCCGGGGCAAAGATCCTGCAGGCTTTGTATGATGGGCGTTTGGGCAAGACGGATGCGCCTTATAGCGGGCTTATTGCGCTGGATGGCAATCTGACAGAGCGGTTGTTGGATGATATTGCCCACGATCCCGCATTCCAATCCGCTGATCTGCGGATTGCCCCCGCTTCGCCCGGCAAAGCCGAGCGCCTGCTTCCCTTCCTGCGCAGTGGCCGCGGCACGCTATACGTTAACCTCGAAGAGGCGGGCATTCTATGCCACACACGCTTTTCGACGTCGGAAGAGGCTGGTCAAGCCTTGCTCAGCAAAGGCGCAGCGCGGGCGTTGGTTACCAATGGCGGTGAGGCCACGACAGATGCGCATCCCGATGGTCTGATCACCCTGCCCCCGCCAGAAGTTCTGGTCACTCGCGTGACCGGTGCTGGCGACACTTTCATGGCGGCGCATATCGCTGCCGAGTTCAACGATGCTGACAGAACCTCTGCCTTGGCCCAAGCGCTGGATGCCGCCGCAAAGTTCGTGTCCGGAGATACACCATCATGATCGACATCACCTACTCCCAAGACGTAGCGGCCGCGCGTGACGCAGGCCAGCCGATTGTGGCGCTTGAATCCACGATCATTACCCACGGCATGCCCTGGCCCCAGAACCTTGAGGTTGCTCAACAGGTTGAACGAGCCGTGCGCGACGGCGGCGCTGTGCCCGCGACAATCGCCGTTCTGGATGGCACCCTTCACGTCGGACTGGATGATGAACAGCTGACCAAACTGGCGCAGGCCAAAAACGTCGCCAAGCTGAGCCGCGCGGATATCGCCGTGTGCATGGCCCAAGGTGGAACTGGCGCAACGACAGTTGCTGCGACGATGATTGCTGCACATCTGGCCGGCATATCTGTCTTTGCAACGGGCGGTATCGGTGGTGTTCATCAAGGTGCCGAAGACAGTTTTGATATCTCGGCTGACTTACAAGAACTGGCGCAAACGCCAGTGACCGTTGTTGCGGCTGGTGCCAAGGCGATTCTGGATTTGCCAAAAACATTCGAGGTTCTGGAAACTCTGGGCGTTCCGGTGATTACCGTTGGACAGGATGAAATTCCGGCTTTCTGGTCCAGAAGTTCGGGCCTGTCCGCGCCGTTGCGCATGGACACCGCCGCTGAGATCGCCAAAGCGCAAATGATGCGCACCGCGCTTGGGCTGTCTGGCGGCCAGTTGGTCACCAACCCCATCCCTGAGGCCGATGAAATCCCCCGTGACGTCATCCTACCGATCATCGAAACCGCAATGGCAGAGGCGACGGCGCAAGGGATTGCAGGCAAATCCGTCACGCCCTTCCTTCTTCAGCGCATATTCGAACTGACTGAGGGGCGTTCTTTGGCCTCTAACATCTCTCTGGTCCTGAATAACGCGCGGCTTGCGACAGAAATCGCAAAGGAAATGACCAAACTCGCCTGATTTCGGTTATTTGCGGCGTGGCGCGCATTGTAGTTCAAATCGAGCCATCCTAACTTAACGTCAGCAACCCAGACATTAGTGCAGCTTTATGAACACGCCATTTGATCCAGAACCCAAGAAACCCGGTATGCTGTCCAAGCTTCGGGCGTCTTTTTTGACTGGTATCGTTGTCATCGCGCCCGTGGGCCTGACGATCTGGCTGGTGTGGACAGTGATCGGCTGGATCGATGCCTTTGTGGTGCCCCTCGTCCCTGCCCGCCTGAACCCCGAGGAATATATCGGGATCAACCTGCGCGGCATCGGCGTGATTTTCCTTTTGCTATTTACCATCACGATTGGTTGGATCGCGAAAGGTCTGATCGGACGTTCGTTGATCCGCTGGGGCGAAAGCCTAGTGTTGCGGATGCCGATTGTGCGTTCGGTCTATTCCGGCGTGAAACAGATTGCTGAAACGGTCTTTGTCCAATCAGATCGCAGTTTCGAGAAGGCCTGCCTGATCGAATACCCACGCAAGGGTATCTGGGCCATCGGCTTTATTTCGACCGACGCCAAGGGTGAAGTGGCGCGCAAAGTTCCGAACATGGGCGGGATGATTTCAGTCTTTATTCCGACCACGCCCAACCCGACCTCGGGCTTTTTGCTATTCTTTCCGAAAGAAGACGTGATCGAACTGGATATGAGCCTTGAAGACGCCGCCAAACTGGTGATTTCGGCGGGTCTTGTATATCCAAACGACAAAATCCCCGAAGAGATCGCGCAGAAAATCGCGTCTTGAGGATCAGCTGAACATCTTTTTCAAATCAACCGTTTGAACGTTGTTCAGATTGTCTTTGTGCGCGGCGAGAAACGCGTCTGCAGCGTGACGCCCTGCTTCCTTCAATTGCCCGATCAGGCCTGCAATCGGCAGCAGCTTGGTCGACACGGATAGACCTGTCATCAGATCATCATCAGCCACCATATGAACCAGAACGTTTTTCATGGTGCCTTCCTGAATTTTGCCCTTCGCGATCAGACGCTGAACGAACTCAATCGCGCGGAGTTCTTTCAGCAAGGCCGAGTTAAAGCTGATTTCATTGATGCGGTTCTGGATTTCCTGCGGTGTCTTGGGCAGTTCATCACGGATCAGAGGGTTGATGTTTACGATGACAACGTCGTCCGGCAAGCCTTTATCAAACAACGGGAAAAGCGCAGGATTGCCGGAGTAACCACCGTCCCAGAATGCTTCGATTTCGCCTGTGACCGGATCTTCGGTCTCGACCGCTTGGAACAATGTCGGCAGGCAGGCCGAGGCAAGGATCGCATCAGTCGTGATCTTTTCTCGTGTGAAAATGCGAACCTTGCCGTCACGCACCGACGTCGCACCTACAAACAAACAGGGTCCGTCGGTACGGCAAACCTTATCAAAATCAAAGCGTTCGACGATCTTCCTTAGCGGATTGTTATAGAATGCGCCCCAACCGTAAGGTGACATGGTCCGCGTGAACGCATCGCCCATTGCCAAAATAGGCGAATAATCCAAGGCCATTGAAGTAAACGAAGGATGCGGAAGGAAGGCGTTCATCCATTCCGGCAACCCAAGATCGGCAATGCCGCCCACTTCGGCCCAAAGCCAATCAAGCATCGAGCGTGCACCTTCTCGCCCGTCGTTATGCCAGCCGGCTTTGAAGGCTGCACCGTTTAATGCACCAGCAGAAGTACCGGAAATTGCGGCGATTTCGATGTCTTCTTCATCAAGAAATCGATCCAGAACGCCCCAGGTAAAGGCCCCATGAGCACCGCCGCCCTGAAGGGCCATATTGATCCGTTTCACCATGATGCCTGCAACCTTTTGTATGCTTCAACAAAAGATATAGCCTTTGCCGCAGTGCAGCAAAGGCTTTGTTTCGCAATCACATATCAGGGTTTACCCAAGCGCGTAGCCCGCCCCGCGCACGGTGCGCAAAACATCCGGAGACCCAAGTGCTTTGCGAAGGCGGCCGATATGGACGTCAACTGTCCGAGTGTCGACATAGATATCGCGTCCCCAGACCCGATCCAGAAGCTGTTCACGGCTCCAGACGCGGCCCGGTTTTTCCATGAACGTTGTCAGCAGGCGGAATTCGGTGGGCCCGAGTTTAAGCGACCTGTCCCCACGGGTGACGCGGTGGGTCTCGGAATCCAGAACGATGTCGTCAAACTCCAGACGTACCCCTGCCGAAGACGGGCGCGACCGGCGCAACTGTGCCTTTACGCGCGCCATCAGTTCGACGACGGAATAAGGCTTTACCACGTAGTCATCCGCGCCCGTTTCCAGCCCGCGAACGCGGTCTACCTCTTCGGACCGCGCAGACAGCATGATCACAGGAACGGACCGCGTGTCGGCCCGTGTTTTCAACTGGCGGCAAACCTCGATCCCCGAAACCGACGGCAGCATCCAATCAAGAACGATGATGTCTGGGTTTTCCTCTTCGACCAGAAGCAGGGCTTCTTCGCCATCTTCGGCTTTCGCAACGCGAAACCCTTCGGCTTCAAGGTTGTAGCTGAGCACTTCCCGCTGGGCGGCTTCATCTTCGACAATCAGAACCGTGGGTTGATCAACGGACATCTGGTTTAGTCCTTATTTGCTTCCGGGCTGAAGGCGGTATCACTTGACGTGCGATCTGCCTTGGGGCGCGGCTCGTCCGGTTTTTTGCCGGTTACAAGGAAAACGACCTGTTCAGAGATGGATGTAACGTGATCGCCCATCCGTTCGATGTTTTTCGCAATGAAATGCAGGTGCATACAGGCTGTGATGTTGCGCGGATCTTCCAGCATGAAGGTCAGGAATTCGCGGAACAGCGTGTTGTACATGTCATCCACGTCGCGGTCGCGTTCGATGACGTCAAGGGCAAGCTCTGCATCGCGGCGGACATAGGCATCCAATGCGTCCTTCAGCATCAGTTCGACCTCACGCGCCATACGACGCAGTGACGTGGCCGAGCTTTCGATGGGCAGTAACTGCGCCAGAACACTTGTGCGCTTGGCCATGTTTTTCGACAGATCACCGATACGCTCAAGGTTCGCGGACATCCGCATCACCGAAAGGACAACGCGCAGGTCGCTGGCCGCAGGTGCGCGCAGGGCGATCACGCGCGCCGCTTCGGCGCTGATCTGTTCTTCCAGCGCGTCAATCGCCTTGTCGCCCTTACGGACCTGTTCGGCCAGCTCTTCATCGCGCGTTTCAAGGCTGCGGGCGCCATCGCGGATCGAGGCTTCGACCATCCCACCCATCTTCATGATCTGGGCTTGGATGCCTTCCAGTTCACGTTCGTAGGACGTGACGATGTGTTGGTTCAAATCGCTCATGAAATTATCCGATCCGGCCTGTGATATAGCTTTCGGTCCGCGGGTCTTGCGGGTTGGTGAAAATCTTGTCGGTGTCGTCAAACTCGACCAAATTGCCGAGGTGGAAGAACGCCGTTTTCTGGCTGACACGTGCGGCCTGCTGCATGGAGTGTGTGACGATCACCACGGAATAATCGCGGCGCAGTTCGTCGATCAGTTCTTCGACCTGACTGGTCGCGATCGGGTCAAGCGCAGAGCACGGTTCGTCCATCAAAAGAACCTCGGGCTCGGTCGCGACGGCACGTGCAATGCACAAACGCTGCTGCTGACCACCAGAAAGGCCCGTTCCCGGTGCGTGAAGACGATCTTTTACCTCGTCCCAGATCGCACCTCGGCGTAGGGATTTTTCAACGATTTCATCAAGCTCGGCCTTGTTGCGGGCAAGACCGTGGATACGCGGGCCATAAGCCACGTTGTCATAGATCGACTTGGGGAACGGGTTCGGCTTCTGGAACACCATGCCGACCTTGGCACGCAGTTGGACCGGATCAACACGTTTGTCGTAGATGTCTTCGCCATCGATGCGAATATCGCCTTCCACACGGCAGATATCGATGGTGTCGTTCATACGGTTCAGGCAACGCAGGAATGTAGACTTACCGCAGCCAGACGGGCCAATGAAAGCCGTTACCATTTTATCATTGATATTGACGGAAACGTCTTTGATCGCGTGGGTGTCGCCATAGTAGACTTGGACGCCATCGGCTGCGATTTTTACTGCGTTAGAAGTCACGTTTCTCTCCGAAAAAGGTGCGTCGTACATGATGATACCTCCTTACCAGCGGCGCTCGAACCGGCGGCGCAAGATGATTGCGATAGCGTTCATCGCAAAGAGGAACAGAAGAAGGATGATAATCCCGCCCCAAGCCCGTTCATAATAGGCAGGGTCAGCCCGTTTTGCCCACTCATAGATTTGGGCAGGCATGGCCGAGTTCGGATCAAGGAAGCCGGCCGCAATGCCTTCGGGCACGTTTGTGGCGATGTAGCCGACCATACCGATCAGCAACAACGGTGCGGTTTCCCCAAGTGCCTGTGCCAGACCGATGATCGTGCCGGTCAGGATGCCGGGCATCGCCAGTGGCAGCACATGGTGGAACACCGACTGCGTTTTCGATGCCCCAAGCCCAAGTGCCGCATCTCGGATCGAAGGCGGTACGGATTTGAGCGACGCGCGGGTCGAGATGATGATGGTCGGCAAGGTCATCAGTGTCAGAACCAGACCACCCACAATCGGCGCAGATTGCGGCAGGTGCATGAACTGGATGAACACAGCCAGACCAAGAATACCGAATACGATGGACGGCACGGCGGCAAGGTTCGAAATGTTCACCTCGATCAGATCGGTGAATCGGTTCTGCGGCGCAAATTCCTCAAGATAGATCGAGGCCGCCACACCGATAGGCAGCGCCAGAAACAACACGACCAGCATCATAAAGAAGGAGCCGATCATCGACACACCGATGCCCGCCTGCTCGGGGCGGCTTTCAGAGGCATCGGCACCTGTGATGAAGTCCCAGTTGAACCGTTTCTCGACCATACCTTCGGCGCGCAGCGCGTCGACCAGATCCAGATGCTCCGCATCGATGTTCTTGTCGCGTGCAACGCTTTCGCGGGTGACACGGTCTTTCAGGTAGCCATCCACACGGCTGGAGGCCAAAAAGCTGACGTTGACAGTTTGGCCGACTAGATCAGGATTTGCGAGAACACGGTCACGAACCTGGGCGGCTGCGGAAGCTGAAATCAGAGCTTTCATGTCTTTGGATTTGGCCAGGGGCGTTTCGATGCCCTTTTCCTCGACCTGTGCGAAAATTCCGTCTTGCAGCAGCGGTGCGTAGCCAAAGGTGGATACCTTTGCCATTTCTTCCGGATCGCGGTTGCCCTTTTTGTCCAGCTTGGCCGGATCCAGGTACACAGGCACTTCGATAAATGTCTGTTGAAAGGCAGTCAGGCCGTTAGTCAGGATCGACGCCAGCAGAACGACAAGGAAAAACAGACCGGCGCAAATGGCTGCAATGCCATAGGCCTTGAACCGTTTTTCCGCCGCGTTGCGCTTTTTCATGTGCGCATCGCTGGTGGTCAAAGACTTGGTGGGTGTCGGGGTTGCTGTCGCGTCGGTCATTCGTACTGCTCCCGATATGTACGCACGATGTAGAGGGCCAGAAAGTTCAGGCCCAGCGTGATGACGAAAAGGCTCATGCCAAGGGCGAAGGCCACAAGCGCCTCGGGCGAGGCAAAGTCACTGTCGCCGGTCAGCTGGCTGACGATCTTTGCGGTCACAGTGGTCATTGCCTCGAACGGGTTCAGCGACAGACGGGCCGCGGCCCCTGCCCCGAGAACCACGATCATTGTTTCACCAATTGCACGGGACGCCGCCAGAAGGACCGCGCCAACGATGCCGGGCAACGCCGCAGGCAGGATGACCTGCTTGATCGTCTCGGACCGTGTCGCGCCAAGCCCGTACGAACCGTCTCGCATGGATTGGGGAACGGCGTTGATGATGTCGTCGGACAGCGAGCTGACAAAGGGGATCAGCATAATGCCCATGGTCAGACCGGCGGTCATGACCGCGCGTCCGCCACCCATCCAGCCTGTGCCGTCAGGACCAAACACCGTCAACAGCATCGGACCAACTGTGAGCAAAGCAAAAAGACCGTAAACGATGGTCGGAATACCTGCGAGGATTTCCAGCAGCGGCTTTACTGTCGCGCGGGTTTTCGCGCCTGCATACTCAGACAGGTAGATCGCCGCGAACAAACCGATCGGCACAGCGAACAAAAGCGCGACAAGCGAGATATACAGTGTACCCCAGAGCAGCGGCAGAATGCCAAGGCTGGATGCGCCGCCACGGCCGGAAAAGCTCGGGGCCCATTCAAGAAGGGTGAAGAAATCCAGCGCTGGATACAGGCGGAAGAAATCAAGCGTGTTGAAGATCAGCGAAAGAACGATGCCGACAGTGGTCAGGATCGCGATGGATGCTGCCGAAATCAGAAGGACGCGAATGCCTTTTTCCACCACATTCCGTGCACGGAAATCCGCGTTGGTTTCACGCAATCCCCAAACAGCCCCTGCAATCGCCAGTGCAATGACCGCAACGGACATGGCAAAGCGGCCTGCATTCGACAAAGCGCGATGTTTCTGGGCCGCGACCAGAACGGACGGCGTGACATCCGACGTCACGATCTGTCCTGCGTCCTTAAGCTTTTGTGTGATAAGCTCAACATCAGCCTCCGGATCGTTTGCAAGCTTTTGGTCCATCACGCCGGCATCAACAGCGTTGCCGATACCGTCTGCAGTACGGCGCACCTCGGCCAGCACAAGCCCAAGGTTCGACCCTTCGGCAATCTCGGCTTCGGGGATCAGCTTGGACACTTCCGAATTGATGTAGAACGGCTGGATCAGCAACCAGAACGCCATCATCAGAAAGGCCGGAACAACGGTCTTCAGCGCTACGTTATAGCCGTAATAACCTTTCAAAGAATGCAACAGGCGTTGATCGCCATTCGCACTCTTCAAGGCCCACGCCCGTCCAAGAAAAAATCCGATCGCCGCGATCACCAAGACAGTGGCGATAACCCAGAGAACTGGCATAGGGCCCCCAGTAAGTTTTGTTAAAGGTCCTAAAAGGTAAGGGGCGGCAGAATACGCCGCCCCTGTCTTCGACGTTTAGCCGAATTACATGTCCGCGCCCATAGTCTTTTCTTCAGAAACCAGAGCTTGTGTGTCGGCCAGTTCAGGATCGGAAACCAGACCGTATTCTGCCAGAGGGCCATCGGGGCCTGCGATTTCGTCAGAGATGAAGAACTCTGCGTATTCTTTCAGGCCGGGGATCACGCCGATGTGCGCTTTCTTCACGTAGAAGAACAGAGGGCGGGATACCGGATATTCACCCGAAGCGATCGAGTCAGTCGACGGAACAACGCCGGACATTGTCGCCACTTTCAGCTTGTCTGTGTTGTTTTCGTAGAACGCCAGACCAAAGACGCCGATTGCGTTCGCGTTTGCGTCGATGGATGCCAGAGTTTCTGTGTAGTCACCGTCGATGTCGACCGAACGACCGTCTGTGCGAACCTCAAGGCACGCATCTTCTGCGTCATCTTCGGACATGCCGCCAGCGATCATCGCTTCCATTGCGCCAGTTGCTTCACAGCCAGCCGCAACGACTTTCTCTTCGAAAACTTCGCGCGTGCCGTGCTTGGTGCCCGGAATGAACGCAAGGATTTCTTCAGCCGGCAGGTCAGCGTTGAAGTCAGACCACTTTGTGTAGGGGTTGTCGACCAGCGCGCCGTCCACAACAACTTTGGGTGCCAGAGCGTTGAAGATGTCGGACGGTGTGAAAGCGTCATACGCCGGGCCATCCAGCTGCGATGCGAATACGATGCCGTCATAACCGATACGAACTTCGATAATGTCGGTCACGCCGTTTTCGGCACATGCCTTGATTTCTTTGTCGCGGATTTTGCGCGACGCGTTTGCAATGTCTGTGTGCTCTTCACCAACGCCTTGGCAGAAGCGCTTCAGGCCAGCCGAGGAACCACCGGATTCAACAACCGGTGTCGGGAAGTCAAAGTTTTCACCGAATGCTTCGGCAACAATCGATGCATAAGGCAGAACGGTCGAAGAACCGGCAACCTGTACGTTGTCACGGGATTGCGCGAAGGCCGGCGATGCTACGGCCAGTGCCAAAGCGGATACGGTCAGAAACTTGGTCATGGATTACTCCACTCCGATATCAATGTCATTCTATGACGGCCCCTCATCAGGCTGTCTGAGGGGATGCCTAGTGTCGTGTAACAACGCTTTTGTGACACTTACGTAACAGGTTTATGACAGTGGCTGAGGATTTGACGAAGTCGTTTTAAAACAACGTCTTAAATTGCAGGCGGCGCCGTAAAAAATTGTCCGATCTGTCACACAGGAAGAAGAATTGTAACCTCTGTGCCCGCGCCACGGGCCGACTCGATACGGATTCGCCCGCGATGGCGGTTAACGATGTGTTTGACGATGGCCAAACCCAGCCCTGTTCCACCCTTTTCGCGGCTCCGATGTGAATCGACGCGATAGAAGCGTTCTGTCAGTCGCGGCAGATGCACAGGATCAATTCCCGCTCCACTATCCTTCACAGACAGACGTATTCCGTCGCCCTTCAGGCGCGTTTCATAGGAAACCGGCCCGACGGAAACAGTCACCGTGGTCCCTGCTCCGCTGTATTTGATCGCGTTCTCGATCAGATTGACCAGAACCTGACGAAGTTGGTCTTCGTCGCCCGCAATGATCGCGGGCTCGTCCGGTAGATCGCTCAGGATCTGAACATCAGCATCTTCGGCCAATGTAGACAACGAATGAATGGTGGATTTCACCAGCCCAGTCAGATCAACGGGCGTTGTCGGCCTGACACGCTCTTCGGCCTCGACACGGCTGAGTGACAGCAGATCGCTGACCAGCCTGTTCATCCGGCTGGCCTCGGTTTCCATGATTGAAAGAAACCGGTCCCGCGCGCCTTCATCGTTTTTGGCGGGCCCTTTGAGCGTTTCGATAAAGCCTATCAACGCGGTCAGCGGGGTTTTCAATTCGTGGCTGACATTGGCCACAAAATCACGCCGCATCTGGCCTGCTTGTTCCAGCGATGTCTCATCAACGAAGGTCACCAGAACCGACGTATCCAAAGGCCGTACATAAACACGGAACGCCGTGTCCTGAGCGCCGTCATTGGTCAGATACCGCGTTTGCCGTTCCGAGCGGTCGCGGATCGTCGCCTCGATTGTATCGAGCAATTGAGGCTGACGAAGTCCGGTGATGAAATGGCGGCGTAAAATGGCCTCACCCAGAAGCCTGCAGGCTTCGGTGTTGGCGTGACTGATCCGTTCATCGCTTTGAATGATCAAAGCGGGCAAAGGGACAGCATCTACGACCGCCTGTTCGTTCATAGGCCGGCTCGGACCGCGTTCAGACCGGCTTGGAATGTGCCGATCAGATCATCTGGTTTTTCAAGCCCGACAGAGACCCGGAAAAATCCTTCGGAAATTCCCAAGGCTGCGCGGCCTTCGGGTGTCAGGGCGCGATGCGACGACGATGCAGGATGCGAAAGCGTGGTACCGATGTCCCCCAGCGTGGGGGCAAAGGCCACGCCGTTGGCCGCTGTGGTAAAGGCGTTGGCCGAAGAACGTCCGCCTTTCAGTTCAAAACTGACCATATTGCCGCCCATCCCCTGCAGCACGGCCTGCGCCCGCGCGCGATCAGGATGATCATCGCGGGTCGGATACAAAACGCGCGTCACAACATCCTGGTCCGCAAGAAAATCGGCCAGCTTTCGTGCGGTTTCCTGAGTGCGTTCAAACCGGAGATCAAATGTCGCCAACCCGCGTTCCGCAAGCCAGCAGTCAAACGGACTGGGGGTCATGCCTGTCGTAACTGCAAAGGTGTAAATGATCTTCTGGATTTCCGGGTCTTTCGCAGCAACCCAGCCAAGCGTCACATCTGCATGCCCTGCCAGCAGTTTCGTCACAGAGTGCAGGACGATGTCCGCGCCGTGTTCAAACGGTTTAAAGGCCGCTGGTGTGGTGAATGTGTTATCAACCACAAGAAGAACACCCCTGCGTTGGCAAATCTCGGCAATCGCGTGGATGTCTGCGATCCGCAATGTCGGGTTCGAAACCACCTCGACCAATGCCAGCCGCGTCTCCGGCTTGATCGCGGCCTCGAACGCTGCAGCATCGGTTGGGTCGACTAGAGATGTCGTGATCCCGAGGCGCGGCAGATCTTCTTTCATCAGACGTAAGGACCGACCATACAGTTGATCGCCCCCCAAAACATGATCGCCGGCCTTGCAAAGACCCATCAACACGGCCGCCACCGCCGCCATGCCAGAGCCCAGCGTCAAACCGGTTTCACAGCCTTCCAGCGCTGCAACACCTTTGGCGACGATATCCGCATTCGGGTGGCCTTCACGGGCATATGTATAGCCCTGAGCGCGTCCCTCGTATTGGTCATCCAGTTGATCAGGCGTGTCGCTGGCGTAGACGACCGAAGGCATCAATGGGGTGACAACTGCCGTCGAGGCAGACTGCGGCATGCCGTACGGACGCATCAAGGTAGGCTTCATCATTTCGCGTCTCCTTCTATTTTGGCAAAGCGGTGACACAGCCTATTCAAAACGACAAGCGGCTCCGCTGCGGAAACCGCCCTTGCAAAAGTGAGCGCTATCAGTCTGCGATCTTTTTCATCTTGTCGCGGAACAAACGCGCCTTTTCCTGATAAAACAACGCGGACTTTCGCAGGTTTGCAAAATCATCTTCGCCCAACTCGCGCTTGACCTTGCCGGGCATCCCCATGACCAACGAACCGTCGGGAATTTCCTTTCCTTCCGCAATCAAAGCACCCGCTCCGATCAGGCAATTCTTACCGATTTTGGCACCATTCAGAACCGTCGCACCCATGCCGATCAGCGAATTGTCCCCGATCGTACAGCCATGCAGCATCGCCTTGTGACCGATGGTACAGCCTTTGCCGATGGTCAGCGGATAGCCCATATCGGTATGGCACACGACGTTTTCCTGAATGTTGCTTCCCGCACCGACATGGATCACTTCATTGTCGCCGCGCAACGTCGAGCAGAACCAGACAGAGGCGTTTGCTTCGATCACGATCTTACCAATGATGTTGGCATCCGGCGCGATCCACGCGTCTTCGTCGATCTCGGGTGTTACGTCATTCAATGCATAGATCGTCATTCCTGGCCCCTTTCGAATTCGTCCTGCAACTTGCGCACGTGTTCCGTCAATTTCGGCTGTTGGCTCCGGCGCAGGCGTGCAGCATTTACGATAGATTTCAACCGCTCTTCGGTTTCATCAAGGTTCTCATTGACCAGAACAAAATCATAGCCATCCCAATGGCTGATCTCGTCCCAGCTTTTCTGCATACGTTTCGAAATGGTTTCCGCCGTGTCTTGCCCGCGGCTTTCCAACCGGCGGCGCAATTCGGTAATCGACGGGGGCAGCAGGAAGATCGACAACGTGTGTGCGCCAAGATCCGAGTTCCGGATTTGCTGCGCCCCCTGCCAATCGATATCGAACAAAACGTCTTTGCCGCTGTTGATCGCGTCCCGAACGGGGCCCTTGGGCGATCCATAGAAGTTGCCGAACACATGGGCATGTTCCAGCATCTCGGATTCCGCCACCGAATGTTTGAACGCGGTTTCGGACAGGAACATGTAGTCCTGACCATCGACCTCGCCCGGACGGGGCGCACGTGTGGTGGCAGACACCGAAAAGACAATGCTTGGATCCCATTCGCGCATGCGCTTGGCCAAGGTCGATTTACCGGCGCCCGAAGGCGACGATAGAATGATTAGAAGGCCACGGCGGTCTTGCATGTCTTACTCCAAATTCTGCACTTGTTCGCGCATCTGATCGATCACGGTTTTCAGTTCAAGCCCGACGGTGGTCAGGGCCGCGAAACCGGATTTTGAACAGAGCGTGTTCGCTTCGCGGTTAAACTCCTGCATCAGGAAATCCAGCTTACGCCCAACGGCGCCAGATTGCTGAACCAAATCACGCGCTGTTGCGACATGGGCCCCAAGACGGTCGATTTCTTCGGTGACGTCGGATTTCACTGCAATCAAGGCCAGTTCCTGCGCGATACGGGCCGGATCGATGTCTTCGACATTACCCGTCACGCGGGCCAGTTGTTGTTTCAGACGGTCCGCCTGATCTTCTTTGCGGGCTTCTGCCAGATCTGCGGCCTGTTTTGTCAGGCTTTCGATCTGGTTGATTTGGGAGCCGATGATGTCTTCCAAAGCGCGGCCTTCAGCGGCGCGGCTTGCGACGAAGTCGGTCACAAGCGATGTAAATTCGTTAACCAAGGTCTGTTTCAGACCTTCGGTATCCGGTGTGGTTTGTTCCATTTCCAGAACGCCGCGTTGGCCAACAATCTGCGCTGCATTCGCCGGCGCAAGGCTCAGGCCCATTGCGCTGGCCTGCTCTTCGATTTGAAGCATGGCTTCCAGAACGCTCATCATCTGGGGCTGGTTCAGGGTTACCGTCCCGTCCTGTTGCGCGTTTGATTGGACCCGCAACGAGACAGTCACAATGCCGCGTTTGATCTGATTTGTCAGGATTTCCCGCAGCTTGGCTTCCAGCCCGTCGATCCAATCCGGAAGACGGAACCGCAGTTCAAGCCCCCGACCGTTCACACTGCGGATATCCCAGCTCCAACGGTGATCAAAACCTTCACCCTGCCCCGACGCAAAGCCAGTCATTGAATGTCGCATCTGCTAACCCCGCGTTTTTTCGTGCCGTTGGGTTAGAGGACAGACAGCGCCTTGGCAAGCAAACCGGCGTTAACCTTCTGTTCAGATATGAAAAGAAATCGCGCCGGACTTAACGTAAAAATAAGACAAGCTTTCGGCAAATCAGATGGATCAAAGCGAAAATGAGCAGCCACGGCACAAAATATCCTGTCTCTGACTACACACCATTTTTTCAGGATGGCTTGCTGGAGCCGACATTGGTCCCCATCGAAACCTATTGGTGGGACGCCTGTGCTGAAGGGCAGATTCCATCCCACGCCGAACTCGATCCCCGCGCTTTGGCATGTAGTCTAGAACACACATTGCTGATGAAGCGCCTGGGCGCGTCCGAGGCGCGGATTAATGTGTCTGGCCGCAGCTTGGTTTCCGCCATGGGAGTTGAGCCAACAGGCCTGCCCTTGTCACTGTTTTTCAACGTCGAAAGCCGCCCCTATCTGGCAGATGTCACGCGACAGCTGTTCGAAGACCAATGCGCGGTTTTGCTGGACGTCAAATTCGCAAGTGGTCCACTGCGCATCCGGAAGACTGCCCAAATTCTGTTGCTGCCCTTACGGGACAGCTACGGACAGGTGACACGCATCTTAGGGGCAACGTCGCTGGATGCGCCTCAAGGCAGTGCGCCACGTTTCGACATCGTAACGAGCATGACGCGTCAAGTGGATGCAACAGTTTTCGCGTTGCAAAACACCGGCCACAGCCGTCGGACACGCAACGGACGTCACATTCTGAAACTTGTGGAATGAGAAAGCTAAAGGGCGCGAGTTAAACCCGCGCCCTTCTAGAAATCAGCCGTTTGCGGCTTGCGCGCTTTCTCGACGCGCTGTCAGCTCTTCCGCTACGAGGAACGCCAGTTCCAGCGACTGGGATGCGTTCAGGCGCGGGTCGCAGGCGGTGTGGTAACGGTCCGACAGGTTTTCATCGGATACGGCGTAAACACCACCGGTGCATTCGGTCACGTCCTGGCCTGTCATCTCGAAATGAACGCCACCGGGAACTGTGCCCTCGGCTTTGTGCACGGCAAAGAATTCACGCACCTCTTTCAGGACTGAATCGAACGGACGTGTTTTGTAGCCCGAGCTGGATTTGATGGTGTTACCGTGCATCGGGTCACAGACCCAAGTCACATTTGCACCGGCCTCTTTCACAGCTTGGACCAAACGCGGAAGATGTTCAGCGACTTTACCCGCACCGAAACGGGCGATCAGCGTCAGGCGGCCCTCTTCGTTTTCGGGGTTCAGTTTCTGCATCAAAACCTTCAGGTCTTCGGCCGTCGTTGTCGGACCGCACTTCAGACCGATCGGGTTCAGAACACCACGCGCGAATTCCACATGCGCCCCATCGGGCTGACGGGTACGGTCACCAATCCAGATCATATGGCCGGAACCCGCCACCCATTTGCCGGAGGTCGAATCCATACGGCAAAGTGCCTCTTCGTATTCGAGAAGCAGCGATTCATGGCTGGTGAAGAAATCGACCTTGCGCAGGTCGTGCGTATTCTCGGAATCCAGACCCGCGGCCTTCATAAAGTCCAGCGTGTCGGAAATGCGGTTCGCCATATCGCTATAGCGCGCGGTTTCTGCGGAATCGGTAAAACCGAGCGTCCAGGAATGAACCTGATGGATGTCTGCGTAGCCACCCTGAGAGAAAGCACGCAACAGGTTCAGCGTTGCGGCCGCCTGCGTGTAGGCCTGAAGCATACGCTTGGGATCGGGAATGCGGGATTCCGGTGTGAAATCCAGATCATTGATGATATCGCCACGGTAGCTCGGCAGCTCTACGCCATCCACGACCTCGGTCGGCGCCGAGCGCGGCTTGGCGAACTGGCCTGCCATACGGCCAACTTTGACCACGGGCACCTTGGCGCCATAAGTCAGAACAACCGCCATCTGCAGCATGACCTTGAACGTATCGCGGATCGAGTCAGCCGAGAACTGATCAAAGGCTTCGGCACAGTCACCGCCCTGAAGCAGGAAGGCTTCGCCACGACCGGCGGCAGCAAGTTGCTTTTTCAGCATGCGCGCTTCACCGGCAAAGACCAGCGGCGGGTATTTCGACAACTGCGCTTCAACCGCGTGCAGGGCATCCTGATCGGTATAATCCGGCATCTGAATGCGGGGTTTGTTGCGCCACGTTCCCTTTTGCCACTCGGTCATTGATTTGTTCTCCGGTCAATCGATCTGTTTGCGATAACGCGGTCGTCTATAAACCAGCCATTTATGCGTGACCACAGCAGATTTTATTCTCTATGCTTGACCTGCTGACACAGTTCTGAACTGTAACGCAATTCTTCTTTCGTCGAGGAAGTGATTCACTCAGCCAAGGTCGCACCATGGACAGAAGCCAAAAATCCATCTCTGTCACGCCTGCGGAAAAGCCACGACGCTTTGTTTTCGTGCTGCTTCCCAACTTTACGCTTCTCAGCTTTGCGGCCAGTATCGAGGCCCTTCGGGTGGCCAACCGCATGGCCGGCGCGCGTCTTTATGAATGGACCGTCACGGGTGAAGGCGGTGACACGATAACCTGTTCCGCTGGAACCGAGTTCAAATTGGATTGCGATTTGCCGGAATTGCGGCGCGATGACGTGATCATTCTTTGTGGCGGCCTGGATGTGCAGAACGCAACGTCTAAACGTCTGCTAAACTGGCTTCGTCGCGAGGCGCGGCATGGTTTGAAGATCGGCGCTGTTTGTACTGCATCCTATGCCTTGGCGGCCGCAGGATTGCTGGATGGCAAACGCGCGACGATCCACTGGGAAAACCACGACAGCTTTTCGGAAGTGTTCGAGAACATCAATCTGACCAAGTCGGTCTATGTTCTGGATGGCAACCGCTTTACGGCAGCGGGCGGCACGTCTGCGATCGACCTAATGCTAAAGCTGATTGCGGACGAACACGGCCCTGAATTGGCGAACTCTGTGGCGGATCAGCTGGTCTATTCTTCCATCCGCACGGATCAGGATACACAGCGTTTGTCCGTACCGACACGTATCGGCGTCCGCCACCCCAAGCTGGCTCAGGTCATCCGCATGATGGAAACGCACATCGAAGACCCCATCAGCCCCGCCATACTGGCGCAGGACGTTGGCATGTCGACCCGTCAGCTTGAACGCTTGTTCCGCCGGTACCTAAGCCGGTCACCAAAGCGCTACTATATGGAGCTGCGTCTACAGAAGGCTCGGAACCTTCTGATGCAGACAGATATGAGCGTGATCAACGTGGCATTGGCCTGTGGTTTCACAAGCCCGTCGCATTTTTCGAAATGCTATCGTGCGCATTACCAAACCACGCCTTATCGCGAACGCGGCACCCATGGATCACGGATTGCAGACGAAATTCCAGACGACGAAACGTGACGTAAGGGCCAAGAAAAATCGTCCTTTCCTTTTCCCATACTCAGCCCTAACTTTGACCGCAGGATCAAATCCTGACAGGGAGTATGTCATGAAAAAAATGTTGTTGGCCACTGCAGTTAGCGCGCTTTACGCAGGTGGTGCTTTCGCCGCAGGCCATGCCTCCGAAGCGAAAATCGGTGTGATTCTGGGCTTTACGGGCCCGATTGAATCGCTGACGCCCGCCATGGCGGATTCCGCCGAATTCGCAATTAAAGAAGTCAACGAAAGCGGTCAGTTTCTGGACGGCGTGACGCTGGTTCCGGTTCGCGGTGACTCGACCTGTGGCGACGCGGCGGCTGGTTCCGCAGCGGCCGAGCGTCTGATCACAGCTGACGGCGTTGTCGCCATCATGGGCGCGGACTGCTCCGGTGTCACCGGCGCGATCCTGTCCAACGTTGCCTTGCCGAACGGCGTTCCGATGATCTCGCCCTCTGCGACATCGCCGGGCCTGTCGACCGTCGAAGACAACGGCCTGTTCTTCCGCACCTCGCCGTCTGACGCACGTCAGGGTGAAGTTCTGGCGGGCGTTCTGAACACCAATGGCGTGACTTCCGTTGCCGTTACGTACCAGAACAGCGACTACGGCAAAGGCCTGTCCGACAGCTTTATCGCTGCGTTCGAAGCAGCTGGTGGCTCCATCACGCTTTCCGCACCGCACGAAGACAACAAAGCGGACTATTCCGCTGAAATCGCCGCGCTGGCATCTGCCGGTGGTGATGTGCTGGTCGTTCTGGGCTACGCCGACGCTGGCGGTAAGGGCATGATCCAAGCCGCTTCCGACACAGGCGCGTTCGACACGTTCATGCTGGGCGACGGCATGTACGGCGACGCCCTGCTGGCAGATCTGGGTGACGTGCTGGAAGGTTCCTACGGCGTTGTTCCGTGGTCCGAAGGTGAAGGCACAGACAAGTTCAACGAACTTGCCACAGCGGCCGGCATCGAAGCTGGCAGCGCCTACACCCGCGAAAGCTATGACGCAGGCGCTCTGATCGCGCTGGCGATGGCCAAAGGTGGCGAGGTTTCTTCCGCAGCAGTTGCCGCGAACGTTCTGGACGTTGCAAACGCTCCGGGTGAACCGATCCTGCCGGGTGAACTGGGCAAAGCGCTTGAGATCATCAAGGCTGGTGGCGACGTTGACTATGTTGGCGCAACCAACGTTGAACTGATCGGCCCGGGCGAAGCGGCAGGTACATACCGCCACTACGCCATCAAAAGCGGCGCTTTCGAAACGGTTGAAATCCGCTAAGATCTTAGATCACTCGCAAAGCTTGCGGCCCGGGCATACCGGGCCGTTTGGCATATAACAAAGGCCGCAAAGGCCTGATGAAGGGATGACATCACGTGATACGGGTTGAAAACCTGCACCGCCACTTTGGCGGCTTTCGCGCTGTTGATGGCGCCACTCTGGAAATCGCTCCGGGGTCGATCACAGGCCTGGTCGGTCCGAACGGCGCGGGAAAGTCCACACTTTTCAATGTGATCGCTGGCGCCCTGCCGCCGACTTCCGGTCGGGTCATCATGGATGGCGAAGACATCACTGGCCTGTCACCGCACGAGCTGTTCAAAAAGGGCCTCCTGCGGACCTTCCAGATCGCGCATGAATTTTCGTCTATGACATGTCGCGAGAACCTGATGATGGTTCCGTCGGGCCAAGCGGGCGAAAAGCTGTGGAACACATGGTTCAACCGGAAACAAATCCGTGACGAGGAAGCGGCCCTTTTGAAAAAGGCCGATGAAGTTCTCGATTTTCTGACCATTTCCCATCTGAAGGACGAAAAGGCAGGTAACCTCTCCGGCGGTCAGAAAAAGCTGTTGGAACTAGGTCGCACTATGATGGTCGAGGCCAAGATCGTCTTTCTGGACGAAGTCGGCGCTGGCGTGAACCGTACGCTACTGAACACCATCGGCGACGCGATCCAGCGTTTGAACAAAGAACGCGGCTATACCTTCTGCATGATCGAACACGACATGGAGTTCATCGGACGTCTTTGCGATCCGGTGATCGTCATGGCCGAGGGCAAGGTTTTGGCCGAAGGCACGATCGAAGACATCAAATCGAACGAACAGGTCATCGAAGCCTATCTGGGCACGGGCCTTAAAAACAAAGAACCTGCGTGAAGACTTGCGCTTAAGGCGTTGTAAAAAGGATAAATCGGGTGAGCGAACCTTACTTGATCGGTGAAAACATGACCGGCGGATACGGCAGTGGTGCCGATATTCTGCATGGCTGCACTTTAAGCGTCGAAAAGGGCGAAATCGCTGTGATCGTCGGCCCGAACGGGGCTGGCAAATCCACCGCGATGAAGGCCGTGTTCGGGATGCTGAACCTGCGTGAAGGCTCGGTTCGTTTGGATGGCCGCGATATCACCGCCCTGACACCGCAAGAACGCGTTGTGGCGGGCATGGGCTTTGTTCCGCAGACACACAACATTTTCACGTCGATGACGGTGGAAGAGAACCTTGAAATGGGTGCCTTCATCCGCACCGACGATTTCCGCGATACGATGGAACAGGTCTATGATCTGTTCCCGATCCTGCGCGACAAGCGCAACCAAGCCGCAGGTGAATTGTCTGGTGGTCAGCGTCAGCAGGTTGCTGTGGGCCGCGCGTTGATGACCAAGCCCAAGGTTCTGATGCTGGATGAGCCAACCGCAGGCGTGTCGCCCATCGTTATGGACGAACTGTTTGACCGCATCATCGAAGTGTCGCGCAGTGGCATTCCCATCCTGATGGTTGAACAAAACGCACGCCAAGCGCTTGAAATCGCGGACAAAGGCTATGTCCTTGTGCAGGGTGCCAATGCGTTCACCGGCAGCGGCAAGGACCTGCTGGCAGATCCCGAAGTCCGCAAGAGTTTCCTTGGAGGATGAGTATGTCTGTTTCTTTTCGTATGCCTTTGATCGCTGGTTTCATCGCCCTGCCCGCATTGGCGCATGCCGAGTCCCTGACCTGTGCGTTTGACACCGAATGTCTGGACACAGAGGCATGCAACGCGACCGACTATGAAGTCACCTTTGGCGCGCTTGATGATCGCTGGTTGATGTCCTCCATCGCGGGCGAGCGTCCCTTTGATCAAATGGCCGAAGAAGATGGCGGTCGGGCCTTTGTTTCGCCAAACACAAACGGTGCTGTCGGCCTTTTACAGATCGGACCGGATGGCACCAGCAACTACGTCGAGATCGGCATCGCTTTCCCTTATCGCGCGTCCTATTCGGGTCAGTGCACCCCATCCTAACCTCAGTCAGGCCCTAATCTTATGGATCTTCTGAACGCTCTTGTTGCCTTTGGCAATTTCGTCTTTGTCCCCGCCGTGGCCTATGGCAGCCAGTTGGCGCTGGGGGCGCTTGCCGTGACCTTGATCTACGGCATTCTGCGGTTTTCCAACTTTGCCCATGGCGACACGATGGCCTTGGGCACCATGGTGACGATCATCGCAACATGGGGTCTGCAATCGGTGGGCATCTCGCTTGGGCCGCTACCGACGGCCCTTCTGGCCATTCCGGTTGGCATTGCGTTCACAGCTGTTTTGGTTTTGGGCACAGATCGTTTGGTCTACCGGTTCTACCGCAAACAAAAGGTTGCGCCGGTGATAATGGTGATTGTGTCCATCGGGGTGATGTTCATCTACAACGGCCTGACCCGTCTGGTTTTGGGGCCGGATGATCAGAACTTTGCGGATGGCGAACGTTTTCTGATTTCCGCACGTGATTTCAAAGCGATGACAGGTCTTTCCGAAGGTCTGGCGATCCGAACCACACAGGTTTTGACGGTCGTTACAGCCATTCTGGTGGTCGCCGCGCTCTTCTGGTTCCTGAACCGCACACGCACGGGCAAATCCATGCGCGCCTATTCCGATAACGAAGATTTGGCTCTGCTGTCCGGCATTGATCCTGAGCGCGTTGTGCGTGTGACGTGGATCATCGTCGCGGCACTCGCGACCATCGCAGGTGTTCTTTACGGACTCGATAAAACCTACAAACCCTTTACCTATTTCCAACTGGTTCTGCCCATCTTTGCCGCTGCGATTGTCGGTGGCTTGGGGTCGCCCTTGGGCGCTATCGCTGGTGGCTTTGTCATCGCGTTTTCGGAGGTGGCGATCACCTATGCGTGGAAAAAGGTGTTGGTCTACGCCCTGCCCGAACCTTTGGAACCCTCAGGTCTGATGCAGCTTCTGTCCACCGACTATAAGTTCGCGGTCAGCTTTGTGATCCTTGTCATCGTTCTCTTGTTCCGTCCGACCGGCTTGTTCAAAGGAAAATCGGTATGACACAGACTATGCGTACCACGCTTCTTTTCGCGCTCGTTGCCGTCCTGATCATCGGAACCGGCATCGTGCAAAGCTGGAACTCGGCCTTGTTCATCCTGAACATGGGGCTGGTCAGCGCTGTCATGGCCTTGGGCGTGAACCTTCAATGGGGGCTAGCTGGCCTGTTCAATGTCGGGATCATGGGGTTTGTCGCACTGGGTGGCTTGGCCGTTGTGCTGACATCGACCCCTCCGGTAACCGAGGCATGGGCCGCCGGTGGCCTGCGCATTATTGGCGGTCTGGTTCTGGGTGCGCTTTCCATCGCGCTGGCCATTCTGACATGGCAAAAAGCGCCGCGCAAATGGCGGGGATACGCGGTGGCGGCCATCATCATCGGGGGTTTCTTCCTGTTCCGCGCCGTGTTTGATCCCGGTGTTGCGGCGGTCGAGGCTTATGATGCAGCGATCAGCGGAAACCTTGGTGGTCTGGGCCTGCCCGTTCTTCTTTCGTGGCCTATGGGTGGTCTGCTGGCAGCGGGGGCCGCTTGGTTTATCGGGAAAACGGCGCTTGGCCTTCGGTCGGATTATCTGGCGATCGCCACTCTGGGTATCGCCGAGATCGTCATCGCCGTCTTGAAAAACGAAGACTGGCTAGCACGCGGCGTGAAGAACGTCATCGGCCTGCCCCGTCCAGTGCCTTACGAAATCGACCTGCAAAACGATCCGGCCTTTGTGGAACGGGCTGCGTCTTTGGGATTGGATGCAACGACCGCCTCAACGCTTTGGGTCAAACTGCAATACAGCCTGCTTCTGACAGCGGTTCTGGTGTTGATCCTTGTTCTGGCACAGCTGTCCCGCAACAGCCCTTGGGGTCGTATGATGCGGGCGATCCGTGATAACGAAACAGCGGCGCGTGCGATGGGCAAGGATGTCACCAAACGCCATTTGCAGGTGTTCATCCTCGGCTCTGCCATTTGTGGTATCGCTGGTGCCATGATGACCACGCTGGATGGCGCGTTGACACCGACGACCTATCAACCACTTCGTTTCACCTTCTTGATTTGGGTGATGGTCATTGTTGGCGGGTCCGGTAATAACCTTGGCGCGGTTCTTGGAGGTTTCCTGATCTGGTTCCTGTGGGTTCAGGTCGAACCGATGGGCCAGGCCCTGATCAACGGCATCACCATGGGTATGGGCGATGGCGCGCTGAAGGATCATCTTCAGGATAGCGTGCAGCACATGCGCCTTCTGACGATGGGTGTTGTGTTGCTTGTCGTGCTCCGGTTCAGTCCACGTGGGCTGTTGCCGGAACGGTAAAAACGTCTCCTACTTTAGGGCAAGCGACGAAAACCGGCGAATTGGCTATAATGGCGTACGTGCCAAGAATGCGAGGCTCAGAACCCAATGACGCAGCTGACCGATAGCGTGCAAAAAGCACAGCCGACCCATGCTCTGGTTGTCGATGATCATCCGTTGTTTTGCGACGCGATGACGCTGACTTTGACCTCGATTGCCGATTTTACCGAGGTTGATACAGCCGGAACATTGAACGATGCGCTGGCCAAGATCGAAGCCAAGCCCATCGACTTCATCATCCTTGACCTGCATTTGCCTGATGTGAACGGGTTGGACGGGTTGGTGCGCCTGCGGCGCGCAGCCCCTAAGGCGGCCATCATGATCGCATCGTCATTGGCCGATCACCGAATGATCAGCCATGCGATCAAAGCGGGCGCCAACGGCTATGTGCCCAAACATTCGCAGCGGTCTGTCTTCCGTAAGGCAGTTGATGCCATTGTCGACGGAAAAACCTTTGTACCCGAAGGTTACATCGATCCCGAGGATGACAGCACAGGCCGTACAGCCCCCGTTGACGCGCTTGAGAGGCTGTCGACACTGACCAACCAACAGGCCCGTATTCTAAGCCTGATTTGCGAAGGCCGTCTGAACAAGCAAATCGCCTATGAACTGTCGATTGCGGAAACCACGGTCAAAGCCCATGTCACGGCCATCATGCGCAAGCTTGGCGTCCAAAGCCGCACACAGGCTGTTTTGATCGCTCAGGAAGCAAGCTTTAACCGCGTTCTGCCAAACCCCGAATAAACGACGTTCACGACCCTTTCAGTCGCGTCGGGCAGTTTCCGTGCGCATTCGGTTTGCCAACGTGGTGTGGGTTCAACACCAGATACCACTGTGTCCCGTAACCCGGCGCGCTGGTGCGTGAATAGGTGCAGTTGTCCTGCGTGGTAAACCACTGTTCCTTGTAGTCCGCCGACGGGGCAACATGCACCTTAGGGTTCACGGCTGCAGGGCCTGCGCTGGCCCCAAGTGGCACACTGCTTCCAGCTATTCCAAGGGCTAAAGCGGGCAAAACACGATGAAGCATTACTCTGTCCTTTTCTGATCTGATGATCAGAGAAAGCCAGCGATCAAAGACAGCCTCGGGGCACAAATTTGTTCGCAACGCGGAGCAAATCGTTAATTATACTTAAATTATCGCGCGATCACGATGTCGGCACGCAGCCCGCCGAGTGTTTCGCTTTCGCCCAAGCGTAACACACCGCCGTGCGCGCGCGCGATGTCCGCCGCAATCGCTAGTCCGAGGCCCACGCCCGATCCGCGATCCTGATTTCTAGAAGGATCCAGTCGTACAAAGGGGCGAACGGCCTCTTCCCTTTGTTCAGGCGCAATACCCGGACCGTCATCTTCAACACGGATACGCAATGCGCGTTCCGTGATGGAAACGCTGACCTCGCATGTCGATCCATAGCGCACCGCATTGCCGATCAGGTTTTCAATGGCCCGGGACATGGCCGTCTTTTTCAACGACACCTCGCCCTGCCCTTCGGTATCCAACTGAACCACCTTTTGGCCAGCGTCTTGAAATTTACCAACGATGCCGGTGACCAATTCGTCTGGATTAATTTTTTCGGCGACACCGCTTTCTGAATCGCCACGCGCAAAGTCCAGAAACGCATCGATCAATCGCTGCATATCCTCGACGTCGCGCTCTAGCGGTTCGCGGTCTTCGTCTTCAAGAAACGACAGCCCCAGCTTCAACCGTGTTAGCGGCGTTCGCAAATCATGACTTACCCCCGACAGCATCATGGTCCGCTGTTCAATCTGCCGTTCGATCCGGTTCCGCATATCCAGAAACGCGTTACCTGCCGCGCGGACTTCGACCGCGCCGGACGGCGAATAAGGTATATGCCGACCCCGGCCAAAGGCTTCGGCCGCGGCAGACAGACGGGCGATGGGACGCAGCTGATTACGAAGATACAGAAATGCGATGAACGTCATCAAAGCCCCGAAGAACACCATATTCACCAAAAGCTGATGAGGGTTCGGCGCAGAAACCAAATCGCGGGAAAAACGGTAGCGCAGGATGTCGTCGCCATCCTGAAGATACAGAAACACGATTCTGTCGTCAGGCAGACTGACGCGTATAATGTCCGGGTTCTTTGCACGAAGTTCGCGAATAACCACGCGACCGGCAAAGTCATACCATTGATAGCTGTCTGCATCCGGCACCTGACTGGGGGTTGCGGTGGAAATCCGGAACTCCAACAGATCCAAAATTGCCGGATCAACCGTGGCCTTCGAAATCAACAAGGCCCGCGACAACTGATCGGTCAGCTGTTCGGTCACGCCTTCGAAATGGCGCTGGATAAACACCACCGAAACAACAAGTTGCAGCGTGACAACCGGCAAAACCAGAATAAGCAAAGCGCGCGCATAAAGACCGCGCGGCATGTATTGTTTGAGCCAACGGAACATCATGCGCTAAAGCTATCCAAAGCATGTCAGCGACACCATCAAGAAAGTGCCATGAAAGATCCCGATCCCAGTTTTCAGCCCGTCCATGGCCAAATCGAAACGCTTGAACCCGGCATTCGCCGGATCGTCGCCCCGAACCCGTCACCGATGACCTTTCGTGGAACAAATACGTTTGTCCTTGGGGAAAAGGAACTGGCCGTGGTTGATCCTGGCCCGATCAGCGACCCGCATCTGGACGCAATTCTTCAAACGATCAGCAACGCAACGCCGCTGAAATACATTCTGGTCACCCACGCCCATCTTGATCACTCGCCTCTGGCCGCGCGTTTGTCTGAGATGACCGGTGCACCGATCGTGGCCTTTGGTGATGCACAGGCAGGTCGAAGCGATATCATGCAGGAACTGGCGCAAAGCCAGCAAATCGGCGGCGGCGAAGGTGTTGATGTCAGTTTTAATCCCGATGTCATCGTGGACCATGACACCACGCTCGATCTGGATGGCGCACAGATCGATATTCTTCATACACCCGGCCACTTCGGCAATCATATCAGCATCTGCATTCCCAAATCGCGCTACGACGAACAGCCAAGGGCGTATCGCA
>NZ_CEYADA010000005.1:0-164989 GCF_982780845.1 Thalassococcus sp.
CGATCGCGGCGGACTTCCGCAAAGGCGAAAAGAGCCGCGAAGAAATCGCCGACCTGATGGCGGGCGGTGAATCCATGGCGGATCTGGAAGCGAATATCGACGGAATGGCCGACGCGTAATCGCGCGTCGACTTTAAGGACAATCCACCTGAATGGGCTGACTTTCCCATTCTTCCCCCCTGACGGCCTGGCGCTTCGCCGGGTCGTCGCATCACTCTTTAGGTCAGATAGAAACATGACAACACGACTTGCTATCATTGGGGCTGGCTTGATGGGCGAAGATCACGCCCGAATTTTCGCTCAGGAAGTGCCCGGTGCGACACTTCAGGTGATCTGTGATCCCGACAACAACTGCGCGGCTGCGGTTGCAGACAAATTTTCGGCGGCGGATGTGGCGACAGATGCCGCAGCGACCATCGCACGGCCAGATGTTGACGCTGTTATCATCGCAAGCCCCGACTTCACCCACGCGGACCTGACACGACAGTGCATCGACGCGGGCAAACGAGTGCTATGCGAAAAGCCGTTGTCGCAGCAATCGTCCGAGTGCCTTGAGGTCATGCAGGCCGAAGTTCTTCTGAACACGCGCCATGTGATGTTGGGCTTTATGCGCCGCTATGATCAATCCTACATGGACATGCGTTCGGCTCTGACCGGTGGCAAGCTGGGTCGTGCATTGATGATGCACAACTTCCACCGCAACGTGGAAACACCTGCGTCGGACTTTACCGGTGCAATGGCAATCACCAACTCGGCCCCGCATGAATTCGACGTTGTGCGACATGTCATGGGTGTTGAATACACCTCGATCACAGCGCATCAGCCGCGCCGGTCGGACAGCCGCGTGGCACCCGTTGTGATGGTGCTGGAAACTTCTGATGACCAGCTTGTCATGATCGAGATTAACAACAACGCGGCCTATGGCTATGACGTGCGCGCCGAACTGGTGGGCGAAGCCGGTTCCATCGCGATCAACAACGTGGCCTACACGCGCACCGACAGCCGTTTCACGTCCAGCACGCCTTATGATGCGGACTGGCGCAGCCGTTACGCGGATGCCTACCGCCGTCAGAACCGTGACTTCATCCGCTTTGTCGAAACCGGCGAATTCCCAGGCATCGCGTCGGATGCGTGGGACGGTTACTGCGCGGCAGTTGTCGCCGAAGCAGGCGTGCGCGCGCTGGAAAGCGGCCAGACAAGCCCTGTTTCCCTGATCGAAAAGCCGGAGTTGTACGCATGAAGCTTGGTTTCGTTTCCGACAGCCTTGGTGGCATGAGCCTTGATCACCTGCTTGATAGCGCTGTGCGCATGGGTGTTTCGGGTATTGAGGTGAATACCTGTGGCTGGTCCACAGCGCCGCATTTCGATCTGCAAACGATGTTGAAAGACGCCAGCGCGCGGAAAGAGTTTCTGAACGCTTTCGACGAACGCGCGCTTGAGGTGATCAGCCTGAATGCCAACGGCAACCCGTTGCATCCGACCGATCCCAAGCAGGGCAGCGACTTGAAGGACACGATCCGTGTTGCAGGTGAACTGGGCATCAAGACCGTGTGCACCATGTCCGGCCTGCCTGCGGGCAATGCCAATGACACGATGCCCAACTGGGTTGTGTCCAGCTGGCCGCCGGAAACACAGGCGATCCTGAACTACCAGTGGAACGATGTTCTGATCCCGTTCTGGCACGAGATTGTCGAACTGGCGAAAGAATGCGGTGTCGAGCGCATCGCGTTGGAATTGCACGGTAACCAATGTGTTTATAACGTACCCTCCCTCCTGAAACTGCGCGACGCGGTCGGGCCCGTGGTTGGGGCCAACCTCGACCCGTCGCACCTTTTCTGGATGGGCGCCGATCCTCTGGCTGCGGCCGAGGCGTTGGGCGATGCGATCTATCACGTGCATGCCAAAGACACGATGCTGAACGCGCCTGTTCAAGCCACAACCAGCCTTTTGGAAAACGGATCCCTGATGGATATTCCGGCGCGCAGCTGGTCCTACATCACGCTTGGTTTCGGCCACGGCGAAGAATGGTGGCGTCAGTTCTGCTACCGCCTGAAAATGGCCGGCTACGACGGCTGGCTGTCTATCGAACACGAAGACGTTCTGTTGAACTCTTTGGAAGGGTTGGAGAAATCCGTGACCCTTCTGCAGGGCGTGATGCCAAGCGCGCCCGCTGACTTCAAACCCCAAGACATCTGAGGAAAGACCAATGCCAACTTGGATTGATGCCTGCGCTGCTGACGATATCGATGAAGAAGATGTCATCCGTTTCGACCACGGGGACCGCACCTTTATCATCGTTCGCGACCACGAAGATAACTACTATTGCACAGATGGTCTGTGCACCCACGAAGACGTGCACCTGTGTGACGGTCTGGTTGTCGAAGCGACAATCGAATGCCCGAAACACGCGTCGATTTTCGACATGACCAACGGAGAAGTGGAAACACCGCCCGCATGTGAAAACCTGCACACCTACCAAACCAAGGTCGAAGACGGCCGCGTGTTCGTGGAAATCTGATATGGCGTTCCAACTGGCCGCATGTGCGGAAATGCTCTGGCAGGACAAGCCCATTGCATGGCGCGCGTCGCGATTGAAAGAGCTGGGCTTTGGTGTCGGGCTTTGGAACTGGCCGGATTGGGACTTGGACGCGCTTGAGAAAACAGGCGCGACCTTCACCATCATGAACGGATATCTGGAAGGCCGTCTTGCAGATGCCGAGGGGGCGGATTTGTTGATCAGGTCCGCCCGCGAAGCAGCGCTGGTCGGCAAGCGTTTGGGCGTCCACCGCCTGAACCTGCATGGCACCGGTCTGGGGGATATGGGTATCCCGATCCCGCAGATGGCGCATGTGGCGCCCGGCATGTGGCTGCGCGCCCGCGACACGCTGCACCGGATTTGCGATATGGCCGAGGAAGAAGGCGTGACGTTCACGCTGGAAAACCTGAACCTGCGCGAACACCCCGGTTGTCCGTTCAATTCCACCGCTGACGTTCTGTCACTCGTTGCCGCTGTGGATCGCCCGCAGTTGCGCATCAACCTTGATCTTTATCACACACAAATCGGCGAGGGCGACGTGATCCGCCACGCCGAAGCCTGCCTGCCGTGGATCGGCGAAGTGCAGGTTGCTGACAACCCCGGTCGCTGTGAACCTGGCACCGGCGAAATGAACTGGCCCATGATCGCCAAGGCACTGACCGCGATGGGCTATGACGGCCCCGTCGGCATGGAAGCCTTTGCCAAAGACGATCCCGAGGACGCGCTGGACGCGTTCCGTGCGGCCTTTACCCTCTAAAGAAGGAACCCCAGATGTATCACAATCGTCCCCATGTCGAAGACCTCCGCGCGATGAAAAAGCGTGGCGAAAAGATTTCGATGCTGTTCGTCACCACACCGGAAGAAGCGGCTGCGGCCAATGCGGCTGGCATCCAAATGCTGTCGATCGAAGGCAAGTTCTTTGATGCAGAGATGCGCGAAGCGGCGGGCGATTGTTTCGTTCAGGTCGGTCTGCCTTATGGCGGTTGGGGTCGCTTCGAAGGCCGTCCCATCGCAACAGGCGAAGACTATCTGCGCGCGGCATTCCACTACGCGGGTATCGGTGGTGACGCCTACTATTGCTCGGCGTCCTACGACATCCAGAAACTGCTGTGTGACAACCACTTGCCCGTCGTTGGCCACATCGGTCTGATCCCGTCCTACATCACATGGACCGGCTGGCGCGCAGTTGGCAAAACCGCGGACGAGGCTCTGGCGCTGTGGAAGCACACCCAGATGCTGGAAAAGATCGGTGTTTTCGGGGCCGAGCTTGAGGTCGTGCCGGACCGCGTTGCGAAATACCTGACAGAAAACTCGTCGCTGCTGATGCTGGGTATGGGCGCGGGCAAGCACGCCGATGCGCAGTACCTGTTTACCGAAGACGTCTGTGGCTACGGCAAAAACCACAAGCCGCGTCACGGCAAGGTCTATCGCAACTTCGCGCCGGAACTCGAGCGTTTGCAGAACGAACGCATCGCGGCGTTCAAAGAGTTCAAGGCAGACGTCGACAACGGCGGCTACCCCGAGGCCTGCCATTCGGTCGCGATCAAGGACGATCAGTTTGATGCGTTCCTCGAGCAGGCACAAAACGATGCTTAAGGTCGGTGTAGTCGGATACGGCACCGGCGGTCAGCATTTCCATACGCCGTTTATCGCGGCGGCCGAAGGCTGTTCGTTGGCAGGCATCGTTGCACGGGCCGAGGCGACTGTCGCCAAGGCGCGTGCCGACTGGCCGGATGTTCCGATTTTTGCAAGCCTGACGGCCATGATCGAGGCAGGCGTTTGCGATGCGGTGACCATCACCACACCGCCCCAGACGCGCCGTGATCTGGTGTTGGAAGCGATCAATGCTGGCCTGCATGTGGTTGCGGACAAACCCTTTGCCCCGAATTACGAGGGTGCAATGGAGCTGGACGCAGCGGCCAAGGCCAAGGGCGTGACACTGGGTGTGTACCAGAACCGCCGCTACGATTCCGATTTGCAGACCTTGGCCAAGATCATCAGGGACGGTCGTCTGGGTCATGTCTGGCGCGTTCACAGCCGGATGGATTTCGACGACCCCGCAACGCTCGAGGCTGGCCCGACTGGCGGTCTGTTGCGCGATCTTGGCAGCCATCTGGTGGATCAGATGATCTGGTTGAACGGTCCGGTCGCGTCCGTTTCGGTGCACATGGATCACGTTGATCTGCCCGAGGGGCGTACGGACGCCAGCTTTGTCATCACGTTGAACCACGAAAGCGGTCCGGTGTCTGTGGTGTCGGCATCAAAACTGAACCGCCTGAGCACCCGTGAACTGCGGGCCTATGGCGATAAGGGCGCTTACGTCAGCTATGGCACCGACGTGCAGGCGCAACAGATTTTCGCGGGCCAGCGCCCGACCGATGATCCGGATGCCTGGGGCTATGAGCCCGAAAGCAACTGGGGCACGCTTTATACCGACGAAGGTCCGGTCAAAGTTCCGGCCGAGCAGGGGCGCTATCACGACTACTATGCCGCCTTCGCCAAAGCGGTCGCCGACGGTACCGAGCCGCCCGTGACGGCCGAAACAGGTGCGCGGACGCTTGCCGTTCTGGATGCCGCGCGGAAAAGCGCGGAAGAAGGCCGGTCCATCCAGCTTTGAAACAACAGGGGTAAAGGGCCCCGATCATCAGGAAATACACATATGATTAAAGTCGGACTTCTAGGCGCAGGTCGCATCGCTGGTGTGCACGCAACCGCCATTTCTTCGCATCCGGGCAGCGAACTGGCTGCGGTGTCGGATTACTTCCCCGAAGCGGCGCAGAAACTGGCGTCGCAATACGGCACGGTTGCCCGCACGACCGAGGAAATCATTGCTGACGACAGCATCGACGCGGTTCTGATCGCCACCTCGACCGACACGCACTCGGATTTGATCGAAGCCGCAACTGCGGCGGGTAAAGCCGTGCTGTGCGAAAAGCCCGTGGACCTGAGCCTTGAGCGCGCACAGGCCTGTCAGGTGGCGGTCGCCAAAACCGACCGTCCCGTCATGATCGGCTTCAACCGCCGCTTTGACCCGAACTTTGGCGCTTTGAAAAATGCGCTCGTCGCTGGCGAAATCGGCAAGGCCGAACTTCTGTCGATCACATCCTTCGATCCGGCCCCGCCGCCGCTTGAGTATGTGAAAGTGTCCGGCGGTCTGTTCCGCGACATGATGATCCATGACTTCGACATGGCGAATTTCATTATGGGCGATCTGCCTGTGTCCGTCACAGCCGTTGGCACATCTATCGTCGATCCGGCCATTGGTGAAGCAGGCGATGTGGACACAGCTGCGGTTACACTGACCTATGCAGACGGACGCATTGCGGTGATCAAGAATTCGCGCCGTGCGGTCTATGGTTATGATCAGCGTGTTGAACTGCTGGGCTCCGAGGGCCTTCTGCAAGCGCAGAACATGCTCGAAAATACCGTGGTCAAAAGCACGACTTCCGGCGTGACCGGTGCCAAGCCGACCTACTTCTTCCTCGAGCGCTATATGCCCGCCTATGCGGCGGAATGGGCGGCGTTTGTCGAGGCGTTGACCAACGGCGGTGCGCTGCCCGTGACACTGGCAGAAGGCGTGGCCGCGCTGGCCATGGCCGAAGCGGCGACGCGTTCGGCCAAAACCGGTGCGCCGGTGATGATGGCAGATATCCTGTCCTAAGACTTCCGCGCCGGACGGCAGGTTTCGTCCGGCGCGACACTTTGGTCGGCTTGCTCATCGCCGCCTTTCGGGACAAGGTTCACCTGACTAATCCGGTGACTGTCCCCATGCTTCGTTTTCTTCTGTCTTTCTGGCTGTTTGCTGCACCCGCTTGGGCGGCGGACCTGACCGTGTTCGTTGCGGCCAGCATGGGCGATGTGCTGGGCGAGGCGGCGGATGTTTGGGAAGATCAGACAGGCCAGCATGTCACCATCGCCCCAGCAGGAAGCTCGGTTCTGGCCCGCCAGATCGCGGCGGGCGCGCCTGCGGATGTTTTTGTGTCTGCCAGCCCTGACTGGATGGATTGGCTGGTCGAACAGGGGATGATCGCGCCTGATACGCGGCGCGATCTGGCGGCGAATGCATTGGTCTTGATCGGGCATGGTTCGGGTGAAACGCGTGATATGCCCGCCGACATCTCGGCACTTCTGCCTGACGATACACGGCTGGCCATGGCGCTGGTCGATGCGGTGCCTGCGGGCATCTATGGCAAGGCGGCGCTGACGCATCTGGGGCAATGGGATGTGATTGCCCCGCGCGTGGCGCAGACCGATAACGTGCGGTCTGCGCTTGCGTTGGTTGCGCTGGGTGAGGCGCCGCTGGGCATCGTCTATGCCACTGATGCGGCCTCGGATGATCGCGTCCATGTGGTTGCGCAGTTCCCAGACGAAAGCCATCCGCCCATCACCTATCCTGCCGCCATCACGGCCGATGCGCCCAACACCGAGGCGGCACAAGCGTTTCTGGAATGGCTGGCAAGTGCCGAGGGTCAGGCGCTTTTTGCCCGATACGGCTTTGTTCCTGTGACCGAGTAAGCTAAGCAATCATCATGGAATACCTAGGACCAGAGGCATGGCAGGCTGTGGCGCTGTCGCTCAAGGTGGCCTTCTGGGCCACGGTCCTTAGCTTGCCTTTGGGGATTGTGACCGCGTACGCGCTGGCGCGGGGGCGGTTTGCGGGGCGTCAGATATTGAACGGTCTGGTGCTGGTGCCACTGATCATGCCGCCGGTTGTAACCGGCTATCTGTTGTTGCTGACATTCGGGCGGCAGGGGCCGGTTGGCGGGATGCTTTACGACTGGTTCGGGGTGACATTGGCCTTCCGCTGGACAGGCGCGGCGCTTGCGGCGGCGATTATGGCGTTCCCTTTGATGGTACGCGCGATCCGGCTGGCGATCGAGGCTGTGGACCCGAAACTGGAAGACGCGGCTGCGACCCTTGGCGCATCGCGTCTGCGGGTGTTTTGCACGGTCACCCTGCCGCTGATCGCACCGGGGATCATCGCGGGGGCGGTGATGGCCTTTGCCAAAGCGGTCGGTGAATTCGGCGCGACAATTACCTTTGTGTCGAACATCCCCGGCCAGACCCAGACGATCCCGTCGGCCATCTATGCCTTCCTGCAAGTGCCCGGCGGTGAAAACGCGGCGCTGACGCTGGTGGTGATTTCGATCACTCTGGCTTTGGGCGCAGTTGCCCTGTCGGAATGGCTCGCGCGTCGCGTGGCGCATAGGATTTCTGGCAAGTGACGTTGTCGGTGAACATAAAGCGCCGCCTTGGCGATTTCGCCCTGGACGTCAGTTTCGACGCGCCGGACGGGGTGACGGTTCTGTTCGGTCGCTCGGGGTCCGGCAAAACATCGGTGGTGAACGCGGTTGCCGGTTTGCTGAGGCCGGACGAAGGGCGGATCGCCTTGCATGACCGCGTCCTGTTTGATGCAGGTGCAGGCGTCGATGTGCCGGTTCACAAACGCCGTCTTGGCTATGTCTTTCAAGAGGCGCGGCTTTTCCCGCACATGTCAGTACGCGACAACCTGCTTTATGGGCGCAAGGCCTCGGGTCTGAAAGGGCAGGGTGATCTTAGCTGCGTGGCCCAAATGTTGGGGATCGAGGGCCTTTTGGACCGTCGCCCTGCACGTCTGTCGGGCGGCGAGGCGCAGCGCGTGGCGATTGGGCGTGCGTTGTTGTCGGAGCCTCAGATTTTGTTGATGGACGAACCGCTGGCGGCGCTGGATGCGCCGCGCAAGGCTGAAATCCTGCCGTATCTGGAACGCCTGCGCGCCGAAAGCGGCTGTCCGATTATTTATGTCAGCCACAATCTGGCCGAGGTCGCACGGCTTGCCACCCATCTGGTGGTTCTGGAAGATGGCAAGGTTCTGAAAGACGGCGCGGTCAGTGACCTGCTGTCCGATCCGTCGATGGTCCGTGTCTTTGGTGTGCGCGATGCGGGTTCGGTGCTGACGGCTCAGGTGGTAGATCATGCCGATGATGGCGTGACGGAATTGAAAGTATCGGGCGGCACGCTTTGGCTGCCCACAGTGCCAGCCGAGGTTGGTAGCCACTTGCGCGTGCGCATTCTGGCACAAGAAGTTTTGATCGCGGCGGACCGGCCTGTTGGATTGTCGGCGCTGAATGTCCTGCCGGTGACTGTGCTGTCGATGAAACGTGGCGACGGGCCGGGTGTGATCGTGCAGCTAAAAGCAGGCGATGACACGCTTTTGGCACGGGTCACGCGGCGCAGTGCGGATGCCTTGGGGCTGCACGTTGGCGGCGCATGTTTTGCGGTTCTCAAATCCGTGGCGGTGGCTCCGGCTGACGTGGGTGGGGGCTTGCAGTCAGGGTGAGAGCGCGTAAGGTCCGCCGCAAACACCAATAAGGAGCGCCCCCATGAAAATGCGACCGCTGGGAAGCACAGGCATCGAAGTTTCCGAACTCTGCCTTGGCACCATGACTTTCGGCAACCAGACACCTGCCGAAGAGGGCCACGCACAAATCGAATATGCCTTTGATCACGGCGTGAATTTCATGGACACCGCCGAAATGTATCCGGTCAATCCGGTCAAGGCCGAAACCGTCGGTAACACCGAGGCCATCATCGGCGACTGGTTCGAAAAGACCGGACGCAGAAATGACTGGGTCCTTGCAACCAAGCTGACCGGCCCCAGCCAGTTGGTCCGCGACGGCGCGCCCATGTCGCCGGACACCATGCGCGCCGCACTGGAAGGGTCGCTGAAGCGTCTGAAAACCGATGTGATCGACCTTTACCAGCTGCATTGGCCGAACCGTGGCAGCTATGGCTTCCGTCAGAACTGGAAATACGATCCGTCCAAGCAGAACCGCGAAGACAACCTTCAGCACATGGCTGATATGTTGGGTGCGCTTCAGGATGAAATCACCCGCGGCACCATCCGCCACATTGGCCTGTCGAATGAATCCGCTTGGGGCCTGACCAACTGGATCCGCGTCGCCGAGAAGATGGGTGGTCCGCGTATGGAAACGGTTCAGAACGAATATTCGCTGATGTACCGCATGGCCGACACCGATCTGGCCGAGGCGCTGATCAACGAAGGCGCGGGCCTGCTGCCCTATTCGCCGCTGGGTGCGGGGCTTTTGTCCGGCAAATACCAGAACGGTGCGTTGCCGGAAGGCAGCCGCATGGCGATCAACGGTGATCTGGGCGGCCGTAAAACCGACCGCGCGTTCCTTGCCGTGGACGCCTACCTTGAGGTGGCCAAAAAGTTCGGGATCGATCCGGTCCACATGGCGTTTGCATGGTCTGCGCGGCGTCCGTTTGTGTCTTCGTCGATCTTCGGCGCGACCACGATGGAGCAGTTGAAAGTCGCGTTGGGGGCATCGGATGTCGAGCTGTCGGACGAGCTTTTGGCGGCATTGGACGAGACGCACAAACAGCATCCTTTCCCATTCTGATCGGGTTAAAACATGGAATTGTGGATCGTCTTTGCCATTGCTGCGGCGCTGTTTCAGACGATCCGCTTTATGCTACAAAAGGTGCTGAGCACAGGAACGCTTAGCACCGCAGGCGCTACCATTGCGCGGTTTGCCTATGCGATGCCTGCGGCTTTGGTTCTGACCAGCGGCTATCTGTTTTACACGGGTCAATCTGTGCCAGAATTGGGTGGGGTTTTCTGGCCCTACGCCTTGGCCGGTGCCATCGGCCAGATTATGGCGACGCTCTGTGTGGTGGCCCTGTTCCGGCAGCGTAATTTTGCAGTTGGTATCACCTTCAAGAAAACCGAAGTGATCCAGGCCGCGCTGGCCGGTTGGGTCGTGCTGTCCGAACCCCTGAGCGGCTACGGTTGGCTAGCGATCCTGATCGGGCTGGTTGGCGTTCTGATCCTGTCCGACACGCCCAATACCAACGGGTCGTTCCGCGAACGGTTTCTGACGCGGGCGGTGGCGCTGGGTCTGTTGTCTGGGGCATTTTTCGCCATGGCCGCCATCGGCTATCGCGGTGCGACGCTTCAGGTTGCCAGCGATGATCCCATCATTCGCGCAGGTGTTTCGCTTGTTCTGGTGACCCTTTCCCAAACAGTGATGATGGGGCTGTGGATGCGGTTCAAACAGCCGGGCGAACTGACACGTGTCTGGCAGGCGCGGCGCACGGCGGTTTGGGTGGGCATCACATCCATGGCGGGCAGTTTCGGATGGTTTGTGGCCTTTACCCTGCAAACCGCCGCTTATGTTCAGGCCGTGGGCCAGATCGAACTGATCTTTTCGATCATGGCCTCGACCCTTTTCTTCAAGGAAAAGATCACCGCGAAAGAGATCACCGGTATCGCAGTTCTGACGGTGTCTATCCTGCTTCTGATCCTTGTGATATAGCTGCGCTGCAGCATCAGCACGACGCAGCGTCCTTTCCGTTTTCATTGGCTTTTTCGCCGCCTCCCACGCCAACATGATCCAACGGTGTAAGGGAGGAATGCGCCAATGTTGTTGGAAGTCGTGCTGCCGCTGTCGCTGGCATTTATCATGTTTTCATTGGGTTTGGGGCTGACCTTCGCCGATTTCGGGCGTGTCTTGTCGATGCCGGTGCCTGTGCTGGTGGGGTTGGTGTTGCAGATCATTGGCGTTCCCTTGGTGGCTTTGGCCGTACTTCAGGTGGTGTCGCTGCCTCCGGCATTGGCGTTTGGCGTGATGATCCTGTCGTTCTGCCCGGGCGGTGTGACATCCAACGTTCTGACGCGCCTGTCCGGCGGGACGGTGGCGTTGTCGATCACGCTGACCGCTGTGGCCAGCTTGTTGTCCGTACTGACCGTGCCTTGGTTCACGGCTTTGGCCTCGACGCGTTTTCTGGGGGATGAAGGCCCCGAGATTGATGTGTCTTCGCTGGCCATTGCGATGGCTGCGATCACGGTTGTGCCGGTATTGATCGGCTTGCTTCTAAACCGCTTTTTGCCCGGCGTCGTGGGGCGTGTTGGTCATTTGGCGGAAAAGCTGGCGATGGTGTTGTTCGTGATCATCGTGATCGCGGCGATTGCCACGAATTGGTCGGTGCTGATGGAAAACCTTGCCAGCCTTGGGCCGGTCGTGGTGGGGATGAACGCGCTGTTTCTGGTCTTGGGCGTGGTGGTTGCGTTGGTGCTTGGGCTGTCCGGCGGCGACGGGCGGGCCATTGCTGTCGAGCTTGGCGTTCAGAACGCGACGTTGGGTATTGCGGTGGCGGCGATCATCGCGGGATCAGGGACCTTGTCCGACTATGCATTGCCCTCGGCCGTCTATGGGATCGGCATGTATATCGTGACCATTCCGGCGATTTGGGTGCTGCGGCGTATGATGCCTTCGTAGTCCCAGCTTCTTGACCTTAAGCGCGCGCTGTTGCATGGCGCGTCCCATGTCAGAGAAAAAGCACCCCTCGGGCGCCCCGTGGCGCAATTTCTATGGTCGGTTCAAGGGCAAGACCCTGAGACCGAAGCAGGAAGAATATCTGGAAAACGATCTGGCGGCTTTGTCCCCCGGAGCGGTCGGTTGGGACGTAAACCCTGACCGCGAAAAGCTGGATATCGACGCGTTGTTCGGCGGTCGCCCCTTGTGGCTGGAGATCGGCTTTGGCGGTGGTGAACATCTGGTGCATCAGGCCAAGAATAACCCTGACAAAGGGTTCATCGGCTGCGAACCGTTCATCAACGGCGTCGCGATGCTGTTGGGCAAGGTGAAGGACGCAGGGCTGGATAACCTGCGTATTCATCCCGGCGATGCGCGGGATCTGTTCGATGTTCTGCCCGATGGTGTGGTTGAAAAGGCATTCCTGCTCTATCCCGACCCATGGCCCAAAAAACGCCATCACCGTCGGCGGTTCGTGACGCAGGAGCATCTGGAGCCCTTGCATCAGGTGATGCGGGAAGGGGCCGAGTTCCGTGTTGCGACGGACATTCCCGACTATGTGCGCCAGACCATGCTGGAAGTGCCGAAAGCCGGTTTCGAATGGCTGGCCGAAGGCCCGTCGGACTGGCGTGATCCGTGGGATGATTGGCTTTCGACACGCTATGAGCAGAAGGCCCTGCGCGAAGGCCGCACGCCCCATTATATGACGTTCCGCCGGACCTAAGGTGGCTGGGGGCTTTGCCCCCTTGGCCTTTGGCCAATTCCCCCAAGGTATTTGTGGACAGAAAATACATGGGTTTGGGCTTAATCGCGGCTTTTGTCGCGTTTGAGGGCCGTGGAAGGTGTGGACCTTGCGCGGCGGGACAAGTATCAAACCGCGACTGATGAATAAGGAAGGTTTCTATGTCGAGCCACGGCCCCGCCACTCCTATGTCTGCACATAAATCCTCGGGTCTGTCCGGTGAGGCGCATGTCCCCGGTGACAAGTCGATTTCGCACCGGTCGCTGATCTTTGGCGCGATGGCTGTCGGCGAGACCCGCGTGACCGGCCTTTTGGAAGGTCAGGACGTGCTGGATACGGCCAAGGCGATGCGGTCGTTTGGTGCCGATGTAGAAAAGCAAGGCGACACTTGGGTCGTGCAGGGCGTGGGCGTCGGCGGCTTTGCCGAGCCCGATCACGTGATCGATTGCGGCAACTCGGGCACGGGCGTGCGCCTGATCATGGGCGCGATGGCGACCTGTCCGATTGCGGCGACGTTCACAGGTGATGCCAGCCTGAACAAACGCCCCATGGCGCGTGTGACCGATCCTTTGGCGCTGTTCGGGGCACGGTCCTATGGCCGGTCCGGTGGCCGTTTGCCGATGACGATCATCGGTGCGGAAAACCCGGTGCCCGTGACCTACACCACGCCGGTGCCGTCCGCGCAGGTGAAGTCCGCTGTTTTGCTGGCGGGTCTGAATGCGCCGGGCCAGACCGTGGTGATCGAACGCGAAGCGACACGCGATCATTCCGAGCGGATGCTGGCGGGCTTTGGCGCTCAGATCGTGACCGAGGATACCGATGAAGGCCACGTCATTACGCTGACCGGCCAGCCCGAGCTGAAACCGCAGACAATCATCGTGCCACGTGATCCGTCCTCGGCGGCGTTCCCTGTCTGTGCGGCGCTGATTACCGAAGGGTCGGACGTGTTGGTGCCGAATATCGGCCTGAACCCGACGCGCGCGGGGCTGTTCTATACGCTGCAGGACATGGGCGCTGATCTGACGTTTGAAAACATGCGCGAAGAGGGCGGTGAACCTGTCGCCGATCTGCGTGCCAAGTATTCGCCCGATCTGAAGGGTATCGAGGTGCCCGCAGAACGTGCGGCGTCTATGATCGACGAATACCCTGTTCTGTCCGTTGTTGCGGCCTTTGCCGAGGGCAAGACGCATATGCCAGGCGTGAAAGAGCTGCGCGTCAAGGAAAGCGACCGGATTGATGCGATGGCCACGGGCCTTCGCGCTGCGGGCGTCGATGTGGATGAGGGCGAGGACTGGTGGACGGTTCATGGCCGTGGCTTTGGCGACGTTGCCGGTGGTGTAACAGTGAAAACCCATTTGGATCACCGCATCGCGATGTCCTTCCTTGTGATGGGCTTTGCAACGAATGCGCCGATGACGGTTGATGACTCCGGTCCGATTTCCACATCCTTCCCGATTTTCGAAAACCTGATGACCCAATTGGGTGCCAAACTGACACAATAAGGGTTGAAGGGTAGGGGGCGACCATGGCGTTTACGATTGCAATCGACGGACCTGCGGCAGCGGGGAAGGGAACGATCAGTAAGGCTGTGGCGGCCCACTATGGTTTTGCCCATCTGGACACAGGCCTGTTGTACCGCGCCGTCGGCAAACAGGTACTGACCGGTACTGCGGCGATCGAGGCCGCGCAGCAACTGCGGGCCGAGGATTTGCAAGCCGATGATCTGCGCACGCCCGAGGTGGCGCAGGCCGCGTCCAAGGTGGCTGTAATCCCCGAAGTGCGTGCGGCCCTGGTGGATTTCCAGCGGGTCTTTGCCCGCCGGTCGGGCGGTGCGGTTCTGGACGGGCGCGATATCGGGACGGTGATCTGTCCGGATGCCGAGGCCAAGTTGTTCGTTACAGCCTCTGCCGAAATCCGTGCTGATCGCCGGTTCCGCGAATTGGTGGCAAACGGGCTGCGTGTGGATTTCGAAACGGTTTTGGATGATGTGCGCCAACGTGATGCCCGAGATATGGGGCGCAAGGATGCGCCGCTGCGTCCTGCCGATGACGCCATTCAGATTGATACGTCCGAGCTGTCCATTGATGAGGCCATCGCAACGGCTATTCGGGAAATCGACGCGCGCCGCGCAGGCTGAATTCCGGTCGGAATTGGTGCGTTAGTTCGCGTCCTTGTGGCTGCGCATGATGCGCTTGGCCGCCAACATCACGGCAAGAACCACAGCCAAACCCAACATTTTGCTTCCAAAGAACACGACCAGATCCGTTGACGGCGGTGTCGTGTGTGAATGTGTGCCTGCCAGAATGTGCGTCGCTAGGGTTTCGACCATCGCGATCATGATGCTTCCCGACGCAAGGATGCGCCAGCCTGAAGGCGTATTGAGCATCTCAATATGGGGGACAGGGGAGGCCCAGTCGAAAAGCATGAAAATCACTGGCGCTGCCGTAAGCAGGATCAGCATGACCAAGCCATTTTCGAAATGTAGCCCAAGGATGGTCTGGCTTGTGGCATCAAGCACCAAGGCTGCGGGTGCAAAGAAGATTATGGATTTGAAACCTGCCAAATAGGCCCCCAGCACGCGTAGTCCAAAGGTCAGGCAAATGATCGGTATTTCGACTTGTGCCGCCGTATCTGCGCGGAATGTTGTGTAGGGGATAAGAGCCTGTTCGATCAGCGACGCAAACAACAGGAAAAAGCTGAAAACCGCTATTTGAAGCAGGGTTTCCAAAATGCTGGTTTGCTTTTTGGTCGCGTCGAAATCAGACATGGCGCCTCCTATCGGGTTCGGGCGCAGAAATGAAAACAATAAAAAACTGATCAGCAGAGCTTTGCTGATCAGTTTCAATTTCTAGTAGATATCTGCCGAAGCGCCTAGTGTTTTTCAGGCACGGGGGCTTTCTGACGGAAGCACATAAGTGCCCAGAGGCAGATCATCCGACTGAATCACGAGACCTTTGTCCAACAAACGGCGCAAGGTGCGGTGAAAAGTAGGTTGAGAAATCCGAGAAACCGTCGGATGCGCACGCACTTTGTCTGTTGTGCAGACATAACCAACATCGGCGCGTTCAGCGGCATTCGCGTAAAATGCCAACAAAATGTCCCGTTCATTCGAGCTTAGGCTATCCAGCCCAAGATCCCGTTCCATGGAGCTAAGCAGATCCCTTAACTGTGCGACCTGTGTCCAGATACCCATTACCATAACCCAACCTACGTTACCAATTTATAGTCACTTTGATAACTTAGGTTGGGCAGGTCTATCAATCTATCCGTATGGTTAGATTGGGGAGAAAAAGTATGGCGTTTTTTACGAGAAAAACTCGCCCTTTAGGCGAAGGTTTGTGTTTCGGCAGGCAAGGCCCATTCCGCGGAGCAGTTCAGAGTCACTGATCGGCATCCGCAATGAACAGTCGGCAATGGCGCGGCGTTCTAACGTCGTGTCATTATGATGGAAGTGGCTAGAAACGATAATCGTTGTCAGCCCCGGACTTGCGCGCCGCAAGTGCAACAGCTTCGGAACCGCGTCGCCATCGCTAGGCAGCGTGTCGAGGTCCATTACAAAGATACTTTTCAGTCCGTCAGCATACTTTGCACAGCGCAGCGCGCTTCTGGGTTGATCGATGATGCTCAGTGCCTCGAAATGCGCGGACAGTCGTGTCAGGGCGTTTTCGATGGCGGATCCGGGTTCGGACATGACCAGAACCTCTTTATCCCAGAGGCTGCGCTCCCAATCAATTTGATCATATCTTTGGTGCGTGTTGTGTTGTGGCGCCGGGGTGGTTGAATTCTGCGGTGAAGGAACCTCTTTCGGTTCAATCAAGATGTCTGTGAAAATGGTGCCGTAATCATTAAAACCGAAGAAATTATTCTCGAACTTCATAGCGAGTTCTCCTTCGACTTTGAGTTGTATGTAAGTATTACAGTGAGCGCATTCAGTTTGATTATCAAGGGCTACTATTGGTGTAAAAACAACAAAAAAGATAAACAATTTGTTTCCGGAACCAAATGCAATGGCGGGAAATGGCTGGTGATTTCGCCGGTGAAGGCCGAAATAGGCGGAAAACCCAAGTTTTCTTGACGAAATCGCACTTGCCCTTGCCACACGGTAAAGAGGCAGGTATATCGCGCGCGTCGACAAGGCGTAAATGCAGCAACACAGATGATCGAGCGGGGTCGAATACCATCGGCCCTTTTTTGTGTTCAGCAGCGTCTGAAGTGACCAACCCCAAGACCGGTGGAGACAACCACCCGGCCAGATAAACCGAAGTTAAAGGAAACCAGAGACCACATGGCTCAGAACGCATCTATGGAGGAATTCGAAGCCCTCCTTAACGAAAGCTTCGAAATGGACACACCCGAAGAGGGTTCTGTCGTTAAAGGTAAAGTCATTGCTGTAGAAGCTGGCCAAGCCATCATCGACGTAGGCTACAAAATGGAAGGCCGCGTTGATCTTAAAGAATTCGCAAACCCTGGCGAAGCTCCCGAAATTTCCGTTGGTGACGAAGTAGAAGTCTTCCTTCGTTCCGCAGAAAACGCCCGTGGCGAAGCTGTCATTTCCCGTGAAATGGCGCGCCGCGAAGAGGCATGGGACCGTCTGGAAAAAGCATACGCAGACGATGCACGCGTCGAAGGCGCGATCTTCGGCCGCGTCAAAGGCGGCTTCACAGTCGACCTGGGCGGCGCAGTTGCCTTCCTTCCCGGTTCGCAGGTTGACGTTCGCCCCGTGCGCGACGCTGGCCCGCTGATGGGTCTGAAGCAGCCGTTCCAGATCCTGAAAATGGACCGTCGTCGTGGCAACATCGTTGTATCGCGTCGTGCGATCCTCGAAGAATCCCGCGCAGAACAGCGTGCAGAAGTTATCGGCAACCTGTCCGAAGGTCAGGCAGTCGAGGGTGTGGTCAAGAACATCACCGAATACGGTGCATTCGTTGACCTGGGCGGCGTTGACGGCCTGCTGCACGTCACAGACATGGCATGGCGCCGTGTGAACCACCCGTCCGAGATCCTGACAATCGGCGAAACCGTCAAGGTTCAGGTTATCAAGATCAACAAAGACACACACCGCATCAGCCTTGGCATGAAGCAGCTGCAGGAAGATCCGTGGGATCTGGTTGCTGCGAAATACCCGCTGGAATCGGTACATACCGGTCGCGTCACCAACATCACCGACTACGGTGCATTTGTTGAGCTGGAGCCGGGCGTTGAAGGTCTGGTCCACGTCTCCGAGATGTCCTGGACCAAGAAAAACGTCCACCCGGGCAAAATCGTGTCCACTTCGCAAGAAGTCGAAGTCATGGTTCTGGAAATCGATGGCGCCAAGCGTCGCGTTTCCCTTGGTCTCAAGCAGACCATGCGCAACCCGTGGGAAGTCTTTGCTGAGACACACCCTGCCGGCACCGTTGTCGAAGGCGAAGTCAAGAACATCACCGAATTCGGTCTGTTCATCGGCCTCGAAGGCGAGATCGACGGCATGGTTCACCTCTCCGACCTGTCCTGGGACGAGCGTGGCGAAGATGCGATCCAGAACTACCGCAAAGGCGACATGGTTCAGGCCGTTGTTTCCGAAGTCGACACTGACAAGGAACGCATCTCTCTGTCCATCAAGAACCTGGGCGGCGACAAGTTCGCTGACGCAGTTGGCGGCGTGAAGCGCGGTTCGATCATCACTGTTGAAGTAACAGCGATCGAAGACGGCGGCGTAGAAGTCGAATACGAAGGCATGAAGTCGTTCATCCGTCGTTCCGACCTGTCCCGTGACCGTGCCGAACAGCGCCCCGAGCGTTTCTCGGTTGGTGACAAGATCGACGTTCGCGTCACAAACGTTGACTCCAAGACACGTCGTCTGGGTCTGTCGATCAAAGCACGCGAAATCGCAGAAGAGAAAGAAGCGGTGGAACAGTACGGTTCGTCCGACTCCGGCGCATCGCTCGGCGATATCCTGGGCGCAGCTCTGAAGGGCGACGAATAAGTCACCCTCAGCTGATACTGACCAATAAGAAAGCCCCGTGGTTCGCCACGGGGCTTTTTGCGTCTTTGGTGCTGTTGACCAAGATGACAAGCTGTGGATTGCTCATCTCTTGAAGGAGATTGCATTCATGGATTTCACTGTTTGGATTACGTTTGTCACGGCCTCGATGGTTTTGTTGATCATTCCTGGGCCGACCATTTTGCTGGTTTTAAGCTATGCCATCAGCCAAGGGCGCAGAACCGCGCTGGCGACGGCGCTTGGCGTGGCTGTGGGGGATTTGATCGCCATGACCGCGTCTTTGGCGGGGCTGGGGGCCTTAGTTCTGGCTTCGGCAACCGCGTTTACGGTGCTGAAATGGATCGGGGCTGTGTATCTTATTTATCTGGGCGTGAAAATGTTCCGCAGCGCCGAGGGCGCGACATTGGGTGGGCTGACGCAAACCAGAAATGAAAGCAGGCTGCGGATGTTCGGCCATGCGGCCACGGTCACAGCGTTGAACCCGAAATCCATCGTCTTCTTCATCGCCTTCGTGCCGCAGTTTGTCACAGCGGATAGCGCCTTGCTTCCGCAGTTTGCTTTTCTGACAGCAACCTTCGTGGCCTTGGCGGGCAGCAACGCGATTATCTACGCGTTGATGGCGGATCGCGTGCGGCAAAAGATTGCCAGACAAAATGTGATCAAGTGGGTCACACGCGCGGGCGGCACGGCGTTGGTTCTGATGGGCATTGTCACCGCGACAGTCAGGCGGTCGGCCTAAGGACCCGGCAATGGTGTTGTGCGAATCGGCACCATCGCCAAAGGCAATGCCGCAGAGCAGCATCTTGAATAACCTGCCAATTCGTTTGGCAGACCGCCTTTAAGGGCTGTTTTCTGTACGTAATTTCAGCGCTTTCGTCGATTCACACGGTTTTCGAATGCCATATTCGCCCCTATAGTCAGTGACATATAAAAAAGCCACGGGGAGAGGGATGGATGATCAGATCCGAACTCATTCAAAAAATTGCTGACGATAATCCTCATTTGTACCAGCGCGATGTCGAACGCATCGTGAATACCATTTTTGATGAAATTACCGATGCCATGTCGCGTGGTGACCGGGTCGAGTTGCGCGGGTTTGGTGCGTTCTCGGTTAAAAAGCGCGATGCGCGTGTGGGACGGAACCCACGCACGGGCGAGTCTGTTCCTGTCGAGGAAAAGCATGTACCCTTCTTCAAGACGGGCAAATTGCTTCGTGATCGACTGAACGGAAAGTAATCAAATCTATGCGGTATATTCGCTACTTCTTTTTGGGCGCCTTGGCGCTTGTGCTGATTTCGGTGGCTCTGGCCAACCGTGAACTTGTGAACCTGCAACTGCTGCCGACAGGTCTGTCCGATCTGCTGGGCATCCAGCAGCAGATTTCCCTGCCGTTGTTCATCGTCATCTTTGGCGGTGTCATCGCGGGTCTGTTGGTCGGGTTTGTTTGGGAATGGCTGCGTGAACACAAGCACCGTGCAGAAGCAGCACGCAAAGGCACCGAGGTTCGCCAGTTGCAGCGCGAACTCAAGCGCACCCAGAAAGAACGCGATAAGGATAAGGACGAAGTGCTGGCGATTTTGGATCAAGCCAGCTGAAGTCCACAGCGGGTCAGGGGCGCAAACGATGCGCCCCTTTTCCGTTTTGCATTGACCCCATCGGGTCTGCGCCCCATCTGACACCAATCATCTGAAAGAGCAGCCCAGTCATGGCCGACGTGCGCGTAAAAATTTGTGGTCTGAAACGCCCCGAAGAGGTGATCGCCGCCGCCGAAGCAGGCGCTGCCTATTGCGGGTTTGTCTTCTTTCCCAAATCGCCCCGAAACGTGACAATCGAACAGGCGGCGGAACTGGCTTTGGCCGCGCCCATCGGTCTGGCAAAGGTCGCTTTGGTCGTCGATCCGGACGATGCGCTGTTAGATCAGATCACGGCCAAGGTGCCGCTGGATATGATCCAGCTACACGGCAAGGAAACGCCCGAGCGTGTGCGTCAGGTGAAATCGCGTTACGGCCTGCCGGTGATGAAGGCCGTGGGGATCGCCAGCGAAGAGGACGTGGAAAACCTTGATCCGTATGAGGATGTGGCGGACCAGATCCTTGTGGATGCGAAAAAGCCCAAAGGTGGGGAACTGCCGGGTGGGAATGGTCTGGCTTTTGATTGGCGGCTTATCGCGGGTCGTGCATGGCGCGCGCCTTGGATGCTGGCCGGTGGTCTGACACCTGAAAACGTTGCGCAAGCGGTGGCCCTGACAGGGGCCCGTCAGGTGGATTTGTCGTCTGGTGTGGAAAGCGCGCCGGGTGTCAAAGACATCAGCAAATTCGCGCCGTTCATTCGCGCGGCGCAGGCCGATGCCCCGCCGCGCCTGTAACGCTTAGTCCAACAACGCCAGCACGTTTTCCGGCGGTCGCCCGATCGCGGCCTTGTCACCTGCAAAGGCGATAGGGCGTTCGATCAGTTTCGGCGTCGCGACCATTGCCGCGATCAGCGCGCTGTCGTCACTGTCTTTGGTCAGGCCCGCGTCTTTGAACTCGGCTTCTTTGGTGCGCATCATCTGGATGGGCGTGACGCCCAACGTATCCAGCGCGGCCTTGATTTCGGCCTCAGTTGGCGCGTCTTCCAGATATTTGCGCACGCTGACGTCAGCGCCGCGTTCTTCCAACAGTGCCAAAGCCTGACGGGATTTCGAACAACGGGGGTTATGCCAAAGGGTTACAGCCATGCGTCACGTCCTGTTCCGACCACTTCTTCGACCGAGTTAAAGCCGTTTTTCGCCAGACGGTCATCCAGACCTTCGACGATCTGTTGGACCAGCGACAGACCGCCATAAACCAGCGCTGTGTATAGCTGGACGGCAGAGGCGCCTGCGCGCAGTTTCTGATAGGCTTGCTCGGCCGAACCAATGCCGCCGACGCCGATCAACGGAATATCGCCCTCGGTCAGTTGCGACAAGCGCGCCAGAACGCGGGTGGATTTGTCGAACAGCGGCTGACCGGACAGGCCGCCCATCTGATCGCGGTGCTGCGATTTCAGACCATCGCGCGACAGGGTGGTGTTGGTGGCGATGATGCCGTCGATGCCTGTGGCGCGGGCGACCTCGGCCACGTCTTTCAGGCCGTCATCGTCCAGATCGGGTGCGATTTTCAGGAAAACGGGGATGCGGCGCTCCAAACCGTTGCGCGCATCCAGAACGCCGCCCAGCAGCGCCGTCAGGGCGTCTTTACCTTGCAGATCGCGCAGCTTTTCCGTGTTGGGCGAGCTGACGTTGACAGTCGCGAAATCAAGGTAGGGGCCGCAGCGGGTCAGAACGGTCGCGAAATCGGCGGCGCGGTCTTCGCTGTCTTTGTTCGCGCCAAGATTCAGGCCCAGCACCATTTCAGACGGGCGCTTTTCCAAACGGGCCGCGATGGCGTGCATACCTTGGTTGTTAAAGCCGAACCGGTTGATCGCAGCTTTGTCCTCAGTCAGGCGATAAAGGCGGGGCTTCGGGTTGCCTTCTTGCGGGCGGGGTGTGGCGGCACCCACCTCGACAAAGCCGAAACCGGCGCGGGCCAGACCGCGGAGCGCCTCGGCGTTTTTGTCAAAACCGGCGGCCAGACCAACGGGGTTCGACAGGCCCAGACCCGCCACCTGACAGCGCAGCCGGTCCGATGTCAAAAGACCGGGCGACGGTGCGACACCGGCCTGAAGGGCCTTGATGGCCAGCCCGTGGGCAGCTTCCGGATCGATCTGGTGCATGGCCTTCAAGCCAAGCTGTTCAAAGAATTTCATGCGAATTGGTCTTTCGTTTCGGACGGGGCGCAGCGGATCAGGCGAGAGGTCAGAACCGCAGCCTGACGGTGAATCACAGCGCGTTGATAGTCGGGGTCCTTGACCATGGCCAGAAAGGCGTGGGCATCTGGGTAGCGGGCGATGAACATAAAGTCCCATTGTTCATCTGATGGGCCGATCAAGGTGGCCTGATAGGCCCCGCGCCACAGGATCGATCCGCCAACGCGTTTCAAAACCGGCGCGCTGTCGCGGCCATAGTTTTCATAGGCCTGATGGCCGGTCAGGCTGTCGGCGGCCAAAGGATGGTCAGCGGGGTATGCCGCCTGATCCCGAACACGCACAAGGTTCAGCATTTCAATCGGGTGATCGCGGGGCAGCGATTTGAAAAGCTCGAACTGGGGGCGGTCCGGATCAATGTAGGTCATGCGAACCCTTCGGGAAATTCGTGGCCATCCGCACCGAGGGGCAGGGGTTTCGCCCAGAGCGCCTGATCATGGCGCAAAGGCGCGTAAAGATGCGGGAACAGTTGGTCGTTACGCGACTTTTCCCACTTCATCGCATCGCCCAACTGGTCGGTATCATAGGCCAGAAGCATCAGGTTTTCTTCACCGGCGAAATGTTTGGCCGCGGTTTCGCGGGCCTGTTCGGCGGTGGAAAAATGGATGTAGCCATCGGTGACATCGACGGATGCACCTTGGGTTTCGCCAAGGTTCTGAAGGTCTGCCCATTCGGCAGCGCGGAGAATTTTATAGATCAGCATAAGACGGTGATGCCGCCTTGATCGCGCGGGGTCAAGCGGGCGCACGCTTGGCAGTCAATCTGCCTGTTGTCATAGCAGTGTCATGGAAATCCGACATTTGACCGTAAGGTAAACTTTGACAGAATCCCTAGCACGAGGCAGGCTCCTTGTGTTCAACTTCCGACAGAGAGGACAGATATGTCTCTTCGCCTATTTACAAGCGCGGCAGCCTTGGCCCTGACAGCGGGTATGGCCCAAGCCGACTACACTCTACACGTCATTCATATTAACGATTTGCACAGCCGTATTGAGCCTATCAGCAAATACGATGGCACCTGCGATGCCGAGAGCAATGCCGAAGGCAAATGCTTTGGCGGCGTTGCGCGTGTTTACACCAAGATCAACGAACTGCGCGAGCAACTGGCCGGCGAGAACGTAATCGTTCTGGATGCGGGCGACCAGTATCAGGGCTCTTTGATGTACACCACGTACAAGGGTGACGTCGAAATCGAGATGATGAACAAGATCGGTTTCGATGCCATGGCCGTGGGCAACCACGAATTCGACGACGGTGACGAAGGTCTGGCCAAGCTGCTGGATGGCGCGTCTTTCCCGGTTCTTTCGGGCAACATCGATGTGTCGTCTTCCAACATCCTTGGCGGCAAGCTGAAGGACACCGTGATCCTTGAGGTTGGCGGCGAGAAAATCGGCATCGTATCGGCACTGGCGACCGATACTGTCGAAACCTCGAGCCCCTCTGCTGCTGTGATCTTCTCGGATGAGATCGAGAACCTGCAACAGGACGTCGCTGCGCTGACTGATGCGGGTGTCAGCAAGATCATCGCGCTGAACCACGTGGGCGTCACCAAGGACATGGCGATTGCCGAGGCCGTTGACGGTCTGGATGCGGTCGTGGGCGGCCATTCGCACACTAAGTTTTCCAACACCGAAGAAGGCGCAATGGCCTATCCGACCATGGTGGGCGACGTGCCTGTGGTGCAGGCCTATGCCTATTCCAAATACGTCGGTCACCTGACGCTGGTGTTTGATGATGCGGGCAACGTGACATCCGCCACAGGCGACACAATTCTGCTGGATGCCTCTGTTGCAGAGGACGAGGCCATCAAAGCGCGTATCGCCGAACTTGCAGGTCCGATCGAGGAAATGAAAACCCGCGTTGTTGCGGACGCTGGTGATGTAATCGTGGGCGACCGTGACGTTTGCCGTGCGATGGAATGTTCCATGGGCAACCTTGTGGCGGATGCCATGCTGGACCGTGTGAAGGATCAGGGCGTAGAGATTGCCATCCAGAACGGTGGTGGTCTGCGTGCGTCGATTGACGCGGGCGAAGTGACCATGGGCGAGGTTCTGACGGTTCTGCCGTTCCAGAACACGTTGTCCACGTTCCAGGTGACTGGTGAAACCATCGTGGCTGCGCTGGAAAACGGTGTGAGCCAGATGGAAGAGGGCGCTGGCCGTTTCCCACAGGTTGCTGGCATGAGCTTTACGGTTGATCCGTCGGCAGAAGCCGGTTCGCGGATTTCCGACGTAATGGTCGGCGGTGCGCCGATTGATCTGGGCAAGACCTATGGCGTTGTGTCGAACAACTATGTTCGCAACGGCGGTGACGGCTACAAGATGTTCGTAGACGCGATGAACGCCTATGACTTCGGCCCCGATCTGGCAGATGTGACAGCGGAATACATCGCGGCCAACGCGCCTTACACGCCTTACACAGATGGCCGTATCACAGTGAAATAATCTTCGGGTTTGATCGAAGGTTCAGGCGGCGCGAGGGACCCCTCGCGCCGTTTTTTATTTAGCGGTCGCGCTGGCGCGCGTCAGGTTTATCTCGTCCATCGCCTTTGGCGCTGGACTGCGGGCCGCCCTTGGCGATGATGTGCGGGGATTGCGCGTTTGGCGCGTGTGGGTAGGGTAGGGCGCATGTGTGGAAGATTTGCCGTTACCCTGCCGCAAGATGCGATGGCGCAGCTGTTTGAGGCGCGTCCTGCTAATGATTTGCCCGATGTTCCGAATTTCAACGTCTGCCCGACGAACGCGGTGCATGTGGTGCATAATCAGGGCGAGGGGCGCGATCTGGTGTCGATGCGCTGGGGGTTCATCCCGCATTGGTACAAATCGCCGACCGATGGACCGTTGTTGATCAATGCACGGTCTGAAACGATTGCCGAAAAGCCCGCGTTCCGCGCGGCCTGCCGTGAACGGCGTTGTTTGATACCGGCGACGGGATTTTACGAATGGACCAAAGATGATGAGGGCAAGCGGTTGCCGTGGTACATTCATTCCTCGGACGAAAAGCCGCTGGTTTTTGCCGGTGTCTGGCAGGATTGGGAGCGTGACGGCGAACATCATCGCACCTGTGCGATTGTGACCTGCAAGGCCAACCCGACCATGTCACAAATCCACGCGCGGATGCCGGTGGTTCTGACCCCTGATCAATGGGCTTTATGGCTGGGTGAAAATGGACATGGCGCAGCGCGTCTGATGACGGCTGCGCCAGATGATTTTCTTGAGTTCTACCGCGTTGACCCGGCCGTGAATTCGAACCGCGCCAAGGGGTCTGAGTTGATCACACCGATTGAGGTGTGATCGCAGCGATGGCAGGCCGTCGATTACAGGCCGCCGACCTCGGATACCGGAATGCCGTCACCCAAGCTGATGATCGGTGCGGGCACGTCGATTGCGAATTCGCCGGATGCAAACAGGGGCGAGGGGACTTCAACAAAAGAATCGGTCGTTTCATTGATGTAAAGCGCGTCATCAATGGCCGCTTGGTTGGCCAGAATTTCCTCGTCTGTGTACTGCGCACGCACGAAGAAATCCTCGAAAGATGCCGTCATGCCGCTGGTGATCACCAGTGTATAGCTGCTGAACGGTTCCATTTGGCCGGTGGACCAGGATTCGTCGGATGCACCAATAATGGCAACGCCTTCGCCGAGGTTATGGAAGTTGATGATGTCGCCCGGCTGCACGTATGTGATGGTCGGGAAAAAACCCTGACCCATCAGGGCCACTTCATAGGTTTCGGCCGCCGCTTGTTGCGTGAACAAGAGACCAAGGGCCAGAGCGTAACCGCCAGTTTTCCGCAGCATGCAGATTTCCTCTTTAATTATCGGCCCCCACCGATATTCAGAGACTGTCTTAAGTTTTAAATCTGTCAAAAGTTTGACACTTCTGACGAAAGTTTTTTACGCGCATTGGTGGTCTTGACCCCCTTTGCCGCCTAGACTAATCACATCCCGAGCGCGGGTATGGTGTAATGGTAGCGCCCTAGCCTTCCAAGCTAGTCGTGCGGGTTCGATTCCCGCTACCCGCTCCAAAACTTCCCCAACACAGTGCAACCTTTGGCCACATCGGCCCTTGGATCGCTTGACCCTTCGCCTTCGCACCGTCAAAAAGCGTTCTAGACTGTAGGAGGTGTTATGGCCCGTAGGACAGGACCCGCATCGGGCCAGGAAGAACGAGATAAGTCACGCAATATCGGCGCGATGCGTCGTTTGTGGCCGTTCATGCGCCCGTACAAGACTTTGCTGGTATTCGCGCTTCTGGCCTTGGTGCTGACGGCTTCGGTGTCGCTTGTGCTGCCGATGGCGGTGCGCCGCGTGGTCGATAATTTTGAAATCGGTAGCGGCGCGTTGTTGAACCAGTATTTCGCTGCGGCGCTTGGTATTACGGGCCTTTTGGCCGTGGGCACGGCGCTGCGCTATGCTTTGGTGACGCGTCTGGGTGAACGGGTTGTGACCGATATCCGGAAAGAGGTGTTTGCCCGCGTCATCGGCCTGTCGCCTGCGTTCTACGAAAAGATCATGACGGGCGAGGTTCTAAGCCGGATCACCACCGACACCACCTTGATTCTGAGCGTGATCGGGTCGTCGATTTCCATCGCGCTGCGCAATGCGCTGATCTTCGTTGGTGGTCTGGCGCTGATGCTGTTCACGTCGTGGAAACTGACGTTGATGGTGCTGCTGATTGTGCCTGCAGTGATCGTGCCGATCATGACGTTGGGCCGTAAATTGCGAAAGCTGTCGCGCGAAAATCAGGACTGGATCGCGGATTCCTCGGGCAATGCATCCGAGGCGCTGGGATCAGTTCAGACGGTTCAGGCCTTTACGCATGAGGCGCGCACCGTCGCCGCCTTTAATGAAGTGACCGAGAAAAGCTTTGACGCGGCCCGCCGTCGGATCTGGACGCGGGCGTTGATGACCGCGATCGTGATTTTCCTGATCTTCAGCGGTGTTGTGGGTGTTCTCTGGATTGGCGCGTGGGACGTGCGGGCAGGGGACATGAGCATCGGTGCACTTGTCCAGTTCGTGATTTATTCGGTCATGGTGGCAGGCTCGGTCGCGGCGCTGTCCGAAATCTTTGGTGAATTGCAACGCGCGGCTGGTGCGACCGAACGGTTGGTCGAGTTGCTGGAAACCACCGACAGCGTGAAGGACACCAACACGCCTGTGCCGCTAAGCACGCCGGTGAAGGGCGAAATCGTGTTCGACGATGTCCTGTTCCACTATCCGGCGCGCCCTGATGTGGCGGCTTTGGACCACGTGTCTTTGACTATTGCGCCGGGGGAAACCGTGGCTCTGGTCGGCCCGTCCGGTGCGGGTAAGACGACCATTATCCAGATGATCCAGCGCTTTTATGATCCCGAAAGGGGATCGGTGCGTCTGGATGGGCAGGCTCTGACCGATCTGGCGCGGACCGAGTTCCGTAAATACCTGTCGCTGGTGCCGCAGGATCCGGTGATCTTTGCGACGTCGGCGCGTGAAAACATCCGTTTCGGCCGCCCCGATGCGACTGATGCCGAAATTGAAGAAGCGGCGCGCACAGCGGCGGCACATGACTTTATCGCGGCCTTGCCCGATGGCTACGACAGCTATCTTGGTGAACGGGGTGTGATGCTGTCGGGTGGTCAGAAACAGCGGATCGCCATTGCCCGCGCCATCCTGCGTGATGCGCCTGTCTTGTTGCTGGACGAGGCGACATCCGCCCTTGATGCCGAAAGCGAACGTCTGGTGCAAAGCGCTGTGGACAAGCTGGCCAAGGGTCGCACCACGGTTATTGTCGCACACCGCCTTGCGACCGTGAAAAAGGCCGACCGGATTGTGGTGATGGATCAAGGGCGTATCATCGCCACTGGCACACATGACGAACTGGTCGCTGAAGGTGGGCTTTATTCCCGTCTGGCACGTTTGCAGTTCACGGATGGAATTGCTGCGGAATAGCAAGAAAATGCACGCTTTTTTGTAGTCGCAGAAAGGCGTGCATGTCTGACGCGACCCGAAACGTAACGTCAGAGAAAGCTTCCGTCGCGTCCGTTTGACTTGTACGAAAGTCTAATCCCTTACACACTGTCCCGGAAGATTTTGGGAGGAGCTTCGATGAGTTTTGCTTCGAAGGACGATCGCAATGCGATTGAACAGCAGATGCCTTGGGCCGATCGCGATGTGCCCGCAACCTTGTATGGTCTGCTGTCGCGCACCGCGGGCCAGCACCCTGACCGGCCTGCTGTCAGCTATCAGATTTTCTCGGGGCCGGACGACAAAGCGGAAACCCTGACATGGGCCGAACTGCGTGCCAAAGTTGCGCAAACGGCGAACCTGTTCCGGTCTTTGGGGATCGGTGAAAAGGATGTGGTCGCCTATGTTCTGCCCAACTGTAACGAAACAACGCTGACGCTGTTGGGCGGTGCGGTTGCGGGCATCGTGAACCCGATCAACCCGCTGCTGGAGCCCGAACAGATCGCGTCGATCCTGCGCGAAACCAAGGCCAAGGTCGTCGTCACGCTGAAACCGTTCCCGAAAACGGATGTGGCGCAAAAAGTGGCCGAAGCTGTGCGCCACGCACCCGGTGTAAAAACCGTGGTCGAGGTAGACCTGAACCGCTATCTGACACCGCCCAAGTCGTGGATCGTCCCGATGATCCGCCCCAAGGCGCCCAAGGTGACGGCGGATGTGATCAGCTTCAACAAGGCGATCAAAAAACAGAACACCGAACTGGATTTTGCCGATAGCCAAGGCGACCGTATCGCAGCCTACTTCCACACAGGCGGCACGACCGGCATGCCGAAAGTGGCACAGCACAAATATTCCGGCATGATCTATAACGGTTGGCTGGGCGATACGCTGCTGTTCACAGAAGAAGACAACATCATCTGTCCGCTGCCGCTGTTCCACGTCTTTGCTTGTCACGTGATCCTGATGGCGGCTGTATCATCCGGTGCGCATGTGGTTTTCCCGACGCCGCAGGGCTATCGCGGCGAGGGCGTGTTCGACAACTTCTGGAAGCTGTGCGAACGCTGGAAGATCAGCTTTATTATCACCGTTCCGACCGCAGTATCGGCGCTCATGCAGCGTCCGGTGGATGCGGATATCTCGTCTGTGAAAACGTCCTTCTCGGGTTCGGCCCCGATGCCGATGGAACTGTTCCGCCGCTTCCAAGAGGCCGCAGGCGTCACCATCGTCGAAGGTTACGGCCTGACCGAGGCAACCTGCCTTGTGTCGGTCAACCCCGCCGAGGGCGTGCAGAAGGTCGGCTCGGTCGGTATTCCGTTCCCCTACACGGACGTGCGCATCATCAAGCACAACGGTAATGGCCCGGAAGAATGCGGCCCTGACGAAGTGGGTGAAATCTGTGTTCTCAGCCCGGGCGTTTTCTCGGGTCACACCTACACGGAAGAAGACAAGAACGTGGACCTGTTCTATCAGGGCACGCACCTGCGCACGGGCGATCTGGGTCGCATTGATGGGGATGGCTATCTGTGGATTACAGGCCGTGCCAAAGACCTGATCATTCGTGGCGGTCACAACATCGATCCCGCCGAGATCGAAGAGGCGCTGTTGGGTCACGATGCGGTAGCCTTTGCCGGTGCAATCGGTCAGCCCGACGCCCATTCGGGCGAACTGCCTTGTGCCTTTGTTGAACTGGTCGAAGGCAAATCCGTGACGGAAGATGAATTGCTGGAATATTGCCGCGTGCACGTCCACGAACGGGCGGCACATCCCAAGCATATGACCATTTTGCCTGAGCTGCCGAAAACAGCTGTGGGTAAGGTCTTTAAACCCGATCTGCGCAAGATGGCGATCACACGGGTTTACAACGGCGCGCTGGAAAAAGGCGATGTGGCGGCGCGTGTCGTGTCTGTCATTGATGACAAGAAGCGCGGTCTTGTGGCCCAGGTCGATCTGAAAGGCGCGTCTGACGCGGACGTGGGCACAATTCTTGGCGATTACACAAGACCATGGGAGCCCGTTTAAGGGCTTCCTCAGTTAGACAAACAATTCTACCAGCAGATCGATCATCTGTTTGGTCTCGGGACGGGCAAGGCTGTAGCGCATGGACTTGCCCTCTCGGCTTGCTTGAACCAAGCCTTCTTCCCGCAAACGCGACAGCATCTGGCTGACCGTTGACTGGCGCATATCCAGAAGTTGTTCCAGTTCGGAAACGGTTCGCGGCTTTTCAGCAAGGTGACACAGGATCGACAAACGCCCTTCGTGGGCGAGTGTTTTTAGGTAAAGCGTAACGGTAGGAACTCGATCAACGAGTTCCGAAGACTGGTTATTGTACATAGACATAGGTCCGAAATTGCAAAAATGATTAGGCATCTGCATAGTTGCATCACGGATAAAGTATCTGTCCGGCCCCCGAACAGTTAGGGGGAAACTTCGTTAAAAATCTACAAAACCAGAACGTTGCGGATTGCGGACCCTTCCAGCGTGTTGGCAATGGCTTCGTTGATTTGCTCTAAGTCCCACGTTTTAGTAACTAAATCGTCCAGATTCAGGCGGCCCTGTTCGTACAAATCGATCATCCAGGGGATGTCGCGGGATATCACAACGTCGCCCATTTTTGATCCAATCATGCCTTGCCCGGTGTAGGCCGCGCGCAAGGGTTCGTAACTTGCGGTTGAACCAGCGTGCGGCATCCCGACCATCACAAGCCGTCCGCCCCAGCCCAGATAACGGGGCGCGCTGTCGTAGGCGGGGATCGAGCCGACCGTTACAACGCAAAGGTCAGCGCCCTTGCGCAAGATGCGCTGGACCTGTTTCCACGGGGCTTTGTCTGTGGCCAGAACGCCGTCTGTCGCGCCAAAGGATTTGGCCTGTTCCAGACGGTCTTCGGTCATGTCCACCGCGATGATGCGACGTGCGCCTGCAATGCGGGCACCTTGGATCGCGTTCAGACCAACGCCGCCTGCACCGATCACGACCACATCTTCGCCCGCGCGCAGCTTGCCCGCGTTGACCACAGCGCCGATGCCGGTGATCACGCCACAGCCCAAAAGGGCCGCAACCTCGGGGCGGATATCGTTTGTGAAGGGGACGACCTGACTTTGATCGACAACAACCTGTTCGGCAAATGCGCCGCAGTCCATTTCCGCCACAACGCTTGTGCCGTCATCCAGTGTTAGGGGCGACGGCCCCCGCTTGGTTGTCTGGCAGATCGTCGGACGTCCCGTGGTGCAGGTGGGGCAGGTGCCGCAGCTGCGGATCAGCGTGACGACAACCTTATCGCCAACCTTGGTCGTGGTGACGCCATCGCCCACGGCAACAACCTCGCCTGCCGCCTCGTGGCCAAAGACCGCGGGCAGTTCGCCGCCAAAGGACCCTTCGGCATAGTGGATATCGGAATGGCAGATCGCCACGGCAGAAATTTTGACTGAAACCTCACCTGCCAGCGGATCGCGCAGGTTCAGGGTTTCGATGGTCATAGGCTGGCCGTGTTGGCGGCAGACCGCGGCTTTAATGACTGTCATGAAATATCCTCCTGCGGGCAGAGTGGCGGCGCATCAGGGAAGGTTCAAGCCTTTAAATGATCGTTTGTTCACGACGTTGCGGCCAAAAGAGAACCGCAAAGGCTGCAAGCAGAATGACAATGGACGCGGTGAACGGCGCGCCGGGGAAATAGAGCGCGGCGCCTTCGTGGGTGAAGCCGAAAAAGATCGTCGTCATCAGGGGTGGCGAGGCAATAGCGGCCAAGGCGGCAGCCGACAGGAAAACGCCCTGAAGCGCGCCTTGTTCGTTGTCGCCGACACGCTGGCTAAGCATGCCTTGGATCGCAGGTGAAGTGACGGCACCCATTGCGGCCAAAGGTGTCAGGATCAGTGCGATATGGCCCGAGGTGACAAAGGAAATCGCCAGAAATGCGATCATGTTAAAGGTCAGCCCGTAGATGACGGTGCCGCGCTCTCCGAGGTATTTCAGGATATACCGGATCAGCACGGCCTGAACGATGGCAACGGACAGGCCAAAGATCGTCAGGGATAGGCCGATCAGCCCAGCATCCCAGCCAAAGCGTTCTGTGCCGAAATAGCTCCAGATCGACGGATAGACGTGAAAGGCTGTTTGCAGCAGGAAAAACACCGCAATCCCGCGCGCGACGCCGTCCATCCGGTTCAATGCCTTGAACGCGCCCAAAGGGTTCAGGCGGGATCGTTCGATGGGGCGGCGGATCGCGTCTGTCACGGTTTCCGGCAGAACGAAATAGCCCAGCACCATATTCATGCCTGCGAGCACAGCGGCGGCGATAAAGGGGGCGCGTGTCCCGAAACCGCCCAGAAACCCGCCAAGCAAGGGGCCCAGAACAAAGCCCAAGCCAATGGCCGCGCCCACAAGCCCAAAGTTCTGCGCCTTTTTCTTGGGATCGGATAAGTCGGCAATAGCGGCAGAGGCTGCTGTCTGTGTGGCTGCCGTGATGCCCGCGACGATGCGGCCAATCAGCAGCAACCAGATGCTGCCCGCCAGAGCCATGATGACATAGTCGATGGCCATCACGCCCAATGCGGTCAGCAGAATGGGGCGGCGTCCGAACCTGTCGGACAGCGACCCCAGCATCGGGCCGAACAGAAACTGCATCAGGGCAAAGACGGTTGATAACAACCCGCCCCAAAGCGCGGCTCGGGCCAATGTGCCGCCCGTCACTTCTTCGATCAGTTCTGGCATCACGGGAAGGATCAGGCCGATCCCCATCGAGTCGATCATCACAGTGAGCAACAAGAAGAGGATCGGTAAGCGCATCAGATCAAATCGCCTTAACGGCGGCGATAAAGGCGCGCGCCTCGGACGGGGCTTCGCCCATCTGTTGGGTCGGATCGAACAGCCCCGCGTTCAGGTCGGGCCATTTGGCCAGTGCCGTATCGCGCAGGTGCGTGCCATTGGCGATGACCTCTTTGCACAGGTCCTTGACCTGCGCCTGCGCGTCGGGGCGCGACATGCGGTCGGTCAGGGCAAACGACAGCGCCTCGGCCGCCAGCAACCCTTGGGCGCTGTCCAGTGTGGCCATCATCGCGTCGCCATCCGGTGTAACGGATTGGGTCAGCCGTTCTGCATGATCCAGCGCGGCAGACAGGGCAAGGCATAGTTGCGGCACCACCATCCATTCCGTGAACCACGCAGATCCGTCGCGCTGTTGGCGCGGGGTGCCTGCGGCATGAAGCGTGCCGTTCAGCCCTTGGATATGGCGGTTCAGCGCCACCAATGCCGAGGGGCCAACAGGGTTCTGTTTCTGGGGCATGGTCGATGATCCGCCAGCACCGGACAGGCGCACTTCGCCCACGCCGGATTGCGTGGCGGCAATCAGGTCTTCGCCCATCTTGCCCAAGCCATCGCTGACCCGCGCGATCCAGCCGCCCAGTTGCAGCATGATCGACCGGTCCGCGTGCCAGCTGCGTTTCGGATCGGCCAGACCCAGTGCCTCGGCCAGCGCCGCGCGCAGGGAAGGGGCGTCAGAGCCAAGCTCGGACGCTGTGCCCGCGGCACCGGACAGGGAAACGGGCAAAGCATCGGACAGGCGTTGCAGATCGTCCAAAGCCGACAACAGCGGCCAGCCCCACGCGGCGACAACCGCGCCAAAGGACGTGGGCGTTGCGAACTGCCCGTATGTGCGGGCGGCCATGGGCTGGGCGACGTGTGCTTCGGCCAAGACAGACAGGCCCGACAGGATGGCGCGGATGCGGGCGTCATATTGCGCCAGCACCTTTTTGATCCGCAGCATGAGGCCCGTGTCCATGATGTCCTGCGATGTGGCACCCCAGTGCAGGTATTGCGCATGTTCGGGCGCTTGCATCAATTCACGGAACGCCCCGACCAGAGCGGGCACGCACACGCCGTTGGTGCCTGTCGCCTTGGCCAGACCCGACGGATCGATCTGCAGTTCCATTGACGCACGGTGGATGGCCTGCGCGCTGATTTCGGGGATGACGCCCGCCTGTCCCTGCACCCTGGCCAAAGCGCCTTCGACCAGCATCATGGCGCGGACTTCGGCGGTGTCGGTGAACAGCTTGCCCACATCGCCCGTCGGAAACAGTTTTGCATACATACCGCTGTCGAAAACGGAACCGGCCATACCTTAGCTTTCTGAGATTTTGTGAACCAACTGCGCAAGCGCGGCTGGTTGCGAGAAGAAGGGGGAATGCGAGGTATCCATGCGGAACACATCCTGCGGCACGAAATCTTCGGCCATGGTTTCCTGAAACTCGGACGGGATCGCGCTGTCCTGTTCGCAGACAATGTAGCTGCGCGGGACGGATTTATAGTTCTCGCCCAGCGTCACCTTGGTCGCCTGCGGCAGGATTGCCTGAGGACAGATATTGTCCAGCGCGAACTCGAACGCCTCGTCGGGGATGTCGTGGTAGAACACTTCGCGCGCGTGTTCGGGCTTGATCGAAAACGTCACGCCGTCTTCGGACTTTTCGATGGCCTTCATGATCGGCTGGCGTGGCGCGCGCAGGCGCATTTCCACCAGCGAATGATCATCCCACGGCACATAGGCGCACAGATAGATCAGGCGGCTGATGTTGGTGGGGTCCATATCGGCGGCACGGCTGATCGGGTAGCCGCCCATGGAATGCCCCATCACAATCGTCGGGCCGTCCAGCGCGTCCAGAATGGTCTGTGCGTACATATCCAGCGTGACATCGCCCACAGGCGTTGTGTCATCGCCGTGGGACGGCAGGTCAATGGCGCGGGCGTTGTGGCCGCGCGCCTGTAGTTCGGGGATCAGATCACGCCAGCACCACGCGCCGTGGCACGACCCGTGGACCAGTAGGATATCAGCCATGCCCCTGCGCCTTCAGGAAATCAGTCAGGATCTGTGCGTATTCCTCGGGCTTTTCAACGCAAGGAAGGTGGCCTGCACCACGGATCAGTTTGAAGTCCGAACCCGGGATCAGATCGATGGTTTCGCGCACCAGATCAGGCGGGGTTGATCCGTCCTCAGAGCCCGCGATGCCCAAAGCAGGCAGGCGCAGACCGGATGTGGGGGTAATGAAATCCGTGCCAGCGATCGCCGAACAGCAGCCCATGTATCCGGTTTTGGTCTGACGGATTAGCATGTTGTGCCATGCCCAAAAGGCAGGCGTGTCGCGGAAGGATTTCGAAAACCAACGCTCGAGGATCGGATCGGCCAGTGCCTCGATCCCGCCAGCGTCCACGGCGGCAATACGGTCTGCCCACATCTCGCGCGTGCCGATTTTAGCGCCGGTGTTGGACAGAACCATCGCGCGGACAAGGTCCATACGTTTGGCGGCCAAACCTTGTGCGATCATCCCGCCGATGGAGAGGCCGACAAAGACGCAGTCCTTAACGCCCAGAAAATCCAGCAGCTTTTCAACATCAGACACCAGCGCGCCCATGCTGTAGGGGCCTTCGGGGCAGTCCGACAGACCGTGGCCGCGTTTGTCGTAACGGATATAGCAGTATTCTTGCGGCAGCAGGGGCATGACCTGATCCCACAGGCGCAGGTCTGTTCCCAAAGAGTTGGCAAATACAACCGGTGCCCCATCGGGGTTGCCGTCGATGCGATAATGCAAACGGGGGCCGTCAATCTCTGCGATCCGCACGGGCGTCTCCTTATATTCCTGATGGGACCTGATTAAAGGCTCACCACCGGAAAGGGAATAACCAAGCAACGGTTTCGCGACTGCCAGAGGACTGCTGGGAATGCAGCCCTTGAAGGCGTTTAACGGCGCTTCAGAATGTAGCTGTCCATGATCCAGCCGTGCTGTTCCCGTGCGGCTGCGCGGGTTTCCACGATCTGGCCCGAGACGTCAGCCAAGGGGCCTTCGATCAGGATCTGTTGGTCAGAGCCAAGATAGGCCCCCCACCAGATGTGCCAGCCGTCTGCATCAAGGTTCTGGAACGAACACAGCCCGTCCAGCATGACAACCGTGGTTTCGGCGTTCGGCGGAAGCCCTTCGGCACGCAGGCGGCGACCGGTGGTGATCATGACCGATCCGTCGACGGTGTTTAGGGGAATGGCGTGCGCAGCGGTCAGGGCCTGAATTGCAGTGATCCCAGGGATCACGCGGACCTGCGGGGCAGGGGCAAGACGTTCGGCAATGCGCAGCGTGCTGTCATAAAGCGACGGATCGCCCCAAACCAGCAGGGCCACCGGACCCGTGATGTCGACACCGTCGATTGCGACCTGCCAGCGGCGGGCGATTTCGTCGTGCCACTGTTTGACCCGCTCCTGATAGGGCAGATCGGGATCGCGGACGGGGTATTCGAAATGAACGATGCGGGCTTGTGATCCGGTTCCTTCGATGATCCGGTGGCGGATTTCGGCAAGGTCGTCTTTCTGATCGCCCTTGCGCGGCACCAAAATCACAGCGGCCTGCTGAAGTGCCTTCACCCCCTCAAGCGTGATGTGAGAGAGGCTGCCCGTGCCGATGCCAACAAGCCAGAGAGTGTCCATGAAACCGGTCTCTTGAATGAAACGGGCCGGATGATGTCATCCGGCCAGTGTGGTGTTTCAGGTGTTCGGGTCTGTCAGCCGTGCCACCAAGGCACCCAACAAAGCCCAACTAAAGAAGGCAACGCCAATGACGCGGGTCGCAAAGGTTGCCGACAGTTCCGGCGGCGCAACGCCATAGAATTCGTCCAGAACCGGCGCACCGATGACGTGGGGCAGTGCAATCAGCACAAAGCCCACGGCGATCGTCAGAGCTGAGGGGCGCAAGAACATCAGCCCGAGGCCTATTGCCGTCGCGGCCATTGTGCCGAACCACCAATACTGGCGCAGATTGATGTCTTCGGAAATCGTGCCCGGAAGATTGGGCGCAAGACCCATCGACGGTGCCATCTGGACCACGGCAAACCCTGCCAGCCCCCACAGCACACCCTGCATCGCTGTCACGCGATGACCGCGCGCACGGACGAACTGGAAGATCGCAGCCAGGATCAGGCCATAGCCTGCATAGATCAGACCCGCAAAAAGCATGGTCAGCAGGTTGCGGGTGACTTCCGGCGCATCGCCACCGTCCGAATGCCCGTGCGCTTCTGCGCCTGCGCCGGTCGCGGCTGTGTCAGGTTGTCCGAAATGGATCAGGTCGCGAGATTCATAGAGCTCGGCCTGAAGAATGATATCCTGAAGGAACCCAAAATGCAGAGCGCCCGCGACAATACCCGTAGCACAGCCGCCGATTAGGGCGCCTGTTAGCGTTTTAATATCCATGGGATGTCAGCTGTGCGTCAGTGGCAGGGGAAGCCGGTGCCGTGACGGATGTCGTGTGCCGCGTCGTGCAGCGTAGCGGACTGCGCGTGACCAGCAAGGAACACGATACCCATACCCAGGAACGCTGTCAGGACGATGCCCATCAGGCCGGATTGAGCGGTTGCAGTGCTGCGAGTTGCGATGGTCTGCGACATATTTCTTTACTCCTGGACCGTCACACCCGACGGCTGTTTGGGTTTCATTTGGCGTGGCCGGTCTCCTGACTCACGGGTCGTAGCGGGCCTTTCCCCTTCCCACCAAGCACCAAGGCTTCGGCAGTGGGTCTTTGAAAGGTCGCTCGCCGCATACAGTCGCGGGGGCGGTCTGGGTTTACTGGTTGATTATCCCTGTTCCCGAATTAAGTTCCTTCCCTTCAGGGTTGGAACACCACGCGTCTTTATCCCGCCGAGGGTGCTACCCAGTCAATAGCGAAACCGAATTTATAGCGCGTCAAAGCGACATAGGTCGCATCGGTCACACTACCTGACTCGGAATTCTGGCGATCGCTTTGAAGCGCAGGTCGCCCAGAACGCGGGCGTCTTCGAAATCGCCCGTGTCCGAGTCGCGATAGTGACGTAGAAACCTATCGATCAGCTCTGCATCCGCGTCGGTCAAGTCACCGAAAAGATAGGCGGTTTTTCCCGCGCTTCTGACAGCCACAGTAGACGGACGGGTGCACCCTGACATGCAGTCGCGCGTGGCGACCACAACGTCCTTGTGATCAGCGGCCAGTCTGTCACGCAACGTGTCGGCAAATCCTGCAAGTCCCATGGGACATGAGGTGCAGACCGTGACAGTGATGGCCGCATGTTCGCTCATGTGGCAAGCGGCCCGTACAGGATCAACGCGGGCTGATCGCCGATTTCGCGTTCCAACTGGTCCGACAGGGATCGAATCGTGTGGCGCTCTATATTTTGTTCCGGTGTGCTGACCGCCTCGGCCAACAGGGCGGGGGTATCCTCGGGCAGGCCCGCATCGCACAGCATCGCGGCTAGTTTCGGGAAGGTCCGTTTGCCCATGAAAACAACGGTCGAAGCCGCCGGATCGGCCAGCGCGCCAAGGTTCATATCTTCGGGCAACCGACCGGTCACATCATGACCGGTGATAAACTGCACGCGGCGTGCCGTCAGTCGGCGTGTCAACGGAATGCCCGCCGCCGCAGCGGCCGCAATGGCGGACGGGATGCCGGGGATGATCTCATACGGAATGCCGGCTTCACGCAGCGCAGTGATTTCCTCTTCCAGTCGTCCGAAAATACCGCTGTCACCGGATTTCAGTCGCACCACGTGTTGGTCTTGTAGCGCGTAATCCACCAGCAACCGGCTGACGTGGTCCTGTTTGGGCGATGGCCGACCGGCCCGTTTTCCCACGGCAACCAGATCGGCCCCGCTGCGCACGTAGCTTAAGATCGGGCCTGACGACAGGTCGTCAAACAGCACCGCATCGGCGCGCTTAAGGCGGTCCACGGCCTTGAGTGTCAGAAGTTCGGGATCGCCCGGACCGGAACTTACAAAGCTGACGAGGCGTGTCATGCGGTTTCCTCTTGCGTGATCAGGTGAAAGAACGTGCCCGAGGCATGGCCCCGATGCGATCCGGTCTCGGGGACAAGGTTGCCGTCCGCGTCGCGCACCTCGGCCAGTGGCGCATCGGGTTGTTCCAGAATGGTCGAGTAGTGGAATTCATGGCCGCGCAGGGCAGTGTCCACCGAAAAGCCGGGCAGGGGCGCCTGAAGCACAGCACGGCGATAACCCAAATGGAATTTGCGCTTTTCATAGCTGGTCACCAGCCCGAGCAGCCCCAGCATCTGGTGGCGCGTGCCGTTTTTGTCGATCAACGCCTCGCCCAAGGCCATGTAACCACCGCATTCCCCGTGAACGGGACGCGTTTCGGCGTGACGGCGAACGCCCGCGCGGAAGGATTCGGCAGCGGCCAATTGACCGGCGTGCAGTTCAGGGTAGCCACCCGGCAGCCACACGATATCGGCGTCCGCGGCGGGGGCTTCATCGGCAAGCGGTGAAAAAGGCAGAATTTCAGCGCCCGCATCGTGCCAGCCTTCCAGCAGATGCGGATAGGTGAATGAAAACGCCGCGTCACGCGCAATGGCGATGCGCTGTGCCGGAGGTTTCGGCAAAGCAGAGGGCGTCTCGGGCAGGGCATGGCCCGCCGCCGCTGCGCGCAAAGCTTCCAGATCAACATGGTCGCGCAGGAATGTCGCGTAGTCGGCAATGGCCGCATCAAGATCGGGATGTTCGACCGCTTGGATCAGGCCCAGATGCCGTTCGGGCAGGGTCAGATCACCACGACGGGGCAACACGCCCAGAACCGGCATACCCGCGCGTTCCATCCCCAAACGTGTCAGCCGTTCATGTCGGGGCGACGCGACGCGGTTCAGGATCACACCGGCAAAGGGCAGATCGGGCAGATAGCTGCGGAAACCCAGCGCCGTCGCCGCAGCAGACTGCGCCTGCCCACCAACGTCCAGCACCAAAACCACGGGCCAGCCCATCGCCTGCGCGGTTTCGGCACTGCTGCCAAAGCCCTGCTGGCCGCGTGTCGCAACGCCGTCGAACAGGCCCATCGACCCTTCGGCCACGCAGATATCAGCGCCCTTCGCACGGGCCGAGATGGCTTGCCACAGCTTCGGCCCCATGGCCCAGCCGTCCAGATTGAAACTGGGTCGTCCGCAAGCCGCCTGATGGAAGGCCGGATCGATATAATCGGGGCCTGACTTGAACGGCTGCACGGCAAGCCCATCATCCGCCAATGCGCGGAGCAGGCCAAGCATGACTGTTGTTTTACCGGTGCCCGACGACGGTGCAGAGATCAGCAGGCCTTTCATGACGTGCCCTGACCTTCGGTATCATCGGACCAACTGGCCCACGGGCTGTCGGCGCTTTGCGGGCGATAGCGGCGGTCGTAGTCCACCGCATAAAGGCAGCTTTCATCAAAGCCTTCGCCCTTCAGCGCAGGGCCGACAAGGATCAGGGCTGTGCGCTGAATGTTGTCACCCAGTTTGTCCTGAATGTCGGCCAGCGTGCCGCGCAGGATCGTCTCGTCAGGCCAGCTGGCGCGATAGACCACGGCGACGGGGCAATCCGCGCCGTAGGCGGGTGTGAGGTCGTCGACGACCTTGGCAAGGTTCTGGATCGACAGGTGAATGGCCAGCGTCGCGCCGGTCGCGGCGAAATTGGTCAGTGTTTCCCCTTCGGGCATTGACGATGCGCGGCCGGGCGTGCGGGTCAGCACCACGGATTGCGCCAGACCCGGCAGGGTCAGTTCTGCGCCCAAGGCAGCAGCGGCGGCAGCAAAGGCCGGCACACCGGGGGTGACGGAGACGGGAATGCCCTCGGCCCGCAGGCGGCGCAACTGTTCGCCCATGGCGGACCAGACCGACAGATCACCGGAATGCAGCCGCGCCACGTCTTGCCCCGCATCATGTGCACGACGGATTTCGGCAACGATCTGATCCAGATCCATTGACGCGGTGTTCACGATACGGGCGTTGGGTGGGCAATGTTCCAGAATGGCCTGTGGCACCAGCGATCCGGCGTACAAACAGACAGGACAACTGGCGATGATATCGCGGCCCCGCAGGGTCAGAAGATCGGGCGCGCCGGGACCGGCGCCGATGAAATGTACGGTCATGATGTGGCTCCTTGGGCCAGCGCGCAGGTCGAAAGACGGTCCTGTGCATGCAGTCGCGGGGTCAGAAGGCGTGCACCGGGGCCTGCGGCGGCAAGGGCGGATGCCTCGGCCACTGACCCCGTTGCGCGTTCTTGGATCGCGCGGGCGGATTGGGTGATGGTTTTCTGCTGTGTCATTGCCTCTGCCGTCACCAAAACAACGGGCAGGGCAAGGGTTTGTGCCAGTTCTTGCAACGTGCCTGCCTTATCCTCGGCTGTGGCCAAAGCGTCGGGCGACACGCCTGTGGCGTCGCAGGCCTGTTTCAGCGCGTCGCGCAGACTGTTCTGTCCAGCACGTGTCGAGAACCCGAACCCCGCAACGATCATAGCTGAATGCTCCATTGCGTGATGGGGTAAGATGCGCGCCACCCGCGTTTCGGGCCGATGGGCACGGCATTGGCAATCTCGATGCGCATCAGGTTACCACCAAGGCGCGCGTGCGTCTGCGTCAGCAATGCTTCGCTTTCCAGAGTGACAGCGTTGGCAACGATGCGCGTGTCTTTGGGTAGGGTTTCCAGAAAGGTGATCAGCTCTTGCGACAGGCCGCCGCCCACGAAAACGACGTCGGGTGGTGTTAAGCCTTGGAGTGCATTGGGTGCTTTGCCTTCGACCACGGTCAAGCGGCCAACGCCCAGACGGTCCGCGTTGTCGCGGATACGCGCGGCGCGGTCGGCACGGGGTTCGATTGCGGTGGCGTTCAGGGTCGGATCGGTCAAAAGCCATTCGATCCCGATCGAGCCAGAGCCGCCGCCGATGTCCCAGAGATGTTCGAACGGTCGCGGGGCCAGTGCCGACAGGGTCAGCGCGCGGATCGGTTGCTTGGTGATCTGGCCATCGCTGTCAAACCAGTCATCCGCCCGACCAGAGGCAAGCGGCATCACCGCGCCGTCGCCTTTGATGTCAAGCGCGATGCAAACGGGATGTGCGAAACTGCCATTGCCCAGATCACGCGCCACAGCTTCGGTGGTCTGTTCACGCGCGCCATTCAGGGCCTCCAGCACCGTGCAGGGGGTGTCGCCAAATCCGGCATCTGTCAGATAGCTACCAAGCGCCGCTACCGCATCACCATCGCGCAAGGTGGCGATGATCCGGCGACCAGTTGCCAGATGGGGACGCAGGGCCGTCAGGGGGGTGGCATGCAGCCCAAGGCAAAGCGTTTTTTCCAGCGGCCAGCCAAGCCGCGCCGCCGCCAGTGAAAACACCGATTGTCCCGAAAAAGCGCGCCATTCGCTGCGATCCAGCCGTTTGGCCAGCACCGATCCCGCACCGAACCAGAACGGATCACCTGAGGCCAGAACCACGGTCGGTTGGCCGCGCCGTTTCATCAACAGATCAACACCATCGGAATAGGGCACCGGCCATTCGATCCGCTCGGTTCCCACGTCGGGCAGCAGCGACAGATGACGTGCGGCGCCCATGATGCATTCTGCGTTTTCCAGCACGTCGCGGCTTGCCTTGCACAGGCCGTCCGGTCCATCTTCGCCCAAACCGATTACGGTCAACCACGGAGTATCAGCCATCGACCCGAACCTCCTGATCCTTGGCGGCACCACCGAGGGCCGCAGCCTGTGCACCGTTCTGGCAGACGCCGGAGTGCGTGGCACTGTTTCCATGGCCGGACGCGTGGCGCGCCCCGCACCACAGGGCATGCCGCTGCGCGTTGGTGGCTTTGGCGGGGCTGAAGGGCTGGCCCGCTATCTGCGCGACAATGCGATCACCCATGTGATCGACGCGACGCATCCCTTTGCCGCGCAAATGAGCTGCAATGCCATCGAGGCCTGCGCAGAAACGGGCGTTCCGCTTTTGGCCTACACCCGTGCGCCGTGGCAGCCCGAGGACGGCGATCAATGGACCCACGTCGCGGACATTGCCGGAGCGGTCGACGCGCTGAAAGGTCCGCGAAAACGCGTGTTGCTGGCTGTCGGGCGTATGCATCTGTCCGACTTTACCGTGAACCCGCAGCATGCCTACGTCTTGCGTCTGGTTGACCCGCCCAGCGAAGCTTTGGGCTTTCCCGAAGCGACGGTCATCGTGGATCGCGGGCCCTTTACGCTCGAGGGCGACAGGGCGCTGATGGAAGAACACGGGATCGATCTTGTCGTGTCCAAAAATGCCGGTGGCAAAGGCGCCGAGGCCAAGATCATTGCTGCACGTCAACTGGGCGTTCCGGTCATTATGATCGACCGTCCCACAATTCCGCCGCGCACCGAAGCGCATAGCATTGATGACGTGAAGCGCTGGCTGGGTCATGCTTTGACCGACCTTGGCGTGTAGACAATCGGCGCGCCGTCGCGTTCGATGATGCGCGTCGTGGAGGAACCGACCAAAACCATGGTCCGCATATCTGCCATTTCCGGCGTGCATTCGGTCAAGGGAACCACACGCAGCTGTTCGTCGGGCGTGGACACCGCGCGCGCGAAAATGACGGGACGCGCGTCGCCGCAAGCGTCCTGAAGGATACGCAGCGTTTTCTCGAACCCTTCGGGGCGGGATTTCGACCGCGGATTGTAGAACGCCATGGCGAAATCCGCCTCTGCCGCAAGACGCAGCCGTTTTTCGATCAGCGCCCAAGGCTTCAGGTTGTCGCTGAGGTTGATGGCGCAGAAATCATGGCCCAAGGGTGCGCCCGCGCGGGCGGCGGCGGCCAGCATCGCGGTGATACCTGGCAGCACCTGAATATCCAGATTGCGCCATTCCTCGGGGCCGGCCTCGACCGCCTCGAACACGGCGGATGCCATGGCAAAAACACCCGGATCACCGGACGACACAACAACCACGTTCCGGCCTTCTCTGGCCATTTCAAGCGCGTGACGCGACCGGTCGATTTCCACACGGTTGTCCGAGGGATGCAGCGTCAAACCGGGGCGTTCTGCAACCCTTGCCACGTATGGAATATAGCCCACCACGTCAGTGGCCTTCGCTAGGGCCGCGCTCACTTCGGGGGTCACCAAGGTTTCCGAACCGGGGCCAAGACCCGCGATCACCAAAGAGCCGGTCATGGGCGTCTCCCGTTGCCGTGAACGACGATGATCGAGAAATAGGGCGTAACCTTTTCCCCCGCATCGGCAAGCTTTTGAACCGTCTGATCGGCCATGGCTGCGTATTCCACCAGCCACGCGGCATCAAAGCGACCGGCGCGGCGCAGGGCGTTGCGGATTTTGTCGATGTTGCGCCCGATCTTCATGATCACCAGCGCATCGGCCTTTTCCATATGCTCGACCAAGGCGTCTTCGGGCAGGGTGCCCATCAGAACGCTCAGCACATCGTCGCCCCACGTGATGGGGGCGCCGGTGGCTGTCCAAGCGGCGCTCATCCCTGTGATGGCAGGCACGACCTGAACGGGGCAGTCGTCTTTCAGGCGTGTGTAAAGATGCATGAACGAGCCGTAGAAGAACGGATCACCTTCGCTGACGATGACCACCTCATGCCCTGCATTGGACAAGTCCCGCAGGTGTGCGGCGCTTTCTTCGTAAAAGGCTGACAGCATTTCGTTATAGCGCGGGTCTGTCAGTGGGATTTCCGTGGTGACCGGATATTCCATTGGAATTTCGGTAACATCCGCGTGCAGCATGTCGCCGATGATACGACGCGCCTGACCGGTGCGGCCCGCTTTGCGGAAATGTGCCACATGGGTCGCATTGCGCAGCAGGCGGTCTGCCTTGACCGACATCAGTTCGGGATCGCCGGGGCCAAGTCCTACGCCCCAGATCATCCCCTGTTTTGTCTCGGGCGCGCTCATTCCTTGCGGCTCGCAATGGCGTTGATCGCGGCAACCGTGATCGCGGAACCACCCAGACGTCCTTCGACGATCAGGCTGGGCACCGGTTGATCGGCCCAAAGCGCATCCTTGCTTTCACGCGCACCGACAAATCCCACAGGGCAGCCGATGATCGCGGCGGGGCGCGGACAATCCGGATCTTCCAGCATGTTCAGAAGGTGGAACAGCGCGGTGGGCGCGTTGCCGATGGCCACCAGCGCGCCTTCCAGATGCGGACGCCACAGTTCAAGCGCGGCGGCAGAGCGTGTGTTTCCCATCTCGCGCGCCATTTCAGGAACGCTTGGGTCACGCAGGGTACAAATGACCGCGTTGTCAGCGGGCAGGCGCGGGCGCGTGACGCCTTCGGACACCATATAGGCATCGCACAGGATCGGCGCACCGTTTTCCAGTGCCGCACGAGCGGCCTTGGCGAAACCGGGCGACATATGAACATGCTCTTCCAGCCCGACCATGCCTGCCGCGTGGATCATTCGCACCGCGATAGGTTCTTCATCGGCGTCAAAACGCGCCAGATTGGCCTCGGCCCGGATCGTGGCAAAGCTTTCGGCATAGATCGCAGCGCCGTCTTTTTCGTAGGTATAAGGCATTCAAAGGTCTTTCAGGCTTATGGTATCGGGGGCGAGACCGGTTTGGCTTGGGATGTCCCATGGTGCGCCGTTTTTCACAAGGTCAAAGGCGCCATCGCGCCCGACCAGCGTGACCGCGCAGGCGCGTGGCAGGGCGCAGCCCTTGGAACATCCAGAGACATGCAGGACATGATCGGTTTGCGCAGCCAGCCGTGTGGCCAGCTTGCGGGTTTCAACGGTGGCCTGCGGGCAAAAGGGTGCACCGGGACAGGCGTGGGCTTTCAGGATCGGGTCGCCGCAGTCGAAGACGAAATGCTGTGACGGGGTGGGGGCATTGCCACCGCGGAGCCAGAACATGCGGCCAAGCATCAGGCGCATCTGTTCCGCACCGGTATCGTTCAAAAGGTCACGCAACGCGGTCGTGTCGATCTTGCCGAAAGCGGCCCCGAGGATGGTGCCGTTCGGTGCTGCTCCAGGGACGACGTTACGCAATTTGTAACGCGGAGACTTGCTTTGCCACTCGGCGGGCGGGGATACGGTTTTCAGATGGCGCGCCATGCGTCCAGCGTCGCGTCCGCCGGTGCTGACGAACCATTCGGCCATGTCCTTCAGCGCTTCGGTGGCGGTGGCCTCGGTCACGGGACGGCCCGCATCGCATCCGTCAGCGCGCAGGATCAGACCGCCATCTTGGGCAATTTCAAACCGGAAATCGGCAGACCCGTCGCGCAGGTGTCCCCCACGACCGGTGTCCAGTGCAAAGCCCATTTTTTCGGGCATGTCAGGCAGGCTGGGCAGGGCGGAAAGCAATACTTCATAAAGTCGGTCGGTCAGATCACCTGCGGCCCAGTTCGGGTCCAAAAGGATATTCCGGTGGCCTTCTACGGCGGGGTCTTGGTCGATCAGGCCCAGTGCGTCCAGTTGCGCCAGAAGGGCGGGATGATCGGCTTCGGCGACGCCACGGATTTGCAGGTTCGCGCGCGATGTCAGATCCAGCGTGCCATTGCCGAAACGTTCGGCCAGATCGCAGAGACCACGTGCCTGATCTGCCGACAGTTCGGCACGAAAGGGGCGCACGCGCACCACCAGCCCGTCGCCAGACATCATCGGGCGATGGGCGCCGGGGCACCAGCCCTTGACCGATGGCGATGTCGCGGGCGCGGTCATATCACCGTCCCCGTTTCAATGCCCGCAAGGATCGAGTTGCGCCGCGTCTGCCACAGACCAGAGTCGTGCAATCTGCGGAAGGTGTCGAGCATGGCTTGATAGGCCTCGGGGTTGGCCTCTTGCAGGAAGGCGGCGGTTTCGGCGTCGCCCAGCGTGGCCTCGTGGAAGGCGTCAAACAGATGCGGGCCGACCGTATCGGCAAGATGCGCAAAGCTTGCCATATGGACAAGCGTTGCGGCGATTTCGGCAGCGCCCCGGAACCCATGGGCGCGCATACCCGCAATCCAGCGCGGGTTGGTGGCGCGGGCCTGCACAACGCGGGCGATTTCTTCGGGCAGAAGGCGGGCGCGGGGGGCGTCGGGATTGGTGGCGTCCAGATGATACAGGGTCGCCTGACCGCCCGTGATGGCCTGCGCTGCGGCAAAACCCGCCTCATGCGCGGCGTAGTCCGAGGCCAGGAGCAGATCGGTTTCCGGCAGGTCTTGAAGGTGGACGAAACTGTCGGCCTGTTCGACACGGGCGCGCAGGCCTTGCATGTCGCGGGTCGCATGATCGCCGTCCAAGGCCCAAGACGAGGCATCCAGCCACGCTTGTCCGGCCTGTTCGCGGGCCTCGGGCGTGAAATTGTCCAAGGCCGCGCCCATGCCCAAGCCGAAGCTGCCCGGCGCGGGCCCGTAGACCCGTGCGACCGGCTTCTGGCCCGCATAGGGGTTCCAGTCCGGTGCCTCATCGCGGTCAGCCAGTGCCCGTGTCGCCTGTGCGAACAGGGCCGACAGCGTCGGGAACACATCGCGGAACAGGCCCGAGACGCGCAAGGTCACGTCGATGCGGGGGCGGTCAAGTTCGGCGATGGGCAGCACTTCGATGCCAGAAACGCGCTCTGATCCTTTGTCCCAGATCGGGCGCACGCCCAACAGGTGCAGCGCCATGGCGAATTCCTCGCCTGCGGTGCGCATCGTGGCGGATCCCCAAAGATCAACAATCAGACCCTGCGGCCAGTTGCCTTCTTCCTGCAGGTGGCGACGCACGAGTTCTTCGGCCAGTTTGACACCCTGCGCATAGGCCGCCCGCGTCGGGACAGATCGCGGGTCGGTGGTGAACAGGTTGCGGCCTGTGGGCAGCACATCCTGACGCCCGCGATAGGGCGACCCCGATGGGCCAGCCGCGATCCGTTGTCCGTCAAGCGCGGCCAGAAGCGCGGCTTTCTCAGAATGCGCCGATGCGGTCGCGTCAAAGCTGCCCTGTGCGTCTGGCGTGCGGCCCCAGATGTGAAGGCCTTCGCCGAACTGGCTTTCTTTGATGTCGCAAACAAAGCGGTCGATGCGCGTGATCGCCTCGGCGGTACAGGCGGCGCGATCCAGACCTAGGTCATCTTCCACACCCAGCGCCTGAGCCTCGGCGCGGATGTCGGCCTGTAGGCGGTCTCGGCGCTTCGGGTCTAGGCCATCGGCGTTGGAAAATTCGTCCAGCAGCGCCTCTAGCCGCGCCAATCGGTCAGGCGTTTCGCTTTGGCGCAGGGGCGGGGGCACATGGCCCAGCGTGACGGCCCCGATGCGGCGCTTGGCTTGTGCGGCTTCGCCAGGGTCATTGACGATGAACGGATAGATGACGGGCAACGCGCCAATCAGGGCCTCGGGCCAGCAGGTGTTGGACAAGGCCACGGATTTGCCGGGAAGCCATTCCAGCGTGCCATGGGCTCCGATATGGACCAGCGCATCGGCAGTGGTCTGCAGCCAGAGGTAAAAGGCGACATAGGCATGGCGGGGCGAGCGTGACAGGTCATGATATTCGTCATCACGCAGTTTCGGATTGCCCCGTTCAGGCTGCAACAGAACAAACCCGCGACCGGTTTTGACCGCGGCGAAATGGAACGCGCCGTCGTGCACTGCATCGTCGTCTTCCGGATCGCCCCAAACCTTGGCCAGTTCGTCGCGTAGGGTTTCTGGCAGTGTGCTTAGCATCTGGCGGTAATCATCCAGCGGCAGGGCAAACTCCCGCGCCAGTAGCCTGTTTTCCAGATCAGGCACCGCGCCCACGTCATAGCCAGCTTCGGAAAGATCAGACAGGATCGCGCGGGCCGAAGCCGTGGCATCCAGCCCGACGGCATGCCCCATGTTCCAGTCTTTTCCGGGATAGGTCGACAGAACAAGCGCTACGCGCCGTTCCGCCACGGGTTTGGCGGCCAGATCAAGCCAGCCGTGCACCCGTTTGACCACGGCGTCGATACAGTCTGCATCCGCGCTATGGGCATAGCGTGCGAATTGCAGATCGGGGTCGCGGACACCGGGTTCTTTGAAGGAAACAACCCCGCCCATCAGGCGTCCGTCGACCTCGGGCAGGACCACGTGCATGGCCAGATCGGCAGGGGACAATCCGCGCTCTGCCTCGGCCCAAGCGTCGCGGGTCGAGGTGGACAGGGCCACTTGGAACACCGGCACGTCGCCCGCATCCAGTGGCGAAGCCTCGCCCGCGCCTTTGCCACTGAACGCGGTCGCATTGACGATGGCGTTCGGCGCATAGGCGCGCACCTGCCGTTCCAGCCAGCCCCGTGCATCGGGGGCCTTCAGTGAGGGCACGAACAGCGCGCGGACGTGATAGCCCTGCGCGCGGAACGCGTTGTACATGGCGGTGATCGGCGCAAGATCGGCGGCAACCAGATAGGACCGGTAGAAAACGATCAGGACTCGGGCCGCGTCCGATGTCGGCATGTCGGCCAACGGGCATGCTGGGCCGTCTTGCGGTGTCCATGCCCCAACGGATGAGATCGTTTTGGCCCCGCGCACGGGCGCTGCATAAAGCCCCGCTGCCAACGCCATCTGTGCCAAAGCAGCCTGCGCCGCCACCGCGCCGCCCGAGTCGCAAAGCTGCGCCAGACGTCTGAGGGTGGATGCCGGTAGGGTCGAGACCGCATCCAGCCGCGTGTCCGGCCGCCCGTCTGCGGGCAGAACAGCCACTGCGATCCCCTTGCTTTGTGCCAGCGCCATCACCTGTTGCACGCCGTATTCCCAATAGGGCACGCCACCGATCAATCGGATCAGAATGCCCTTGGCCCCTGACAGTGTGTTGTCGATGTAGGTATCAACCGACAGCGGATGCCGTAGCGCCGACAGGTTCGCCAACCGCAGGCTGGGCAACCGCCCCTCGGGCCCGCCGCCACGCCGCCAGCCTTCCGCGAATGCGCCAAGGTCACTGTCAGAAAAAGACAATACCACCAGATCCGCCGGATCCTGTCCCAGATCCGTCGGGGTGTCTGTCTCTTCTAGACCGTGGCTTTCGCGGAAGACGACGTGCATTGTGGCGTGGTCCGCTTACTCGGCGGCTTGTGTGGCAGGTGCCAGCACGGCGCGGATGGCGGTCGGGTCGATATCGTCGTGTTCGGCGATCACAACCAGACGGCCAGCGCGGGCTTCGTCGGGTTTCCAGGGGCGGTCGTACTGATGACGCACACGGGCACCCACGGCCTGCACCAGCAGACGCATCGGTTTTCCTGCAACGCTGGCATAGCCCTTGATCCGCAGGATGTTGTTTTCGCGCGCCAGCTTTTCGATGGCGGCGACCAGATCGGCGGGATCGGCCAGTTCGGGGATATCGACAACGATGGTGTCAAAGTCGTCATGTTCGTGGTCGTCGTGCCCATCGTGATGGGACGGACGCGCATCCATGTCGTCTTCGGCGGCGGCCTCAAGACCCAGCAGAACGCGCGGGTCAACGACACCTTCGGCCACTTCGATCACGGGCAGGGGGCGGGGTGCTTCTGCGGCAATGATTTCCTTGGCTTTCGCGACACCTTCGGGACCTGCCAGATCGGGCTTGGTCAGAAGGATGATATCTGCGCAGGAAATCTGGTCTTCGAAAACCTCAGACAGTGGCGTTTCGTGATCAAGGCTTTCATCTGCAGCACGCTGTGCATCGACGCGTTCCACATCCGGGGCAAAGCGGCCTGCGGCCACGGCTTCGGCATCGGCAAGCGCGATCACGCCGTCGACGGTGATCTTGGAACGGATATCAGGCCAGTCGAAGGCCTTCAGCAAAGGCTTGGGCAGCGCAAGGCCGGAGGTTTCGATCAGGATATGTTCGGGGCGCGGCTCAAGCGCCATCAGCGCCTCGATCGTCGGGATGAAATCATCGGCCACGGTGCAGCAGATACAGCCGTTTGCCAGTTCAAGAATGTTTTCCGCAGGGCAGTCGGGAATGGCGCAGCCCTTCAGGATTTCGCCATCGACACCCACATCACCGAATTCGTTGACCAGCACGGCCAGACGTTTGCCGCCGGGGTTCTGGATCAGGTGCGAGATCAGGGTTGTCTTGCCCGAACCGAGAAAGCCGGTGATCACTGTAACGGGTAGTTTCGCGAGGTTGGTCATATCAGGCCTCCTCAGGCTCAGTAACAGGGGGTATGCGCGCAACGCAGTTGCGCTTGAAGTGTTCGGGTCGCTCGCGCCATGGAATGATGCCATCCGCGCTCTCGTGATATTGCACTGCACCAGACAGGATCATCTCTGGATGCGACATTTCGTCGACGTTTGCGAAAACATACGTCCATTTCGCATCGCCACCACGCAGGGCAACGGTGCAACCGTGATCGCAATTCTGAAGACATTTGACCGGTGTGATCCGAAGCCCGTCCGGCCCATCCAGCGCGGTCAGCCCGTCAAAAAGGGCCTGGCCGGGGCGGCGTTCGTCTTCGGGTAGCTCTTGGCCGCGTCGGCATTGAATGCAGACCAACAGTTCCGTTTGCTGCGGGCTTTCGGATTTCGCATCCATAGTTTTACTGGTCCCATCCCATCGGGAACGCGGGGCCGGATTGCGGAAAGGGACCGTATGCACGGTGCCGCCTCCGATTCCGGCACACCCCGTCCGGTTACAAGCGCATCGCGCTGGCAGGTCTCCCGGCTCACGGATTTGGGGTGTTCGCCCTGCGGCTGCTCATCCTTCCCAGCGTCGGCCAGTGGCACTGAGCGGCCTTTTCCGTTCACGGTCGCGGGGGCGGCTGTACTTGACCGCGTAGATCACGGCTGCACATTCCCTTTTCACCTGCTAACACAGGCACCAACACGCAGCCACATGGTCTGAATCCCGTGGCTTTGTCAAGAAAGAGGATACTGGCATGACCACCGACGAAAACCTTCGCCACGCCGAGAAGATGCGCAAGATCAAAGCTGCGCGCGACCGCATGATGGAGACCAAGACCGAAGAGAAAGGTCTGATCATGGTCCACACCGGCGCTGGTAAGGGCAAGTCGTCTTCTGGCTTTGGCATGATCATGCGCTGCATTTCCCACCAGATGCCCTGCGCGGTGGTGCAGTTCATCAAAGGCAACTGGGACACCGGCGAAAAGACGTTCCTGCGCGAACGCTTTGCGGATGAGTGCCGCTTCTTTGTGTCTGGCGAAGGCTTTACATGGGAAACGCAGGACCGCGAACGTGACATTGCGGCGGCCCAGAACGGTTGGCGGATTGCCAAGGAACAGATCCTTGACCCCGAAATCCAGTTTGTGCTGCTCGATGAAATCAACATCGCGCTGCGCTACGACTATATCGATATCGACGAGGTGGTCGATTTCCTGCTGAACGAGAAACCGGCGATGACCCACGTCTGTCTGACAGGCCGCAATGCCAAGCCCGAATTGATCGAGGCCGCCGATCTGGTGACCGAAATGACGTTGATCAAGCATCCGTTCCGTGACGGTGTCAAAGCACAGGCTGGCGTCGAATTCTGATGGGCCGCGCGCTGATGATCCAAGGGACCGGATCCAACGTCGGGAAATCGATGTTGGTTGCGGGGCTTTGCAGGGCTGCCAAGCGGCGGGGGCTGACCGTCGCGCCGTTCAAACCGCAGAACATGTCCAACAATGCTGCCGTTGCGCAGGAAGGCCATGAAATCGGCCGCGCGCAGGCGCTGCAAGCGCGCGCGTGTGGATTGGCGCCGAATACGGACATGAATCCGGTTCTGCTCAAGCCCGAAACGGATATTGGCGCGCAGGTCGTGGTGCAGGGCAAGCGGCTGACAACGGTCCGTGCCCGCGAATACGCCAAGCTGAAGAAACAGTTGATGGTGTCCGTTCTGGACAGCTTCAATCGGCTGCGCAGCACCTATGACCTGGTGATAGTCGAGGGCGCAGGCAGCGCAACGGAAATCAACCTGCGCAAGGGTGACATCGCCAACATGGGCTTTGCCGAAGCGGCTGATGTTCCTGTGGTTCTTTGCGCCGATATTGATCGCGGCGGGGTCATCGCGCAGGTGGTGGGCACCAAGGTTGTGTTGCCTGACGGTGACCGGGACCTGATCAAAGGGTTTCTGATCAACAAGTTCCGCGGCGATCCGACTCTGTTCGATGACGGATACAAAATGATCGAGGAGCAGACCGGTTGGCGCGGCTTTGGCGTCGCGCCGTGGTTTGCCGAAAGCTGGCGCTTGCCTGCCGAAGACGCGTTAGATATCGCCACACCTCCATCGCGCGACGGGTTGCACGTTGTGTGTTTGCGGCTAAGCCGGATTGCCAATTTCGACGATCTTGATCCGCTGGCGCAGGAACCCGGCGTGCGTGTCACCATGCTGTCGCCCGGTGATCCTGTTCCTGCCGATGCGGATGTTGTGATCCTGCCTGGTTCCAAATCGACACGGGGCGATCTGGCGTTCATGCGGGAACAAGGCTGGGACATTGACGTGATTGCACACCACCGCCGTGGTGGACATGTGCTGGGCATATGCGGCGGCTATCAGATGCTGGGCCGCGCGGTGCATGACCCTGACGGGATGGAGGGGCCTGCCGGTTCAACGCCGGGCCTTGGCCTGTTGGATATCGAAACACGGATGAGCGGCGACAAAAGCCTGCGTGAGGTTTCGGCCCGTCACGCGGCCTCGGACCTGCCGTTTCATGGCTATGAAATCCACATCGGCCAATCAGACGGCCCTGATCGCGCAAGGCCCTTTGCCTTTATAGGGGATACACCCGAAGGCGCGGTTTCCGCCGACGGGCGCGTCGCGGGCAGCTATCTGCATGGGATGTTTTCCGACGACGGGTTCCGGACAGGATGGCTGTCGCGTCTGGGCGTCGCGCCGTCGGGCAACGCCTACGAGGCGACAATCGAACAGACGCTGGACGCGCTGGCCGATCATCTTGAGACGCATCTTGATGTGGAAGGCTTGCTTGAACTGGCGCGGTGATCAGCGATCTAGCCAGTGGGCTTTGGTGTTTTCCTGCCATCCGGCACGGTGAAGCAGGGGCGTATCGTCGTTAAACTCGGGGTGTCCGATGCACAGGTAGGCGGTGAAGCGCCACGTATCGGGCACATCGAACAGCTTTTCGATGCCATCCGGATCAATGATCGACACCATGCCAACACCGATATTGCAGGCGCGGGCCATCAGCCACAGCGAATAGATTGCCATGGCCGTCGACTGCTCAAGTGTCTGGGGCATCGTCTGACGGCCCAGACCACGCCCTTCGACAGGTGCGGTTTCGGTGAAGACCGCCAGATGTTCGGGTGCGGAATCCAGACCGGACAGTTTCAGCTTTTCATATGCGGCGCGGTCAGCGTCGTCGTAGGCGCGCGCGGCCGCCGCATTCTGTTTCGCGAAATTATCGCGGACCTTTGTGCGCAGGTCGGGATCGATCACGCGGAACACCCGCCACGGGCGGGCATTGCCGACTGACGGCGCGCTGTCCATCGCGTGGCGCAGTTTATCCAGCATGCCGTCGGGCAGCGGGTCGGTGCGGAAGTGGCGAATATCGCGCCGCCACGTCAGAATGTCCTGAAGCTGCGCGCGATGCGCATCGGTCATTAGCATGTCGCAGCCCCCATGGCGGCTTCAAGCTGTGACCAGCGGTCATCTTTGGGCAGGCCCAGACGTATCCAGCTGTTCGAATAGGGGAAAATCCGGCTCCAGATATGATGCGCGGCAAGGGCATTCTGCGCGGCGGACGCATCCGGTGTGGCGTAGGTCCGGAATAAGGGCGTGCCGCCCACCACTTCCCAACCCGCCTTTTGCGCCATAGCGTCCAAGCGGTCAGAGCCTGCCGTCAGCCAGTCAATCGTCTGTTCTTGCCAGTACGTGTCGGCCAATGCCTGACAGGCGATATCAATCGCGGGGCCGGATACGGGCCACGGGCCGACCATGTCCGCCAGCCGATCCGCCAACGAACCTTGCGCCAGAGCAAAGCCCAGTCGCACACCGGCCAGACCATAAAATTTCCCGAAAGACCGCAGGATCACAACGTTGTCCTGTTCCAACTGCGGGGCCAGCGACAAGTCCGGTTCAGGATCGCCAAAGCTTTCGTCGATGATCAACAGACCAACTTGCTGCGACATTGCCTTCAGGCGGTCAGGTGTGGTGCGTCGTCCGTCGGGGTTGTTGGGGTTGACCACGACGGCCAGATCGGCGCCGGCCAATGCGTCAAGCTTACTGACCTCATCCACTTGCCAGCCACAGGCACGCAGCGCGGCGGCGTGTTCGTTATAGGTCGGGGCCAGCACCGCAGCATGGCCGGGCGCGCGCAGCCAAGGCACCATCTGGATCGCGCCTTGGGCACCGGATGTTGCGATCACGCGGGCGGGCGTGTTGTAGGCTTGGGCAGCGATCTCGGACAGGCGTGCCATCTCGGTCTTGCGAGGTAGAACTTCCCATGATGTTTGCGGGATCGGCGGTAACGGGTAGGGCATCGGATTGATGCCGGTGGACAGGTCAAGCCAATCGTCCGACGTCCCGCCGAAGCGGGCCATCGCCGCATCCAGATTGCCGCCATGATCTCTGCTCTGTGTCATCGGGGCCTTAAAGCATCGCCAGCCCGGCCAAAGCAAGCCCGCAAAGAACTAGGGCGCGGTGATAGAGTGACACAGCCTTGCTCATCGCCTGCGCATCGGGGTCAGGTGCCCCTTCGTTCAGCCAAGGTTCGTTGGCTGTATGGCCGTCATAAACCCGTGGGCCGGATAGTCTGACGTTCAACGCAGCGGCCATTGCGCTCTCGGGCCAGCCAGCGTTGGGCGAACGGTGGTTCGGCGCATCGCGGAGCATTGATTTCAGGGCAACCAACGGGCGGCTGGAGGCACAGGCAAAGGCCAGACCGGTCAGGCGCGCGGGGATCAGGTTGACCACATCATCAACCCGCGCAGCGACCTTACCAAAGGCTTCGTATCGGTCAGACCTGTGGCCGATCATCGAATCCATCGTGTTGATCGCTTTGTACGCATAGATGCCCGGAAGCCCCAGCAGCGCCCCCCAAAACAGCGGCGCAACGATCCCGTCTGATGTGTTCTCAGCAAGGCTTTCTGTCGCAGCGCGCGCAACGGCGGGTGCATCCAGTTGCGATGGATTGCGCCCGACGATCATGCTGACAGCGTAGCGCGCGGCGGGCAGATCGTTGGCGGCCAAGGCCGTGGCGACGGCTTGGTAATGATCGCGCATGGACCGCAGTGCGATCATCGGCCAAGCCAGAACCGCGCCGATCAGCGTCCCGACCCAGCTGTCGGGAAGGGCCGCTTGAACCACGATCATCGGGACCGCAGCCAAGGCGACAACGACCAGAACGGTCACCGCGCCGGCCAAGATGCGGGCGTTCCGAGAACCGTTGTTCAGGCGTGTTTCGCAGATGCTAATGGCCTTGCCGATCCACGTCACTGGGTGCCCGATCCGCGCATAAAGCTTATCCGGCCAGCCGAAAGCCAGATCAAGGATCATTCCGCCCAGCATCATCAACACGAAACTCATGCGCGACCCGTCTGAAAGCAAAGGATGTCAGTCAGGCCGGCCTCGCGTAGCGCGGCGGCGCCATGGGGTGGGACAGTGTCGGGGGCAAAAACAAGCCCACGCGCCGATCCGGTGTGCGCCCGTACCATGCCAAGCGCCCCGAGGTCGCGCGCCAGTTCGGCCATCGGATCGGTAGGACCACGGCGCATTGTGCAGCGTTGTGCTGAAGACGTGGCGATGGCGGCAAGGCGCGTCAGATCGCCTTTGTCGGCGGCGACCTGCCAGTCATCGATCAGGTCGCTGACGTCGTCGAAATCGGTGTCCGTGGCATCGGTGCGTTGCGGCGCCCCCCACAACCCGCCAAGGATGGTCGCAGGCGGAGGTCGGGTAACTTCGCGCAGGACACGCCCCTGCCGCGATGCCCAAACCAGTCGGTCAGGGTCTGCAAACATCAACGGGTCACTTGCCTGTTCGGCGGCAATGCATGCGCCTGCCAGTGTTTCATCTGACCCACTGAAACCCGCCGCGCGGGCCAGCGCCACCAAGGTAGCCGTCGACGCGCCGCCGCCGATGCCCAACGGGAAGTTCCGCGTGACGCCTTTTGGCAAATTGTCGATCCCCAAGCGGGCCGCAAAACGTGACAACACGTCAGCGCTGAACGCCGTCGTGTCGTCGCCCGGTGCGGTAACGCGAAAGTCGGGGCAGGGCAGTGTGATCAGGACGACCGGTCCATCAGGGCCGAAACGCCCCTGCACCCATTCGCCGAAATGTCCTGTGACGGTGGCCGCTGTCATCTGCCATTCACCTCGATCGCGGACAACGGACCGTCGGGACCGCAGCGCAGGCGTGTGACCGACAGGTTCGCCACCTCGAACGCAAGTCCGCCGGGAACGTGCCCTGTCACCAAGGCCAAGGCCGCGCGGATCACGCCCGCGTGGACGACCAACGCCGTGCTGCCGTGCGTCAAAGCCGCGCGGCTGTGGTCCGCCAAGGCAGGGGCCACACGATCGCAAACTTGCTCAAAGCTTTCACCACGGGGGGCGGCGTATCGGACCAGATCGGCGCTGCTGAGGACGCCCAGATCGGGAAGCTCTTCGAACAGAAGGCCGTCGTGGTCGCCAAAGTCCTGTTCCCACAGGCGGTGATCCTGTTCAAAGCTGTCAAACAAAGCCTCTGCCGTTTGGCGGCAGCGCAGGGCAGGGCTGCTGATGACACGTGCAACAGGGCCGATTTTGGCCTTTGCCGCAGCCACTGCATCCGCATCGATTTTGGCGTCCACATCCGTGCGGCCAAACAGGCGACCGGGAACAGCGACGGGCGCGTGACGGATCAGGATCAACTCGGCGCTGGAGTTCGCATTTGTACCCAAGAGGTCGGCTTTCGGACTTTATTTTTGCATTGGAAAGTGCTTTCCCACGGAATGATGAAAAAGTCGATACTGATAACCGGTGGCGCGCGGTCGGGGAAATCCCAACTGGCGGAACGCAAGGCGCTACAGCCCTGTGGGCGGGCTATCTATATCGCAACGTCGCGCATTTATGATGGTGACACCGAGATGGCAGCACGCGTGGCAGCCCATAAGGCGCGACGCGGTCCGGAGTGGACGGAGGTCGATGCGCCCACCGATCTGGCTGGCGCCTTGATGTCCACAGACGGTGACCAGCCAAGGCTGGTAGATTGCCTGACCCTGTGGCTGACCAACCTGATGCTTGATGACGCTGACTGGCAGGCCGAAACCGGCCGTCTGGTCGAAACACTAACAACACAAAGCGCGCCCGTGGTTTTCGTGACGAACGAAGTCGGGCTGGGGATCGTGCCAGAGAACAAACTGGCGCGGGCCTTTCGCGATGCCGCTGGCTACGTGAATCAGGCCGTGGCCGAGGCGTGCGATGAAGTTTGGCTTGCGGTGGCGGGCCATCCAATGAGGGTAAAACCAAATGACACTCCTTTCTGACATCACCTCGCTTGAAGCTGTTGCTGCTTTGGCTGAAACCCTGCCTGCGGCTGACGCCGGCGCGATCAATGCCGCGACGGAGCGTCAGAACAGCCTGACAAAACCGATGGGTGCATTGGGGCGTCTGGAAGAACTGGCGATTTTCATGGCCGGTTGGCAGGAGACAGATCGCCCGTCGATCAAGCGCGCTCAGGCTGTTGTCTTTGCCGGCAACCATGGCGTTTGCGCCCAAGGGGTTAACCCGTTCCCGCAGGAAGTGACTGCGCAGATGGTGGCCAACTTTGAACATGGTGGTGCCGCGATCAACCAGCTGTGCCGCGCGAATGGTGCGGATCTGTCAGTGATCGCGATCGATCTTGATACGCCCACCAACGACATCACCCAAGGCGCGGCCATGACCGAGGCTGAAACACTGGACGCGATGCGCCGTGGGGCCGAGGCCGTTGATGGTGATGCAAGTGTGTTGGTTCTGGGGGAAATGGGGATCGGCAACTCGACGATTGCTGCGGCCCTTGCGATGGCGGCCTTTGGGGGGGATTCGAAAGACTGGGTTGGGCGCGGTACGGGATCGGACGATGCGGGCGTGAACCGCAAGGTCGACGCGATCACCCGTGCCTGCGCGGTCAATTCAGACGCCTCGGGTCTTGCCCTGTTATCTGCAGTAGGCGGACGCGAACAGGCGGCCATTTGTGGCGCCGTTCTTCAGGCGCGCGCGCTGCGTATTCCCGTCATTTTGGACGGGTTCATCTGTACCGCTGCCACAGCCCCCCTGTTTGCCGCCGATCCGCGTTTCCTGGACCACTGTGTTGTTGGCCACGTCAGCCGCGAGCCCGGCCATGCACGTCTGTTGGATGCACTGAACAAACAGCCGGTTCTGTCTTTGGACATGGCGCTGGGCGAAGGCTCGGGCGCGGCTGTTGCGCTGGGCATTCTGCGGTCTGCACTTGAATGCCACAACGGCATGGCAACTTTTGCTGAAGCAGGCGTGTCCGACGGATGAGCCTGCGCGGACGCCTTGCAGAAGTGCAGTTGGCGGTGATGATGCTGACACGGCTTCCCGCCGGTCGCATCATGGGCGATGCGCCTGACCTGTCTGCTGCGCGCTGGGCGTTTCCCTTTGTGGGTCTTCTGATCGGTGGCCTGACATGGGCCGCCCATGCTGCGGCCACCGCTTTGGGCCTTCCGCCGATGGTGTCTGCGGGCGTGGCCTTGGCCGTTCTGGCGCTGGCGACGGGTGCTTTGCATTTTGACGGGCTGGCAGATTACGCCGATGGCATAGGCGGCGGGCGCGACGAGGCCCATGCGCTTGAAATCATGCGCGACAGCCGCGTGGGCAGCTACGGCGTGCTGGCGATGATCCTTGTGTCGCTTCTGTGGGTCGGCTCTGTCGCCGCCGCTGCGCCGGACCTGTCGGAATTTCTTTTCGCAGCCGTCCTAAGCCGCGCGGCGATGGTCGTGGTGCAGGAGGCTTTGCCGCTGGCGCGCGACGACGGGATGGCGCAGCTTGCGTCAGGCCGTTCGACCGCAGCACGGGTTGTGGTGGTGGTTTTGGCTGTTGGTGCGCTGGTCGTTTGGCCTGTGCAATTGGTTGTGTGCGCCTTGGTTGCCGCGTTGATCGCCTTTCAGGCCAAGCGGAAAATCGGCGGGCAGACAGGTGATGTTCTGGGGGCTGTTCAATTCCTGACGGAAACGGCGATCTGGATCACCTTTGCATCCAACCTGTTTGGCTGAAAACCCGAATAATGAGGTCTGGGAACACCCGTACCCTTCTATGCGAAAGGAAGCGCAAAACGTGTATTCCTGCATGCCTCGATTTGACACTGGAAACCCCGGACACAGATGCGTAGACAGGGGCGACACTTTGCGATGGACGACTATGCTATGAATGATCTCTTCAACAGCTTTATGACCGGACCTGACGAAAAGGGCCGCTTCGGCCAGTTCGGCGGCCGGTTCGTGTCGGAAACGCTGATGCCGCTGATCCTTGAACTGGAAAAGCAGTATGAGCATGCGAAGACCGACCAGAGCTTCTGGGACGAGATGGACTATCTCTGGAAGCACTACGTTGGCCGCCCGTCGCCGCTCTATTTCGCCGAACGCCTGACCGAGCGTCTGGGCGGCGCGAAAATCTATCTCAAGCGTGACGAGCTGAACCACACCGGCGCGCATAAGATCAACAACGTGCTGGGCCAGATCATTCTGGCGCGCCGTATGGGCAAGACCCGTATCATCGCGGAAACAGGGGCCGGTCAGCACGGCGTGGCGACGGCAACGGTCTGCGCCAAGTTCGGTCTGAAATGCGTCGTCTACATGGGGGCGCATGACGTTCAGCGTCAGGCACCGAACGTGTTCCGCATGCGTCTGCTCGGGGCCGAGGTTGTGCCGGTCACATCCGGCCGTGGCACGCTGAAAGACGCAATGAACGACGCGCTGCGCGATTGGGTGACCAACGTCCGCGATACGTTCTACTGCATCGGCACAGTCGCCGGTCCGCACCCCTATCCGGCGATGGTGCGTGATTTCCAGTCGATCATCGGCAAGGAAGCTACAGAACAGATCATGGAGGCCGAGGGCCGTCTGCCCGATACGATCATCGCCGCGATTGGTGGCGGGTCGAACGCGATGGGTCTGTTCTATCCGTTCCTTGACGACAAGGCGGTCAACATCATCGGTGTTGAGGCCGGTGGTAAAGGCGTGAACGAAAAGATGGAGCACTGTGCATCTTTGACAGGCGGGCGTCCGGGCGTTCTGCATGGCAACCGCACCTACCTGTTGCAGGATGACGATGGTCAGATCCTTGAAGGCTTCTCGATCTCGGCGGGTCTGGATTATCCGGGCATCGGTCCCGAGCACGCATGGCTGCATGACATCGGTCGTGCGCAATACGTGGCGATCACCGACCGCGAGGCGCTGGATGCGTTCCAGCTCTGCTGTGAAACCGAAGGCATCATTCCCGCGTTGGAGCCGTCGCACGCGCTGGCACACGTCGCGAAAATCGCGCCGGATCTGCCGAAAGACCATATTATCGTAATGAACATGTGTGGTCGCGGCGACAAAGACATCTTTACAGTCGCCAAGGCGCTTGGGTTCGATATGAGCGATACAGAAGGCCGCACAATCGACTAAGTCGTTGTTTTACTTGTGCTTGCGAAACCCCGCTTTTCCAAAAGGCGGGGTTTTTCTTTGGATAAACCAAAGTTTATGGCGCTAGTCCTGCGGTTTATGCAGGGTGATCTAGACCGTGGGTTGATAGCCTGAGTTGTAATTTACCGATCATCTAACACGGCACAGCTTTGATGAGAGGAGATCACTATGAAGCGCAAGACACAGACACTGGGCCTGGTACTGGCTGCAGGATTGCTGGGGCAAATGGCCTTGGCGCAATCGGCGACTGACCAGATCGTCACAGACCTGCAATCGCAAGGCTTCACTGCCATCGAAATCAAAACAGGCCCGACACAGATCAAGGTCGAAGCAATTCGCGGCGGCCAGAAGATCGAAGTCATCTATGATGCTGCGACTGGCCAGATTCTGAAACAGGAAGTCGAAAGCTCGGCTGGTGAAAACATCAGCCCCGGCGTCAGCATCGATCAACGCGATGAAGATTTTCTGGATGACGATGATCGCGATGAAGACGATGATGATGACGACGACGACGATGATGACGATGATCACGATGACGATCACGACAGCGACGACGACGATGATGACGACGATGACGATGATGATGACGATAGCGACGATGACGACGACGATGATGAAGATGATGACGACGATGATGATGAGGACGACGACGACTGATCAGTCGGTTCGTCCAACACTCATGACCTTCGTGCCACCATGGTTTATTCCCGTCCCGTCCTGTGAAAAGGTTTGAGCCATGGTGCCGCGTTATCTACATACTCTTGTTCTGATTGGTGCGCTGCTGTCCGGCGTTCCCGCGTTGGCGCAATCGGCACAAGACCAGATTGTCCAAACCCTACGCAATCAGGGATACACGCGGATCGAAGTGTCCCGCACATGGCTTGGCCGTGTGCGGGTACATGCAGAGTCGCCCTTTGGTGAACGTGAAATCGTTTTCAATCCGAAGACCGGAGCGATCCTTCGGGACTATTTCGAAGACGAAAACGACGACGATGATTATGATGACGATAAATACAACTCGTCATCTGGCAGCTCTAGTGGAAGTTCGTCGTCCAACAGCGGCTCTGGGTCGAATGACGATGACGACGATGATGATCGCGACGATGACGATGATGATCGTGACGACGACGATGATGATGACGACAGCGACGACGAAGACGACAGCGACGACGATGAAGAAGACGACGATGACGAAGATGATCACGACGATGATGATTGACCGGCGCGCATATCCCGCAACATGACTGGCGGGACTTAATATATGAAAGAGCGGTTGATCTTTTCCCTGCTTCTGGCGCTTCAGCTGATCTGTGCGTCGGTGTTTTTGTGGGAAATGCTATCGTCGCTTGTCGGATTTCCTTCGAAACCGATTTCCTGGGCGCTGTACGAAACCATCGAAATCCTCGCAGGAGTGGGCCTGATCCTCGGGGTTGTGATGACCGCTATCCTACTGCGTAGAAGCGCGCGGGCGCGGGACAAGGCTGAGGCATCACTGCGTCTGGCTTCCGGTGCATTCATGGATGTGCTGAACGAACGCTTTACCGAATGGGGTTTGACCCCTGCCGAACGGGACGTTGCGCTGTTTTCGATCAAAGGCCTGTCCACGACCGAAATCGCCGCCCTGCGCCAGACATCAGAGGGCACGGTCAAGGCGCAAACGAACGCCATCTACCGCAAGGCGGGCGTCAGTGGCCGACCACAGCTTTTGTCGCTGTTCATCGATGCGCTGATGGACGATCAGGTGGCGACGGCACCAGCCACCGTCACCGATGATGCGGCCTGACGTTAGCCGTTTAATCCGTATTTCTTGAGAATCTCGAAGGGCACGATTTCCAGTGCTTTCTGGTGCGTGGCCTCAAGGTTCACGCGTGGGGCGCAACCTTCGTCATGGGCTTGCAGAAAACGGCCCGCACACAGGCACCACTGATCCCCCGCGTTCAGGCCGGGGAAATTGAACTCGGGTCGCGGGGTCGACAGATCGTTGCCGACGTATTTCGAAAAGGCCAGAAACTCTGCTGTCATGATCGCACAGACGGTATGGCTGCCTTGATCAGCCATGCAGGTGTTGCAATGGCCGTCACGGTAGAAACCTGTCAGGGGATCATCAGAGCAAGACTTCAGGTCTTGGCCGAAAACATTCAGTGAAGCGTCTTTTTCCATATTTCAATCCAAGCGCGTCGGGCCGGTCCAGTCCACCCATCTTCCGTGAAAATCTGCGCGGCCCAATACGATTTCGCGCGCTTCTGGCCAAAGTGTCAGTGTCACCAGCGCACCTTTGCCCTGACCGTCGTTTTCCATGGAAATGCGGGCAAGGGGGCGGTCTGCGCCAAATGCGTTCATTGCTTTCATGGCGGTGGCCTTGGTCGCCTCGGGGAAATACTGCCACGCGACGGTATGATAGATCACTGCCATATGGTCGGGATCGGTGCGGGGCAGGGCATCAGTCAGCCAATCGCCCGCATCGCCTGCATCCGGTGTCAGGCCACTGCGACGTGCGGCCTCTAGGGCGGCTTGCGTGCGGGTTTTGCGGTCTTCCTGATCGGGCCAGATGTAGGACATCAGCCGCTCGCAGTCCTCGGGCTTTTCGGCCGAGATGGGCGTCAGATCGACGCCGCGCCGTGCTGCGATATCGACACTGGCGGGGGGGGGATGGTCGCCTGTCCACTCGGGTGTCAGGGTGAACAGCGGGTTTTGCGGGCCATACCGGACGGTGCCGGTGTCCACGGCGAACTGGTCGTTCAGCAGGTTCAGGCCAGCGCTTGCGCCCAGTTCCATGATCGACAGCGGTTTGCCCGCCCACGCGGCAATCAGGTGCAATGCGGGGATGATTACCGCAGACCGGCGGACTTCGTTGGTTTGCGGGGCAGAGGCGAGCAGAGGAATGATCTGGTCTGCCTTGTCGGTCAGCGCGGTTTCAACGATTGCCCACAGCGCCGCATCGTCCGTTTCGTGCGGCGGCCAATGGGGCGAAAGATCAGGATCGCCGCGCAGAACCAGCCGGTGCAACGCACCCGCCAGTCGCAGCGGCACGGAATCCGCCTGAATGGAGGGATCGCCTTTCCAGTTCAGGACATGCGCCCCAACAGGGGTATCGGTGGTCAGATGTTCGGCGCACAGCGTCATCAGACGTGCTGTAAAGGGCGAACCCAAAGCGGTGCAGGCGGTGGCCTGAGCGCGAAAGACGTCGAGCACTGTCATCTGAATTTATCCGCCAATTTTTGCAGCGGACTGCGTGTGTCTTCGACGGGTTCAGGAGCGGGTTCGGGGGCCGAGACAGGCTTCGGATCAGGCTTTTTCTTGGGCGTGGTGGAAGAACGCGGAGGAGCCGTCCGCAGTGCGACTTTGTTCATAAAACCGCCAGCATCGCCATCGGCCAGATCCGCCGCACCATCGGAAATGCCGCGCATCATGTCATCCAGCCAGTCCTGTTCGGCCTTGGCAAAATCGTGCAGCACATAGCCCGCAACCAATTCCTTGCGGCCCGGATGGCCGATGCCCAGACGTACGCGTTGGTAGCCTTCGCCGATATGTCCGTGAATGGAACGCAGACCATTGTGGCCCGCGTGTCCGCCACCCATTTTGACCTTCAAGCGCCCGGGCGCGAGGTCAAGTTCGTCGTGGAAAACACAGACGTCAGCGGGATCGATTTTGTAAAATCGCATCGCTTCGCCAACCGACTGGCCCGAGCGGTTCATGAATGTCATTGGCTTCAGAAGCAGAACCTTGTCAGAGCCCAGACGGCCCTCGGTCAGCTCACCCTGAAACTTGGATTTCCACGGGCCAAAGCCGTGGTCTTCGGCAATGCGATCAAGCGCCATGAAGCCGATATTATGACGGTTTCCAGCGTACTCTCGTCCCGGATTTCCCAGACCGACAAACAGTTTCATCGCAGCCCTCCATGGTTGCGCACCAGAAATAGGCGCAAGGCGGGGTATGCGCAACCAAGCGGGGCGCACATCCCCCGCTTGGCGCAACAGACAGATCCCGTGTGATCAGGCCGCGTTGGCCGAGATCAGTGTTTCAGCGATCTGTACCGCGTTCAGGGCCGCGCCCTTTAGCAACTGATCGCCGGACAGGAACATCGCGATTGTGCTGCCCGACGGATCGCCCAGATCGGTGCGGATGCGGCCGACCAGAACTTCGTCAATGCCAGTTGCGTCGCTGGGCATCGGGAAATAGTTCTTGGCGGCGTCATCCACCAGACGGACGCCCGGCGCATCTGCCAGACAGGCGCGGACCTGTTCAGGGCTGACATAGCCGTCAAAGCGGATCGACAGGGCGATGGAATGGGCGCGCAGCACCGGCACGCGCACGCAGGTCACGCCGATGGGCAGTTTCGGCATATGCAGGATGCGGCGTGTTTCGGCGATGACCTTCAGTTCCTCGCCGTTATAGCCGGTTTCTTCATCGATCTCAGCGTTGTGGCTGAACAGGTTGAAGGCATAGGGGTGGGGCAGAACCTTTTGCTCAAAGGGTTCGTTTGCCAGATGCGCCTGAGTGGCGGCGCGGAGTTCTTCCATCGCGGCGGCACCTGCGCCCGAGGCGGATTGGTATGTCACCATGTTCAGGCGGGACACAGTCCAGCACTGGGCCAGAGGGGCAAGGGCCACAGTTGCGATGGCCGCCACACAGTTGGGGTTCGCAATGATGCCCGCGTGGGGCGCAAGGGCGTTGGCGTTGGCTTCGGGCACGACCAGCGGCACGGTGGAATCCATGCGGTAGGCCGAGGAATTGTCGATCACGACAGCGCCCGCGCGCACGGCCAGCGGCGCATATTTGCGCGACAGGGTCGCACCGGCCGAAAAAAAGACGATGTCGCAGCCGTTGAAACTGTCTTCGGTCAGTTCTTCGACCGGAAGGGATGTGTCGCGGAAGGACATCAGTTGGCCAGCAGAGCGGGCCGAAGCCAGCAGGCGCAGTTCGCCGACGGGCAGCTTGCGGTTTTCAAGGCAGCGGATCAGTTCGCGGCCCACAGCGCCAGTTGCGCCGACCACGGCCACAACCAGCGCATTGTCTTGGTAGGGATCAGAGTCCTCGGAATTCAGGGATACATGTGCGTTCATTGGTCTTCTCTCTGGTTTTGTCGGAGAGGACGGGAACGCTGATCATCAGAGCCCCGTCCGCTTCCGGCGGGGCTGTCTGTTTGTCAGTCTCAGATGGTAGACAACATGACAACAGCCCCCGCCGGAGCGGTGGTCTTAGTCGCCATAATTGTTGTCATCATCATCGTCATGGTCGAGCGCTTAGCAAAGGACAGGGGGATATGGCAAATCTTTTTTGATCGCTCGTGCGATCAACGCGGAAAGTGTGGCCGATGGCTCTGGCGGTCTAGCCGCCGAAGAGCCCGCCAAAAATGTCGCCAAAGGTTTCGCTGAGCGATGCCATGATTCCGAAAATGATCACAACGCCTGCGATCACCATGATCGTCCATGTGAACAGCTGGAACCCGATGGCCAGCCCGCCAAGGGCAATGCCCGAAAAGGCAACCTGTCCCCGTTCACGGCGCATGAAGGATGCGATGCCAAGTATGAACGCAACCGCGGCAAGCACACCAACCAGAACCTGCAAGTAGTCGTCGATGTTCTTTTCCGGTGCCACCGGTGCCGGTTGGGGCTGTCCGGCCACCGATCGCGCGGCGGCCTTGGCGATATCAGCGGCCAGTTCGCCCAATCTGACATCCACGCTTTGCTGGGGTGCAAAGGGGCCGGCCCAGAAGATTGCTATCGTCAGAACAAGCGCGCAGGCCCCTGTGGCAAATCCCATCCAGCCAACAGTCGCCGTCTGTGGTCGTGCAACATCTGTCATGGCGTGTGTTCCCTTTGGTGGTGCCTGAAAAGGCCGGATGCAACGAAAGTGGACACAACTTATTGGCTAGATGTCAATCATTTTGGCTGAAGTATCGCGTTTCAAAATACAACCCATAGACGTGAGTAACCGCACAGAGTTTCGGGTGGTGACATTCTAGGATTCTCAGGCTGCAAACATTTGGCCTGAACGGCTCGATCGAAACTTAAACCTCGACAGGCGCGGGGAATAAGGGGTTAGATCAAGATGTTCAGGGGAAGAGGGGCTAATTTGACCAACCTATTGATCCGCGTGTTTCGACCCTTTTCCGCTTCGAAATCGCACGTGACATTTTTAAGAGTTGACGGTTTCTGATGGCGATTATCTTGTGTCTCTTGCTGTTGCAGCTGAAACATTTTCTGGCTGACTTCTGCTTCCAAACGCCCGCCATGCTTGGCGCGAAAGGCCAGTACGGGGCTATTGGCGGGGTTTTACATGCCGTGTTGCACGGGATCGGGACAACCATCGCGCTTTTGTTTTTCGCACCTGTTCCTATCGCTTTGGCGTTCGGGGCGGGGGATGCCATCGTTCACTACCATATCGACTGGGCCAAGGTCCGGTTTCAGGGGAATGCCAAACCACATGACCATATTTTCTGGGTACAGCTCGGGTTCGATCAGTTTCTTCACCAGCTCACCATGCTGGGCATCGTCTATCTTGTCTTTGTGATGCTGGCTTGAGTGTATGTCATCTTTACTCGCCATTGATCCGGCCCTGTTTGCGCGTGCCGCGTTGGTCTTTTACGTGGCGGGCCTGCTGGTGCGCGACGGGCTTTGGCTGCGTGTTCTGCTGCTGTTCGGAACAGCCTTTTACATCCTCTATTACTTCACCGTCGGTGACACGCCGCTTTGGGATGCGATCTTTGCCAGCCTAATGATCGGGGCCGCGAATTTGGTGACCTTAATCCGTATTCTGGTCGAGCGGACGACGTTGGGCATGACGGCAGAGCGTAAGGCGCTGTTTGCGCATTTCCCCACCATGACGCCCGGCCAGTTCCGCAAGGTGATGCGCGCAGGGCAGGTCAGGAAAGTCGATCAGCCCGAACAGCTGGTGTCTCAGGGCGCCGTGCCAACGTCGCTGTATTACGTGCTGGAGGGGCCTGTATTTCTGGAGCGCGACAATCAACGGATCAAAATGCAGTCGAACGTTTTCATCGGCGAGATTTCGTTCATTCAAGGCAAAGCGAGCGAGGCCACCGCCACCGTTGATCTGGGTCAAGGGGCGCGGTTCATCGAATGGGATCGTAAACGCCTTTATAAAATCCTTGAACGGTCACAGCCCCTGTCCAACGCGCTGACCGCGCTGTTCAATCGGGATATGAGCTCTAAGCTGACCCAAAGCTTTCCTTCCCCCGACAGGGGATGACACCGCATTCGGACGCCCCCAAAAGAAAAAGCCCCGCTGGATCAGCGGGGCTTTTCTGTAAGTCGTGCGACAGAAGATTATTCTTCTGCTGCAACCTCTTCTTCGCCTTCGGCTTCGTTTTCTGCGGAAACCAGACCGGACGGTGCGGAAACGTTGCAGATAACAAAGTCACGGTCGATTGTCGGCTTTGCGCCTTCAGGCAGTGTCACCTGAGAGATTGTCAGTGTGTCGCCGATGGCCATGCCAGAGACGTCTACTTCGATCTTCTCGGGGATGTCGCCGGCTGTAACAACCAGTTCGATCTCGGGGCGAACAACAGTCAGAACGCCGCCGCGCTTGATGCCGGGCGATGTTTCTTCGCCAACAAACTCAACCGGGATGTACAGGTTGATTTTTGTTGTGCGGCGCAGACGCATGAAATCAACGTGTGTCGGCAGATCTTTTACGATGTGACGCTGAACGTCACGGCAGATCACGCGCACGTCTTCGTGGCCGTCAACCTTGAGGTTGAACAGGGTCGACTTAAAGCGACCGGCCTTCAGGCGTTTCAGCAGGGCGTTGAAGGGGATGTTGATCGGAAGCGGGTCCGCGTCACCACCAAAAACGATGCCAGGAACCAAGCCGTCGCGACGTGCTTGACGAGCGGCGCCCTTGCCTGTCCCCGTACGTTCCTGGGCGTGAAGATCAGGAATTTCTCCAGCCATGATGTATTCTCCATATCATAGGGCAGGGTGCCTCCAAGGCTGTCACCCCGCATGAAGCCCGCGCGATAGACTGGATTCCCCCGATTGGCAAGAAGATTCACCCACTGGACGGGGAAGTTTCCCCGTGGCACGTCGGATTCATGATAAACGATCTGCATATCAGCCGCGGACCAGCTGCCGCTTTCATCGCGATGGGCCTCTTCTGGGGCGCTTTCGCAGCCTTGGTGCCTGACATCAAGGGCAATGCCGGATTGTCCGACGGGCATTTCGGTGTGGTCATGCTGATTTCGTCGCTTGGGGCGATGTTGTCGATGTGGCTGGCCCCTTGGGCGGATATGCGTTTGGGGCGCATGGCGCTGCCTGTTGTCACGGCTTTTGTGGCGTTATTCGCGGTCTTGCCGGGGGTGGGCTGGAACGGCGTCACGCTGGCGGCGGGCATGATCCTTGTCGCGGTGGCGATGGGCACGATGGACGTGGTGATGAACGCCCGCGTATCGGCGTTCGAGGCCGAAAGCGGTCGGTCTTTGATGAACCTGAACCATGGGCTTTATTCCATGGCATACGCGCTGTCCGCCGTTGTCACGGGGCTGGCCCGCAGCGCAGGGTGGGGGCCGTTCGGCGTTCTGGCCTGCGTGTCGGTCCTGACCTTTGTTTTTGCCGTCTTGATCGCCTTCAGCCCTGTGCCGAAACCCGTCGCGGACGAAGAGCATTCCGACACGACCCTGCCATGGGCCTTGATCGTGCCTGCAGGCGTGATCGTTCTGCTGGCTTTCCTGTCCGAACAAGCGACCGAGGGCTGGTCGGCGCTGCATCTGGAACGTGCGCATAACGCGAGCCCCGCGCAAAGCGCGTTGGGTCCTGCGTTGTTGGGGCTGACCATGGGGATCGGGCGTTTGTCCGGTCAGGTCGTGGCGCAGCACATGTCTGAGCGCGTGGTCATCACATGGGGAGCGGCGGTAGCAGCCGTAGGGGCCATTATCGCGGCCTATGCGCCCAGTCTGGCATTGGCCTATATCGGCTTTGCGTTGCTGGGGACCGGTCTGTCGGTGACTGTGCCGATGTCATTCGCGTGGGTTGGTAAGCATCTGCCTGCCAGACAGCGCGCCTACGGCATCTCGCGTCTGTCGGTGATCGGCTATGCGGGGTTCTTTATGGGACCGCCCATTATGGGTTTCGTGTCCGAGGCTGCGGGACTGTCCGCGTCTTTCACCGTCATCGCCGTGTTGATGGTCATCGTGCCGGTGGTTCTGATGCCGTTGACGGCACGAAACGCGCGCTGAGCGGACCCAGCGCGCGAAGATTGATCAAGCGTCCCAGCCGTCGGAAAAGCCCTTGGGGACGTACAGGATATCGCGGTCGACCTTGGTCACATCGCGGCGGCCACACAGCGCCATGGATGTGTCCAGTTCCTTGTGGATGATCTCAAGCGCTTTGGTCACGCCTTCCTGGCCCATCGCGCCCAGACCATAGACATAGGCGCGACCAATCCATGTGCCTTTCGCACCCATGGCAAGAGCCTTCAGCACGTCCTGACCCGAGCGGATGCCGCTGTCGAGATGCACTTCGATCTTGTCGCCAACGGCGTCCATGATCGGTTCCAGCGCCTTGATCGACGAAATTGCGCCGTCCAGTTGGCGGCCACCGTGGTTCGACACAACGATTGCATCCGCGCCCACATTGCAGGCCTCCAGCGCGTCGCGCGGGTCGATGATGCCTTTTATAATCAGCGGGCCGTCCCACATTTTGCGGAACTCGCGGATACGATCCCAGTCCAGCGACTGGTCAAACGCCTGCGCGGTCCACGACGACAGCGAAGACGGATCGGTCACACCGCTGGCATGGCCCACGATGTTGCCAAAGAAGCGACGTTTGGTTTGCAACATGCCCAGACCCCAGCGGACCTTGGTCATCATGTTGGCGACGGATTTCGGCGTCAGTTTGGGCGGAGCGGACAGGCCGTTTTTCAGGTCTTTGTGACGCTGGCCCAAAAGCTGAAGGTCAACGGTGATCACCGCCGCCGAACATTTTGCATCCTTCGCGCGGTCGAACAGACGCTGCATGAAGTCGTCGTCTTTCAGCGTGTAGACCTGCATCCAAAACGGGGCCGAGGTGTTTTCTGCCACATCCTCGATCGAACAGATCGACATGGTGGATAGGCAGTAGGGTACGCCGAAATCTGCCGCCGCTTGGGCCGCTTTGATTTCACCGTCAAAGTGCTGCATGCCGGTCAGTCCGACGGGGGCCAAGGCCACAGGCATCGATACATCCTGACCGATCAACTGGCTTTTGGTCGACCGGTTGTCCATGTCCACAGCTACGCGTTGGCGCAGGTAGATCTCGTCAAAGTCCGAGGTGTTTTCGCGGAAGGTCTGTTCGGTCCAACTGCCGCTTTCGGCATAGTCGTAAAACATCTTGGGAACGCGCGCCTGATACATGCGGCGCAGGTCTTCGATATTTGTGATTACGGCCATCGGTCTCTCCCATCCCTTCGACGGGTTAGGCGTAGCCGCAGGACCGGCGCAGTGCAATAACCAGTAGTTGGTATACCGAACAGGTTTCAGTGCAATTTCAGGCGCGGTTTGAAAGCGCGGCTGAAAAATGACGTGATGATCTGGACTGTGCCACGGAAAGGCCCGTGCACCTGTAGGATGTGCATCCGGTAAAGCGACTGATAGGCCAGCCGCGCGACGCGCCCCTCAATCGCCAGTTTGCCGCCAACCAGATTGCCCATCAGGCTGCCCACCGTGGCAAAGTGCGATAGCGACACAAGCGATCCGTGGTCTTTGTATTCGAACTGCGGGGCGGGTTTGCCTGCCTCAAGCGCGGTGATCGCGCGGGCAACATGGTCAGCCATCTGATGCGCCGACTGCGCGCGGGGTGGTACAGGGCGCTGTTCACCAGGCAGAACACAATGGGCGCAGTCGCCGATGGCAAATATCTTCGGGTCCGTTACGGTTTGCAGGGTGGGTTCGGTCACGAACTTATCCAGATTGGAAAGCTCCAGATCGGACAGTGACGGCACATCCGGTTCACCCCTGACTCCAGCGGCCCAAAGCACCATGCGGGCGGGGATAAACCCGTCATTGGCAGTTTCTACACCATCCTTGCGCACCTCGGTGACGCGGGTTCCGGTGTGAAGCTTCACACCCAGATCGGTCAGTTCATCACTGACCTTTTGCACCAGCTTTTCATCCAGCGCAGGCAGCAGGCGGGGGCCAGCCTCAATCAGATGCAGGCGCAGGGCGTCGGCGTCAAAGTTGGTCAGGCCGTAAGACCGCAGGGCACGGGCGGATTGTTCCAGTTCCGCCGACAGCTCAACCCCCGTCGCGCCGCCGCCCACGATGGCGATGTCGACGGTCGCGTCGGTTTCGCCACGCTGACGACGGTCATTCACACGCAGGCATTCGTTCAACAGCTTTTTGCGGAACTCATCGGCCTGCGCACGGTGTTCCAGAAACAGGGCATGTTCGCGGACGCCGGGTGTGCCGAAATCGTTGGACACGCCGCCGAAGGCCAGCACGAGGTAATCGTAGTCCAGCGTCTGGGCGTCCAGAATAACCTCGCCCTCATCATCCAGCAGGGGACGTGTCGTGATGGTCTGCGCGGCGCGGTCGATCCGGTCTAACTCGCCTTGGTAGAAACGGTATCCCCAGCGCGCGGCGTGGCCACCGTAGCCGACCTCTTCAAGGTTCGGATCAAGCGCGCCTGCGGCGACTTCGTGTAACAATGGTTTCCAGAAATGTGTGCGGTTGCGGTCGACCAAGGTGACAATGTGGTCTTTGTTGCGGGCAAGTTTGCGGGCCAATCCCAGACCTGCGGCACCACCGCCGATAATCACGATATGAGTTTTGCTGTTGGGCATAATAGGCCCTCCGACTAAGCGATCACTGTCTAGCTGAGTCGTGGGGCGTCGTCACGCGTAAAGCGTGTGGCTGCCCCTGTGCGGGGCAGCCGGTAGGCTTATTCGTTCCAGGCTTTGTCTTCGCCGCCGATGCCACCAACCTGAACGCGGGTCGGCAGACCGATTTTGTCGAGGATGGTGAAGAACGGTTTCGGGTCCAGCTCTTCGACGTTTTTCATCGTCTTGGCATCCCATTCACCTGTCGCGACCAGCATCGCTGCAGCCACGGGCGGAACGCCAGCGGTGTAGGAAATACCCTGCGAGCCGACCTCGTTATAGGCCTCTTTGTGGTCCGCCACGTTGTAGACGAAGACCTCGGTTTCCTTGCCGTCCTTGATGCCTTTGACCAGATCGCCGATGCAGGTTTTGCCGGTGTAGTTCGGCGCAAGGCTGGCGGGGTCGGGCAGAACGGCTTTGACCACTTTCAGCGGCACGACCTCTAGGCCCTCGGCTGTGGTCACGGGCTGTTCGGACAACAGTCCCAGCGACTTCAGAACCGTGAAGACGTTGATGTAGTGATCGCCGAAACCCATCCAGAAACGGACATCCGCGTGGGGGTAGTTCGTTGCCAGCGAATGCACTTCGTCATGGCCGGACATATAGGATTGCGACGGGCCGACAACGGGCAGATCCCAGACCTGACCGACCTCGAACATCTTGTTTTCTTTCCACTCGCCTTCCTGCCACGAATAGACCGTGCCAGTGAATTCGCGGAAGTTGATCTCGGGGTCGAAGTTGGTGGCAAAGTATTTCCCGTGGTTGCCCGCGTTGATGTCGATGATGTCGATGGATTTGACCTCGTCCATATACTCATCAATCGCGAAACGCGCGAAGGCGTTTACCACGCCCGGGTCAAAGCCCGCGCCAAGGATCGCTGTTACGCCTTTTTCAGCGCACAGATCGCGTTTCTTCCATTCGTAGTTGGCATACCACGGCGGTGTTTCGCAAATCTTGTCGGGTTCTTCGTGAATGGCTGTGTCGATGTAGGCCGCACCGGTTTCGATGCAGGCATCCATGACGGACATGTTCACAAAAGCAGTGCCCACGTTGATCACGATCTGGACGCCGGTCTTGTTGATCAGCGCGACCAAGGCCGGAACGTCCAGCGCGTTGACCTCATGCGCTTCAAGAACGCCCTCTTGCTTCATCGCGCCTTTTTCGCGGACCGACTCAAGGATCGCTTCACATTTATCAAGCGTCCGGCTGGCGATATGGATATCCCCAAGCACATCGTTGTTTTGCGCACATTTATGCGCCACGACCTGAGCGACGCCACCTGCGCCGATGATGAGAACGTTCTGTTTCAACTCTCAAGACCCCCTTTGGTGTCAGGTTTCCCAATTGCGCCCAGTGCGGGACGCGCGCATTCACGACAGGGCTGCCGAGAAATCCTCATACCCGAAATCACGGACCAGACGTTCGGTGCCGTCCAGTTCACGGATCGCGATAGCGGGCATCTTCACGCCGTTAAACCAGTTCTTTTTGACCATTGTGTAACCAGCAGCGTCTTGCATGGACAAACGGTCACCGGCCTTGATTGGTTCCGGAAAACGGAATTCGCCAAAGATATCACCGGCCAGACAGGACTTGCCGCAGATCATCCATTCTTCCGGTCCTTCGTTGGGGACCATCTTGGCGCTTTCGCGGTAAATCAGCAAATCCAGCATATGCGCTTCGATGGAACTGTCCACGATCGCAAGGTTTTTGCCGTTATGCAGCGTGTCCAGAACCGTGACTTCCAGCGTGGTCGATTTGGTGATCGCGGCCTCGCCGGGTTCGAGATAAACCTGCACCTCGTTTTCGCCCGCAAAGCGTTTCAGGCGTTCGGCCAGCTTGTCGATTGGGTATCCTTCGCCGGTGAAATGGATGCCACCACCAAGGCTGATCCATTTCATCTGCCGGATCAGATGACCAAAGCGCTGCTCGATTGAACCCAGCATTGCGTCGAACCGGTCGAAATCATCGTTCTCACAGTTGTTGTGGAACATAAAGCCGCTGACCAGATCAAGCACGGGTTCGATATCTTCGGGCGCGTGTTCGCCCAAGCGCGAAAACGGGCGGGCGGGATCGGCCAGATCGAATTCGGACGTGGACACACCGGGGTTCACACGCAGGCCACGGGTGTGGCTGCGCGATACCTCTTCGAACCGGCGCAACTGGTTGGCCGTGTTGAAGATGATCTTGTCCGAGTGCGCGAGCGTTTCTTCGATCTCGTGATCGGCCCATGCGACAGAATAAGCGTGCGTTTCACCGGGAAACTTTTCGCGGCCCAGTTTGACCTCGAACAGCGACGACGAAGTGGTGCCGTCCATATATTCGCTCATCATGTCGAAGACCGACCATGTGGCAAAACATTTCAAAGCCAAAAGCGCTTTGGCGCCCGACTGCTCACGCAGCCACGCGATCTTTTCCATGTTGGGAAGCAGCCGCGACTTGTCGATAAGGTAATACGGCGTCTGGATCATTCCGGTGCCCTGCCTATGAGAATCCGAAAGGTTGAACGCGCCAAGTAGGGCGATTCACCCTTTGGGGCAAGAAAAAGCATGGATCAGGTCGGTCGCAGCCCTTAGGCGCGGTGCGCACCATCCGCCAGCGTTTTGACGTAAGCCGCGATATCTTCGACCGACTGGCCTTCTGCGATCTTGTTTACGATGGCAGAACCGACAACCGTGCCATCCGCGATGGCGGCGATTTCTTCGGCCTTTTCAGGTGTTTTCACGCCAAAGCCTACAATGATCGGCAGGTCTGTCTGGGATTTGATGCGTGCCACTTCGGGGGCCACATCAGCGCCCGAAGCCTCAGCCGCACCGGTGATACCGGTGATCGACACGTAGTAGACAAAACCGGAGGTGTTCTGCAGAACCTTTGGCAGACGTTGATCATCTGTGGTCGGGGTGGCCAGACGGATAAAGTTCAGACCGGCCTTTTGTGCCGGAATGCACAGCTCTTCGTCTTCTTCGGGCGGCAGATCGACGATGATCAGACCGTCGATGCCAGCCTCTTTCGCCTGCACCAGAAACTTGTCTACGCCACGGCTGTAGATCGGGTTGTAGTAGCCCATCAGAACAATCGGGGTCGTGTCATCTTCTTCACGGAAGGCACGTGCAATTCCCAGCGTCTTGTCCAGCGTCATGTGCTGGTCCAGCGCGCGCTGACCGGCCAACTGAATGGTCGGGCCGTCGGCCATCGGATCGGTAAAGGGCAGGCCCAGTTCGATGATGTCCACGCCAGCGCCGGGAAGCGCCTTAACGATTTCCAGCGATTTCGCCTCGTTCGGATCGCCCGCCATTACGTAGGCTACAAAAGCCTTACGGTTCTCAGCCTTCAGCGCGGCGAATTTTGCGTCGATGCGAGTCATGGGCGTCCCTTCCTGTGTTCAGCTTCCCCAACTGCCTGACGGGGGCAGGAAAATCAATGCCACTCTTTTCATTCCTGTGCGCTATGTGTTTGTGTCGCGGAATATGAACCACGGAGGAAGACATGCGTATTTTGTTCACAGGCGGTAGCGGCAAAGCGGGACGGCACGTTCTGCCCTATCTGGTCGCGCAGGGCCATCACGTGGTGAACGCCGATCTGGTCCCGCTTGAGGCCGAGGGCGTGGATAACCTGATCGTGGATCTGACGGACAGCGGACAGGTGTTCAACGCCCTGACCAGCTATGCCAATTTCGATGAACTGGAGCCGGGCACCGGCGTGCCCAAGTTCGACGCGGTCGTCCATTTCGCCGCTGTGCCGCGCATCCTGATCAAGCCGGATAATGAAACCTACCGCACCAACGTCATGTCGACGTACAACGTGATCGAAGCGGCGGTGAAGCTGGGTATCAAGAAGATCATCTATGCCTCGTCCGAGACGACCTATGGCATCTGTTTCTATGATGGCGAGCTGAAGCCTGACTACATCCCTGTGGACGAAGACCACCCGACGATCCCGCAGGACAGCTATGCCATGTCCAAAGTCGTGAACGAGGCCACAGGCCGCAGCTTTCAGGCGCGCAGCGGGTATGACATCTACGGGCTGCGCATCAACAACGTGATCGAACCGCACGAATACGCCGAAAACTTCCCCGCTTTCGTCGAAAACCCTGACCTGCGCCGTCGCAACATCTTTGCCTACATCGATGCGCGCGATTTGGGGCACATGGTGGATTGCTGCCTGAAAACCGACGGTCTGGGGCACGAGGTGTTTAACGTCGCCAACCCCGATATGTCCGTGTCGATCCCGATCGACGAGGTCCGCGCACGCTATTACGAAGGCGTCGAACTGCGTCGCCCCATGGCGCAGGACGAAACGGTTTATTCTATCGAGAAAGCCCAACGCCTGCTCGGCTTCGCGCCGAAACACACATGGCGTGAGGAATTAGGATTGCCTGCGGCTGTTTTAGGATAGGGGCGGGCAACAGGCCTCTGCCTTCTTCGGGAGGCAGGGGATATTCTAGGTGCTATCCCCGTTTATCCGCCCCAGTTTTTGTCGGTCCTGTGGGCGCGGAGTTTGCCGAACGGGTATTGATGGATCACATCTTCTTCGGTCTGTTTTGCATCTGACTAAATCCTCGATTTCTCTACGCAAATTCTAAAGAAACATTGATATAAAGCGGCCAGAGCGATGGGTGGATGGCAACAGTGAATGTACAGAATTACTATTTGATCAGACAAACCGACGCTGGGTCTGCATCCGACGGAAGACATGTGTTCGACTTGCCCCCCGTGCAGCTTTTGGATGGCGATCACCGATCACCGTTTGTGCGGCACCTTTCGCAATCCGGATACAGCGGGCAACCCGTTTTCATCAAATATGTAAAGGCCCCGAACCCGGAGCCGCAGGACGTCGATCTTTGCCGTGGGGTTGGGCTTGTCGAACATATTTGCGATCCGGAAGACCATTTTATGGCGCTGTCCAAAAAGCATTTCACTCGGTTTGAGAAAGAACTGGATGGCTCTTTCGAAGAATTGCACCTGGTAAACTTATATCGTTACCCGGGTAAACGTTCCGGAAAAATCAAACCGAGTGACTATAGGATCGGAACAATAAAATGGCGCGATACCATTGTTGATTGGTGCGATTTTTCCAATTCAACTTTTGACTTGGTGGACACTACGGATTTCCACCGGCACGGCACCAGAGCTATGAGAGGTGAAACTGAGTACGGTACGCTTTATCCGTTGGTGAAGACTGACTGTCGCTTTGAAAATCTGAACGATTTCAAGGATAAGTCACGAACAGCAGTCGGGAATTTTCGCTGCTATGTGCCAAGAAGGTTGTCATTGAAACCTGTGGAACTTCCGGCTCTTTTTAAGTTCGATTCAAGACAGACCCTTGTTCGTGAAGACATTGCTGAAGAGCTTCGAAAATACCGGAAGCCCGGATCACTTTGCCCCTATCCCCCTATCCCGATCATTCGGTCAGCCGCCTAAGCCGCGCATTAGTCAGAGCCCATATGGCAAATGCCAAAGCACGTGCGCTTTTGGATGGCCAGACAACTATGAACGTTTTTGCATAGAGAGAAGACTCAACGATAGTTCTGGACCAAACGCTTGAATAAAAGCGCGGCCTTGGCCAGTTTCTTACGATGACATTGTTTTTACGTTTTATTGGAATTTCCGGCGTCATTCTTTTCGGCGCTTTTATGGCGTTCATTGTCGCGAAGCCAGACAGCTTTGAGCGTACTTCGCTTTCATTTATCAAAGGCGAGGTGATCAGTGAGGTATTGCAGAAGTATCCCGATCTCGCGGAGGGTCCGCTGGATGGTGTTCTGCAAGAAGGGCTTGGGCGGTTATCTGACCGTATTGGCATCAAACAAAATGATTTGAGCGCGTTGGCAGCATCGGAGTTCCCTGATGTGCTTGGTCACATTGTTGAAAGCTTTTGCACCTGCGGGCCGGTAGACGCTGAGGATGCGAAAATTCGTTCTGCGATGATCCGGGAAGGGCTGGAGGCCCGCGCAGCCAAGCTTGGGTTGGATCAGGCAAAGCTCATTGACTTTATGAAGGGGCAGTATGCGCAAACCCTGAGTGCGTTGAGGGGCGACCTGATGCTTTTCCTGTCGGTAAACACGCTCTCATTCGCTTTGGTGGTAGCGGCGACTTTCGTTCCGCGCAGCCGGAGGCATGCGGTGGTTGTGCCTGCTATGTTGCTGATCAGTGCAACACTGGCGAGCGTGGCAATTTATGTCATGGGGACCGACTGGTTCTATGCGATCATTTTCCAAGAATACGCAGGGGTTTGGTACGCTATCGGCTTGTCGGTCATTTACGCGTTTCTTGCCGATATCGTGCTTAACCGTGCGAAGGTAACCTTGAAACTTTTAAGTCAACTGCCGGCCGCGATCCCTGTACCCGTTTGCTAGGAACAAGGGCTCGGGCAGTGCGTTTTAGGTGCTGGTGTTATTCCATCGATATCCTGATGGTGAAGGCTACCTGACACACTGCTCATTGACGAAGCGGCGGGCAATTGCTCAAGCTTTTTGGATTGCTTGTCGAACAGTCTTGTTCTTCGTAAAGGGAATGTATGATCAGAACCGCCGCCTTCCTGCTTGCCCTTCCGACGCTTGGTTTCGCGCATCCGCATATCTTTGTGGATACGGATATGATTTTGCGCGTCGACGAAGAGGGTGCGCTCTACGAGGTTGAACTGGCCTTTGCCTATGACGAATTCTTCTCGCTTCTGATCATCGAGGATATGGGCGTTGATCCGGATGGTGACGGGATCCTGACCGAGGCTGAGAAGGCCAAGCTGTTCGGCTTTGATGTGGCCAATTGGCCCGACGGGTTCGAAGGCGATTTCTACGTTGGTGTGGACGGCGAAAACGTCAGCATGCAGCGTTCGATGGCTATCGGGCTGGATGTGGTTGATGGCAAGTTGGTCGCGACCCAGACCCGTCCGATCCCGTTTGTCGAAGCATCTCAGGCCGTGATCCGTCAGTATGATCCGACGTTCTATGTGCAGTACACATTGCAAAATGTTTCGGTCGAGGGGCCATGTGAAAGCAAGGTCGATGCTCATGATCCGTCGGCAGGGGATCGCGCGGTTGAAGAGGCCTTGAAGACCGTTTCCGATGACGTGATCGATACGCTGGAACTGGGCATTTATTATGCCGACACAATCCGACTGACATGCAGCGCTGGGTCCTAAGCCTTTCCATCATTGCGGCACTGGTCATTGCGGCGCTGGCTGCGTGGCTTTGGCTGGGCAATGGGGCTGATCAGCTTGCGCGCTGGGCGGCGGACGGTCAACGCGAGGCGCAGACGGCTTTGGCCCGCGGGCTGCGGGCGCTTAGGGCAGGGGAGCCGGGCGCATTGATCGCCTTGCTGTCCATGTGCTTCGCCTATGGCTTTTTCCACGCGGTGGGGCCGGGGCACGGCAAAATCCTGATTGGCGGCTACGGCGTTGCGCGGCAGGTCAGCATGGTGCGGTTGTCGGTTTTGGCGCTGGCGTCCTCTCTGGCGCAGGCGGCGACGGCTGTGATCCTCGTGTATTCCGGTGTCTTGTTGTTCAACTGGTCCCGCGAACGGATGGAGGGGCTGGCCGATACGTTGCTTGCCGCGCTCAGCTATGGCGCCATCGCGTTGATCGGTGCTTGGTTGGCGTACCGCGGGCTGCGCACCCTGTGGCGCAGTTTCCGTCCCGCGGACGATCAGCATCATACGCATGATCACGACCATTCCGGTCACAGTCATGTCTGCGATACATGCGGTCACAGCCATGGTCCGAGCATCGAGGAAGTCGCCAAGGTGTCGTCTTTGCGTGACGCTTTGGTGTTGGTCGGGGCCATTGCGATCCGGCCATGTACGGGGGCTTTGTTCCTGCTGATCCTGACGTGGCGCATGGATATTCAGGTGGCAGGTATCCTTGGCGCTTTCGCTATGGGAATGGGCACAGCGAGCGTGACTGTGGTGGTGGCTTTGATGGCCGTCGTGTTCCGTTCGGGCGCGCTTGAGACGCTGTCCGAAGGGCAGACCGCGCGACGGGCGTTGGGGACAGTCGAACTGATTGCCGGTGTCGTAATTGCAATGCTGGCCTTGCAACTGCTGATGCGGGCACTTTGACGCTTGTCGAAACGACAAACGGCACCTATCCCTCATCCATGAATACGACGCAGATGACATATCCCCAGCACATCCGTGCAATCCTTGTACTGGGATTGCCCCTTGTCGGTGGGCATCTGGCGCAGTTCCTGATCGGTCTGACCGATACGATTATGGTGGGGCGCTACGGTGCCGAATATCTGGCTGCTCTGACGCTGTCGCACACTGTTTTCTTTACATTCTTCCTGTTGGGGTCGGGGTTTGCGTGGGCGGTGATGCCCATGGTCGCAAATGCGGTCGCCGCCGAAGATACGACGCGCATTCGCCGCGTCACGCGTATGGGACTGTGGTTGTCGATCTTGTTCGTGCTGTTGGTTCTGCCATTTTTGTTCTTTTCCAAACCCTTGTTGCTGCGATTGGGGCAAGCGCCTGTCGTCGCGGACTACGCCCAAACCTACCTGCGCATCGCAGGCGTTGGCATGTTGCCCGCACTCTTGGTGATGGTTCTGAAAAGCTATCTGGCGGCGATGGAGCACACCCGCGCGGTGTTTCTGGTGACGGCCTTTGCGGCGGCGTTGAACGTGCCGTTCAATTACGCGCTGATCTTTGGCAACTGGGGATTTCCCGAACTCGGCATCGCAGGTGCCGCCATCGCATCGCTGCTCACCAACTTTGTCGCCTTGGGCGGGTCCATGGCCTATGCGGTTTGGAAAACCCCTGAACATCACCTGTTCCAAAGGTTTTGGAAGCCGGACTGGCCCATGTTTTCCGAGGTCTTCAAGCTGGGTTTGCCGATCGGCCTGACCAGCCTGTCCGAAGTCGGTTTGTTTGCAGCTACGTCGGTCTTTATGGGCTGGCTCGGGACGATCCCGTTGGCGGCGCATGGCATCGTGCTGCAAATCGCGACGGCGGCTTTCATGGTGCAGGTTGGCCTGTCGAACGCCGCAACGGTGCGCGCCGGGAACGCCATGGGGCGCAAGGATCTGGCGCATCTGAAACGCGGGGCCAAGGCCGTGCAGGGCATGTCACTGCTTATTGCCAGTTTGGCGATGATCCCGATGCTGGTGATCCCCGCGCCGCTGATCGACCTGTTCTTGTCTGCAAACGAACCCGATCGTCTGGAAATCATCCGCATCGGCAGCCTGCTGTTGATTTGCGCCGCGCTGTTCCAACTGGTTGACGCCACACAGGTCGTCGTTCTTGGCCTGCTACGCGGTCTTCAGGATACGCGCATCCCGATGTTTCTGGCCGCTATCGCCTATTGGCTTCTGGGCCTTCCGGCCGCTTACCTGTTCGGCTTTGTCGCGGATTGGAAGGGCACTGGCGTCTGGCTGGGATTGGTTGCAGGGCTGGCCGTTGCGGCCGTGTTGTTGCTGATCCGCTTCTGGGGCTACGTGCGCCATCTTGAACAGGATGTGGCGCAAGAGGTTGCGCAGACCCCTGCCAACCCCTAGAAGCGCCCAGACACCTGATATTATGAGGCACCAATGGGCTTTCGGATGGGAATCGTGGGTCTGCCCAATGTGGGCAAATCGACCCTGTTTAACGCGCTGACAAAAACGGCTGCTGCTCAGGCGGCGAACTTTCCGTTCTGTACGATCGAGCCGAACGTCGGCGATGTTGCTGTACCGGATGCGCGTCTGGACAAGCTGGCGGAAATCGCCAAATCCAAACAGATCATCCCGACACGCATGACATTCGTCGACATCGCCGGTCTGGTCAAAGGCGCGTCCAAGGGCGAAGGTCTGGGCAACCAATTTCTTGCCAACATCCGCGAAGTCGATGCCATCGCGCACGTCCTGCGCTGCTTTGAGGACGGTGACGTGACCCACGTCGAAGGCCGCGTTGACCCCGTTGCGGATGCGGAAACCATCGATACCGAACTGATGATCGCCGACATCGAATCCATCGAAAAGCGCCTGCAAAACATCGTGCGCAAGGTACGCGGCGGCGACAAAGAAGCCGTTCAGCAGGAACGCCTGATGAAGGCCGCTCTGGAAGCGTTGGAAGCCGGTCAGCCCGCCCGCACCGTCGAGGTCGCCGAGGAAGACGCCAAGCAGTGGCGCATGCTGCAACTGCTGACCACCAAGCCTATCCTGTATGTCTGCAACGTGTCCGAAGAAGAGGCCGCCACCGGCAACGCGCACTCTGAAGCGGTTGCAAAGATGGCTGCAGATCAGGGCAACAGCCACGTCGTCATCTCGGCCAAGATCGAAGAAGAGATCAGTCAGTTGGAAGAAGACGAGGCAGAGATGTTCCTTGGCGAGCTGGGTCTGGAAGAGGCGGGCCTAGATCGCCTGATCCGTGCGGGCTATGACCTGCTGCATCTGGAAACCTACTTCACCGTCGGCCCGAAAGAGGCCCGCGCATGGACCATCAAGTCCGGCACCGCCGCACCGCAAGCCGCTGGCGTCATTCACGGCGATTTCGAAAAGGGTTTCATCCGCGCCGAAACCATCGCGTTTGACGACTACGTCGCGCTGAACGGCGAACAGGGCGCCAAAGACGCCGGTAAGATGCGCGCCGAAGGCAAGGCGTATATCGTCAAAGACGGTGACGTACTGCACTTCCTGCACAGCAACTGATGCGCGGGGGCAGGGCCCAAGAAACTCGGTTTTAAAGATGGCCGTCAGCGCAGGTGCTGACGGCCATTTTTCTTTGGCGTTGAGTGTCCGGAATTAAAAATCTTCATCCCGAAAATTTTTGACAAAACAGCCTTGTTCCCGCCTTCAGCAATCATTACACGGGTCGACGGAGACGTGGCCGAGTGGTCGAAGGCGCTCCCCTGCTAAGGGAGTAGGCGGGAAACCGTCTCGAGGGTTCGAATCCCTTCGTCTCCGCCATTAACACACATTAAGATTTTGATAATGTGGGGAAATTCGCATCTGGCACATTTCCGTTCCCACATTCGTTCCCACGCGGCGCAGTCCCTTGAAACGGCCTCAATCAGTCGTCCAGCAGATCTTCGCCTGACTCGCCCGTAATCAGCGCACGCTGACGTTCGCGGCTTATTTGCCCATAGCTCCGCAAAGTCGTCAGAACATCGGTGTGACCAAGGTTCTGCGCCATGGCGACGAGTTCCGGGACCGTGCAGTCCTTCGTCGCTTGGCGCGCGTGCATGTGCCGGAACGCATGGGGTCCGAAGCTGTCGAGTTTGGCGGCTTGAAATGCGCCGTTCACGATCTTGCGGACGGGTTCGGTGCTTTTCCAATGTCGCCGGTCAAACCCTTCCACGGCAAAGCCGGTGTTGGATTGCGGCGCGATGGCGGTTGCCGGAAAGAGCGGATCGTCGGGGCCATATAGGGCCTCTTCGTCCAGATAGGTGATCCAAGCGCGCAAAGCAGCTTCTGCTTCGGGGAAGCCCTTGGCAAAGAAGGTGTCGATCCGCTTGCCGAACTTTGTCGCCACCTCGCGCGGGTTTTGCGTCACGGATTTCTCGATCAGATCAACGTGCCGAATGCGCAGCGAGATTAGCGCGCCGACGCGAATACCCGTGAGACAAAGCAAGGCAAAGACCGCCTTGTCGCGCATTTCGCGCGGCGTTGCGTCTGGCATAATCTCGAAAGCGCGCTTTGCCTGTTTGACACTGGGCGCGGGGCGGGCGGGGGCAGCGCGGGCTTCGGCCTCGTCCCGGCGCGACAGGTTGAAATACTCTGCGTCCGAAGTTCTGATCCGGCTACGGAACCCGTCTTGCTGAGAGAGCCACAGCGTGAACTCGCGTAACGTCGCCATGATGGCGCGCGCGGTGGACTTGCTCAAAGGTTTGCCGGTAGACCCCTTGACCTTTTCCAGATGGGAGCGGAACCCCATCGCCCATTCGATGTGGAACTTGGCGAAGTCCTGACGCCCGTTCCAGACGTCAAAGCGTTCCAGCGCGGCCAATTCTCGGTCCAGCGTCTTGTCGGACAGTTGGCGCGCATATTTGCGGTAGTCCACGAAGCGGCGTTTCAGGCGCTCGTTCTTTTCGTTCGGTTGCTTTGACATTTCGGCCTCCTTTCAGGCTGTCGTTTGGGAGGGTCGGTTCACGCGTCGCGCGTCAGTGATCCGCACCCATGTTTTCTGGAGAAGATATTTCGCACGCAGGGGCGTGACGGATTTCCAAACCGAAAGCCGCCAAGTTTTACCCTCCCCCCTCCTTGCCCATGGGGCGACTTCGAGAAGACTGCCGTGGGTTGCGGTGTTGCGGTCTGAAAGGTGCCATTTCGACGGCTCTTTCGGTTGGCCAAGAAGTGGAAAAACAAGGGGAGCACTGTCCACCACCTTAGTGTTCGCTATTGCCGCGTGATTTTGAGGTCGAGAGTCCGGGCAATCTCGGGGATTGCGGCCTCACTCACCGGCTTAGACAGGACCGTTCCGCAGGCCTCACACAGCGCCGTCAGCTTGGCCCGCCCGCCGATCACGTTGCAATCGGCCATATCTTCCGCCGCCCGTCGTTCGCGCCGACAGCAGACGCAATAGAAGGTGTCGATCCGGGTTTTGACCGCACGCTTGGATCGTTGCGATTTGATGTGGTCGCACAGGTCGTCGCCTCGGATCAGGATGGGCCGCGTGCCGTCCATGACACGCAACCCGTCCGATTCCCAATTGCGAATGGTGCGAGGAGAGACGCCGGAAACCTCCGCCGCCTCTTCGATGGTGTAACAGCGGAAGCGCTTGATCCCGCTCAGGCGCGCTTGCTTGGGCATCTCCGCGTCACTCGCCCGCCGGGGTTTCGTTGTGCTTGAGCCATTCGCGGAGCGCGTCGAGGGTGATCAGGCGGCGCGTGCCGATCTTGACGCTTTTCAACTCGCCCGAGGACAGGGCGGCGTAGAGGGTCGTGCGCCCGATGCTGCACAGGCGCGCGGCCTCGTTCGGGGAGACTGCCAGCACTTGAGCAGCTTGGATGATAAGGTCGGCTGTGTTCGTCATGGCCCATACTCCTTTGTTTGGGTATGAGCGGACGGTGCCGGACGCGGGGTGGTTCAAAACAGACGCGAGGTTTTGAACCCCTTATGAACCCCCACGCGCGGCCCGGATATAGCGCTTGATTGCAGAGTCGGACGGGATCGGTTTGTCCGGATAGGCAGCATCAAAAGCGCTGCGGATCGCGCGGGCTTCGGCGTTGATTGCATCCAACGCTTCGTATTCACGAATGCGCTGTTCGATTAACAGCTTGAGCAGCGCCCCATGTTCACTTGGTCTGCCGCCGGTGTTCTTACGAGGAACACCGACCAAAACCCCAGGATCGGCGATAGGGCTTAGAGCACCACTTTCGGCGTCGATCTCTACCAGATCATCGAGGTGCACCGCGCTACACCCGGCGACTGGAAAGCCTCCCCGCGACGTGACGATCAGACGCCACTCTGACCGGGCTTCGCGCGCCAAGGCGTTTTGCAGATCGAAGACGTCCTCGTCGCTGCTCAAGGACGGGTGGTAATAAAGCATGACAGTCTCGGAGACTGTCGAGACCGCACCAATGCGCCAAGTCTTACCATGAAGGCTTGAGGATTTGCGCTGACGGCACGCAAACACATCTGCCAACCGTTCGACCAATTTCGGCAGGTCGGGCAGGAAGGCAGTTGAATGCTCGGGGGTGAGCGGGACATAGCCCACCTCAGGGCAATGATAGCCGTGTGAGCCGTCTTCAAAGACAACCCGCGCCGAATGCGGATCATCGCATTGATAGCACACCACCGAAGACATAACGCCTGCCTCGCGCAGAAAGCCGTGCCGAAGCAGTGCCGCAAAGCCCCGGTTATTTTGATGGAAATCCGAGGACACTTTGCCGCCATGCGCGACGATTGCACAAAGCAGCGAAACCGCGCTCAATCATCCACCTCAAACAGTTCTACAACGCTTAGCGGCGGTGCGAGCAGGTTCCAACGTTCGAGGAGGCCATATACGAATTGGCGCTCCGCTTCGGTCTTGTTTGGCACGCTGGTCGTATTCGGTGTCTTCAAAGTGACCGTCAGCGCGCGACCTTTCTTTCCTTCGCGCGGTTCAAGAAAAATCCGCAAGGTCGCCGCCACGATCTGCCAGCCGCCCGCGCGCAACGGGGAATTGCCGCCGAAGTTGCGCGCAAGAAACTGATAGAGGTTTTCCTCATCGCCGCGTTTTTCGACGAGCAAAAAGCCCCCGTCCGAAGATCGGAACGAAAGGGAAGACACTTCGACAGTTTCAACCGCATCCGCTGGAATCGTCGTTAACTCCGGCGCTTGGCGCAGGATGTCCAATTGAACATCGCGGCGAGGCACTTCGACCGGCGGGTTGGATTGCGGTGCAAAGTGTTTTGAAAAGGATTGCAGGTATTGATCGCGGACCTTTGTGCCGCCCTTGGCGCAAATTTCAACAATGCGTTCTTCGGGATCGCAGGCGATACCAACCTCAAGGACTTTCTGTACGGTTTGCCGTTCAAGGCTGGTTGCGCCAAACGCCAATTCGCTTTCGGCTCTATCTTCGACGTATATCGTGGCTTGGGTCAACTTGGCCTGACCGCCGGTCGCCGGATCAATTCTGACGGAATGAAACCAATCTGCCTCGCGTCTTCGATGCATGGGCAAATTGAGAATATCTACGGTTTCGGCCAAGAAGCCGTCGCGCGCACTTTGTTCGTCCAGCGCCCAAGGCTTTCCATCGTCGGGGAATTGAAAACGCGACCACTGCTTTCCGCCATTCCGATGCAAGAGCGACGCCTGCACTTGAACCCGGTCAACCATGCGGGGATGCTCTATCGCCAGCATCAAGAGAACGTCTTCGACGCCTTCTAAGCCCTCTAGGTCAATGAGTTGCCCGGTGCAGACCTGTTCAGCGGCTTGCATCCCGTTTTCGCTGGCCAGCGCGCTCAAGAACTCCAACTCCGCCTTTACAGCATCCTGTTGCGCGTCTGGCAGTTCCTCCAGCAGGGCTTCAATAGACCTCACCAGTGCCGTCCCGCGCCCCTCACTAGTCCAATCGAAATCATCAGGCGTATTTACCCCTCGTGCCGCAAGAAATACTCTGAGCCGCCCCGTAGGGGACTTACGAATAAATCCACTGAATGATGCCATATTTTGAGCCCAAAAAAATGTTATGGGTAAATATGGGGTTCTCCGGTGTTCTTCGCAATACGCATACATCCAGAAATACTCTCAAAGGTAGCAGCAGGCATTGTGCAACCTTAAACGCCTCTGCTACCAAATTAGCCAAGTGCATATTAAGAAAGAATCTATTACACATGGCGCAAAATACCCGCTCCGCTGATCTCGACTTCGCCGCTGATCTCTTCAAGGCAGCCGACAAAATGCGCGGCGGGCTTGAGCCATCCGAATACAAGCATGTCGCACTCGGATTGATCTTCCTCAAATACATCTCGGAAGCCTTCCAAGCGATGCACGACCAGCTTGCAGAAGATGAGTTCGCCGACCCCGAAGACCCCGAGGAATACCTCGCCGAAAACGTCTTTTGGGTGCCGGAAACCGCCCGCTGGTCGCACATCCAGCAAAACGCCCGCTCCGAGAACATCGGCAAGATCATCGACGATGCGATGGAAGCCATTGAAGCTGAACCCACCAACGAGACCCTAAAAGGCGTCCTGCCTAAGAACTACGCCCGCCCGACGCTCGACAAAACCATGCTGGGCGAGCTGGTGGACCTCTTTTCCAATATCAAGATGCACGACAGCGCCGACCGCGCGCGCGACCTGCTTGGCCGGGTCTATGAATACTTCATCAGCGGCTTCGCTAGCGCCGAAGGCAAGCGAGGAGGGGAATTCTTCACGCCCCGCTCCGTCGTAAAAACACTAGTCGAAATGCTCGAACCCTACCAAGGCCGTGTCTATGATCCTTGCTGCGGATCGGGTGGCATGTTCATTCAGTCCGAGAAATTTATCGAAGACCACGGCGGCAACCCGCTGAACCTCTCGGTCTATGGGCAAGAGATCAACCACACCACTTGGCGGCTGGCTAAGATGAACCTCGCCGTTCACGGCATTGACGCCGCCATCGAATGGGACAGCGCGGGCAGCTTCCACAAGGACGCGCATCCGGGGCTGAAGGCTGACTACATCCTTGCCAACCCGCCCTTCAACATCTCGGACTGGGGCGGCGAGCGGCTGCTGGAAGATGACCGCTGGCAATACGGCATCCCGCCCAAGGGCAACGCCAACTTCGCGTGGATACAGCACATCATCCACCACCTCGCCCCGCGCGGCCATGCGGGGGTGGTGCTGGCCAATGGCTCTATGTCCTCGCAAACCAGCGGCGAGGGCGAGATCAGAAAGCGCCTGATCGAAGAAGACCGCGTCGATTGTATGGTCGCCCTGCCGGGGCAGCTTTTCTATTCCACACAAATTCCCGTCTGCCTCTGGATTTTGAGCCGGGACAAAAGCGCCAACGGGCTGCGCGACCGACGCGGAGAGGTGCTGTTCATCGACGCCCGCAACATGGGCCATATGGTGGACCGGGTCCGGCGCGAGTTCTCGGACGAGGACATCGAAAAGATCGCAGGCACCTACCGCCGCTGGCGCGCCAAGCCCGAGACGTTGGAGGAGAAAGGGTGGGAGGCCTACGCCGACGCGCCGGGCTTCTGCAAGTCGGAAGGGCTGGAGACCATCCGCAAGTTCGATCATGTGCTGACGCCGGGGCGGTATGTTGGAGCGGCGGAGGATGAAGGCGACGGGGTGCCGTTCGAGGAGAAGTTTGCGGCATTGCAGGCAATCTTGGAAAGCCAACTGCGCTTATCAGAAGATCTGAACGTTCAAGTCAAAGCCGCAGCAGGCTTGGATGCAGCGAAATGACGGCGGGAACATTTACTGTTGAAGAGTTGATTGATGAAGGGGTGTTGGCTCCACCGATGGACGGCAACCACGGCTCAATCCATCCGAAGACTGTTGACTATGTAGAGACGGGTATCCCGTTCGTGATGGCATCTGATTTGGTCAGTGGACGAGTTGATACCATAAACTGCGCCTTTCTGAGCGATGACCAAGCAAACTCCCTCAGGAAGGGCTTTTCAAAAACCGGTGACGTCTTGCTCTCTCACAAGGCTACCATCGGCAGGACTGCAATAGTTGGACCACTTGAAACCGACTTCATAATGTTAACGCCCCAGATAACCTATTACCGCGTTCTTGATGAAGATCGATTGGATCGCAGGTATCTTTATTACTACTTCAATTCTCGCCCCTTTCAGGAATTGCTGGGCCAATGGGCAGGGGCGGGTTCGACCCGAGCCTATCTTGGCATCACGGGTCAACGTAAGCTGCCAATCGTTGTTCCTGAACCTTCCGTGCAGAAAGACATTGTCGGGCGTTTGGGTGCGCTCGACGACAAAATCGAGCTGAACCGGCGGATGAATGAGACGTTGGAAGAGATGGCGCGGGCGCTGTTTAAGGATTGGTTCGTCGATTTCGGCCCCACCCGCCGCCAGATGGAAGGAGCTACCGACCCCGCAGCCATCATGGGCCACGCCTTCCCCCCCGAAAAAGCCACCACCCTCGCCCCCCTCTTCCCCGCCAAACTCGGCGACGACGGCTTGCCGGAAGGGTGGGAGACATGCCCGTTGAAAACCATCGTCGAACAACAGAAGCAATCCGTTAAACCCGACCAGCACCTCGACGAGACATTCGAACACTTTAGCTTACCTGCTTTCGATAAAGCTAGTTGGCCTACCATCGAACGCGGCGCGGAGATCAAAAGTAATAAAACAGCGGTACCAGCCAACTGTTTGCTGGTTTCCAAGCTTAACCCTCGCATCGAACGTGTTTGGGTTCCGCAGCTCGCGGGCGCGGATCGCCAGATATGTTCGACAGAGTTCCTGTGTTTTAAACCTGCGGCTGGTCATGGACGAGCAACGATCGAAGCTCTGTTCCGGTCAGACCAGATGCGAGAGAAGATGGCGGCAATGGTTACAGGCACTTCTAACAGTCACCAACGCGTACCACCTAAGGTGCTCATGCAAGCTGACGTTCTGCTGCCTGAGACCTGCGGTGCGGCGTTTGAGAAGGTAGCTCTTCCATTCTTGGAAAAGCGGCAAGCCAACGAACAAGAAAACCAAACCCTCGCCGAGATGCGCGACCTCCTTCTGCCCAAACTCATGTCCGGCGAAATCCGCCTGAAAGACGCGGAGGCGGCGGTATGAGAGGATCTCTTCTGTTCAGTCTGTTGGAGTTGGCGCACGCAACATCGCAAAACCTCGGCTTTGCTCATCGTGACGATGTAGAAGTCAGCTATGGCGAAGAAACGATTACAGAAACCAACCTTTTGGAACTGCGCCGCCGCCATCCTGCAATCATCACGCTCAACACTTTTGGTAAAAAGAAGGAGGCCAAGAACGGTGCGGATTGGGAGTGGCATATTATCGGGCGTTGTCGAAAATTTCGGATGCGCGTGCAAGCAAAACGCCTTCAGAAAGACGACAAGCTCAAGATACGCCACGAGGTGAAGTCATCTGGTGAACAGCAAATTGACTTGCTGATCAAGGACGCAAAAGCAAACCGATTGAAACCAGTGTACTGCCTCTATTCGTCAGAGGCGCAGCGAGACTACTGGAAAAAAGAGAATGTTGGCGGCGGTTTGGAAGGTTTCGAGGCAGGTTGCCTCTTGGCGTACGCCGAAACCGTAAAAAAAATTATGCCAAAGACACTTGCGGAAATCGAGAAATACTCGGTGCCTTGGCACTATCTGGTGGAGCGCCGCGACTATGCCCACGCTAGTCTGTCTGAAGTCTTGGGCGCCGAAGTCAGCGTATTGAGGTTTTTGGTATCGTCTGCCGACGTCAGAGTCGCGACCGAAACTGCTCGATCCCGTGACAAGGAGTCCTTGGTCGATTTTCCAACGTTGGATGAATTGAACACGCCAAACCGCCCCGAGCGTGACATAGACGGCCTCGTCGAAGTTGATGATCTGGACTATGAGCGTCGCGGTAGCGAGGCGGAATATCGCGAGCGCGGAATTGGCCGCCTTGTTGAAATCGACGTTCGCGAGTTTCCCGAAGTGCCAATCGACGGGGATGATAGTCAATGAGCTTCACCGAAGACCTTGTCGAACAAGTCGCCCTTGGCACCCTGCAAGAGATCGGCTGGCGGTATGAAGACCAAGTCTTGATTGCACCGGACGGGCCGGAGAAGCGGCGGGTGTCCAACGGGGATGTGGTTCTGGACGGGCTCCTGGAAGAGGCCGCAAGGCGTCTCAATCCCGGCATCCCGGACGAGGCTCTGGAAAACGCATTGCGGCAAGTCCAGATCAACGAGACGCCCTCTCTGATCGAGGAAAACCGCCGCATTCATCGGCTCTTGGTCGATGGGATCGACGTGGAATACCGCCGCCCCGATGGCTCGATCAAAGGCGACAAGGTGCGGCTGATCGACTTTGCCAACTCGGCGAACAACGATTTCATGGTGACGAACCAGTTCACCGTGGTTGAAAGCGGCCATAACCGCCGCCCTGATGTGGTGGCTTTTGTGAATGGCCTGCCGCTGGTGGTGATCGAGTTGAAGAACGCCGCCAGTGAGAACGCGACGATTGAAGACGCGTTCAATCAACTGCAGACATACAAAGCGCAAATTCCGTCGCTCTTCCGCACCAACGCCGCCCTGATCACCTCTGATGGGTTGATGGCGCGAATTGGCTCCCTAAGTGCCGGTGAAGACCGCTTCATGCCTTGGCGAACGGTAACTGGGTCAAAGGATGACTTCACCCCCGAAGGGCCGAAAGAGATGGACACGCTCCTGCGTGGCGTGATGCAGCCCAAGCGCCTATTGCAGTTGGTTCGTGATTTCACCGTGTTCGGTGACAAAGGTGAAGGCATCTTCAAGATCATTGGCGGGTATCACCAGTTTCACGGAGCGCGCAAAGCCTTGGCCAGCGCGGTTGACGCCGTCAGCGCCGAAGGGGACCGCAAAATCGGCGTGATCTGGCACACCCAAGGCTCTGGCAAAAGTTTTTTGATGGCCTTTTTTGCGGGGCTTCTGGTACGCGCGCCAGCATTGCAGAACCCAACAATCCTTGTGGTCACTGACCGCAACGATCTGGACGATCAGCTTTTTGGGACTTTTTCGCTATGCCGTGACCTGATCCGCCAAACTCCAGAGCAGATTGAAGATCGCGAGGACCTGCGCGAGAAGCTCAACCGCCAATCGGGGGGCGTGATCTTTTCCACGTTGCAAAAGTTTTCACCGATGAAGGGCGAAGAAGATTTTCCCATGCTGTCAGACCGGCGGAACATCATTGTAATCGCAGACGAAGCCCATCGTAGCCAATATGGTTTTGACGCGAAGTTGGATCGAGAAACGGGCGCAAGGCGATATGGCTATGCGCACTACCTACGCCAAGCGCTGCCGAATGCGTCCTTTGCAGGCTTCACTGGAACACCAATTGAAGCTGCCGATGTGAACACGCCTGCGGTTTTTGGCGAGTACGTCGATATATATGATATAAGCCGCGCGGTAGAAGACAAAGCGACAGTGCCGATCTACTACGAAAGTCGCCTCGCCCGTGTGGAGCTTGAGCAAGAGAAGCTCCCTGAAATCGACGCTGCCGTCGATGCACTTTTTGACGATGAGAGCTTGTCTGAGCAAGAAAAAGCCAAATCGAGTTGGACAACTGTCGAAAGGCTGGTCGGCGCTCCTCCAAGGCTTGAAAAGGTCGCGCAGGACATTGTCAGTCACTTCGAAGATCGTGTCGAAGCTATGGCGGGAAAGGGCATGATCGTTTGCATGAGCCGCGCCATTTGCGTCGACCTGTACAAACGCATCACAAACTTACGCCCAGATTGGCACTCGGGAGATGACAAAGAGGGCGTGATCAAAGTTGTTATGACCGGATCGGCTTCCGACCCTCTAGACTGGCAACCGCATATCGGCAGTAAAACGCGGCGCGATCTCCTGGCCAAGCGCGCACGAGACCCTGCCGATCCGCTCAAGCTTGTGATCGTTCGTGATATGTGGCTGACGGGTTTTGACGCGCCGAGTATGCACACGATGTATATCGACAAGCCGATGCGCGGCCATGGTCTGATGCAGGCCATTGCGCGTGTGAACAGGGTTTTCAAAGACAAACCCGGTGGATTGGTCGTGGACTATATCGGGATCGGCCAAAACCTTAGAAAAGCTTTGCAGAATTACACGGCGACAGACAGAGACCAGACTGGCATTGACGAAGACGAAGCAGTTGCTGCGCTACAAGAACTTGTCGAGCGATGCCACGACTTTTTCTCGGGCTATGACTACCGGCCCGGAATAGAAGGTCAGCCTCAGGAACGCTTGCAGGCACTAGCCGGTGCTATTGAATGGGCTTTGGAAAAACAGAAAGCTCGCGCCGACAAAACCACTGATGACAAAGCCAAAAAGGCCGAGCTGAACTTCTACGCCGATCTAGTTGCTAATCTTTCGAAAGCTTTCGCTCTTGCGTCCGCCAGTGACTACGCGCAATCGGTCAAAGAGCAAGTTGGCTTCTTTCAAGCGGTACGTGCGGCCTTATCCAAGACTTCCCCAAAGTCTGGTATGAGCAAACGCGACAAAGAGTTCGCGGTTGGCCAACTCATTTCGGAAGCTATCGCTGACGCCACGATCATAGACGTCTTGGCGGCAGCGGGTCTGAAGACACCGGAAATTTCAGTCCTTTCCGAAGAGTTCCTTTCTGAGATTCAAGCGATGGATCAGAAAAACCTCGCGCTGGAGGCCTTGAAGAAGCTATTGGCCGGGGAAATCAAGGCGAGACAACAGCGAAATGTTGTTGAGGCCAAAGCATTCTCTGAGAGATTACAAGCTGCTGTTGCCCGCTACCATGCCAACGCGATCACCAGCCTAGAGATGATCCAAGAGTTGATCGACATGGCCAAAGACATGAAAGCCTCCGCCCAACGAGGGGATGATCTTGGCCTAAGCGAAGAGGAACTGGCATTTTATGACGCTCTGGCACAAAACCAAAGCGCAACGGAGGTTCTCGGCAACGACGAACTACGGAAGATTGCCCATGTATTGGTCGAGCAACTCCAAAAAAACGTGACCGTTGATTGGCAGCGCAAAGAAAGCGCCAGAGCCAAACTTAGAGTGCTGGTCCGGCGCATCCTGAAGAAGTACGGCTATCCGCCAGACCTCGCCCCTGCCGCCGTCAACTTGGTTCTCAGCCAAGCGGAAACCCTCTTGAAGTGGCAGGCGAAGTAAAACGCTGATGGAATTCAGTTGGAAAAAACAACAATCTTCCCATCTCCACTGCTTGCCGTTGAACGCGCAGCCCAAGTCTCCATTAACTTGCGCCGCTTGTCGAATAGGTCAGACCGGGCATAGGCGGCTTCCGCCTTGTCCTTGATGCCATGTGCCAGCGCGGCTTCGATCACTTCGCGGGGGAAGCCGGTGGTCTCGCCCGCCCAATCTCGGAATGTGGAGCGGAAGCCGTGGACGGTTATGTCGGCGCGGTCCATTCTACGCAAAACGGCGGTCATGCTCATGTCGGAAATCGGCTTGCCGGGTTTTGCCTCGCTGCGAAAGACCAGCGCGTCGTCGGGCGTGCCTTCGACGCGCTGACCAAGTAAGGCTAAGGCTTCGTCGGTCAAGGGAACTCGATGTTCCTTTGCTGCTTTCATTCGACCCGCTGGAATGGTCCAGACCTTCGCGTCCAGATCGACTTCGCCCCACGTCATGCCGCGCGTTTCACCGGAACGTGCCGCCGTCAGGATGGTAAACGCCAGCGCCCGAGCGGCAACGCCTTCGCGGTTCGCAAGATCACCCATGAAAGCCGCAATTTGGGCGTGAGGCAAAGCCGGATGATGTTTGACTGCGCGGATTTTCTTGGGCTTCGGCAAGAGGTGGTCAAGGTGACCGCGCCAGCGCGCCGGATTGTCGCCCGACCGAATACCCAGTGCGGAGGCGTAGTCGATCACCGCTTCGATCCGTTGCCGAACCCGGTTTGCAGTTTCAGGCTTCGCCGCCCAGATCGGGGTGAGTGTTGAAATCACATCCGCCGTTTCGATCTTGGCGACCTGCACCGCGCCGATCTTTGGGAACACATAGGCCTCCAAAGTCGAGGTCCATTGCGCGGCGTGTTTGGCATTCTTCCAGCCGGGACGTTTGCTTTCAATGAGTTCAAGCGCTGCTTCGCGGAATGTCTTTGGCTTTGCCTGCTGTTTTTGCGAAATCGGGTCCTCGCCTTCGGCAATGAGACGTCGCGCATCCGCCGCTCGATCCCGCGCCATCGCGAGGCTCACGTCGGGATAGGCTCCAAGCCCTAGGTCTCGCCGCCGCCCCTGCACCTGATAGCGCAGAACCCAAGACCGCGCGCCAGAGGGTTTCACATACAGGAATAGCCCGCGCCCATCGCCATGCCGTCCGGGACCTGCCGTCTCTACTTTCCGCGCGCTCAGGGGCATATCGTTCCCACATTTGTTCCCACACTTCAACATGATTTAGAGCGAACGTGCGCGAACCGCAATAGCAGGGTGCGAATTTATCCCATTGTTTTGTTTATAGTAAATTGAACTCCTGCGAACTGATCCGGCACTGCTAGACCGAAGGTTATACGGACTTCGTCTCCGCCATTATACACTTTTGTTTAAGTCAGTTGGGTCGCTTTCAGCGGCCTTATTTTTTGTTTTTATTGAGTTTTTAGAGCTTGTAGCTTTGTGTTGAAATTCTCTCGCTTGTATCTATTTTTGTACGTTGAGTGGTATGAAATGTGGTATGAAGGCGATGGCCCTTTCTGGAAAGCTGACAAAGAAGCTGGTTGAGAATCTAGGCGCTGGGCGTCATGGGGACGGCAATGGCCTTTATCTCGTAGTTGACCCATCCGGTGCGCGACGCTGGATTGTGCGTGTGGTGGTGAAAGGGAAGAAGAATAAAAATGGCGCGCCACTCCGGACGGATTTCGGTTTGGGTAGTGCGGATCTAGTGCCGCTCAATCAGGCCCGAGAACGTGCACTCGAATACCGGCGCATGGCAAAGCAAGGCATGAACCCGCGCTTCAATGAGCATCAGGAAGTGCCAACCTTCGAGGAAGTAGCTCAGCAGGTCCACATTGACCGAATGCCTACTTGGAAGAACGCCAAACACGGGCAGCAGTGGATTAACACCTTGCGAGAGTATGCGTTCCCCAAAATCGGGCGCATGCCGATCGACAGTATTGGCCAGCCCGAAGTCATGATTTGTCTTTCACCAATCTGGACCGAGAAACATGAAACTGCCAGGCGGTTGTCTCAACGGATCAAGATCGTGCTGGATGTCGCGCGTTCCAAAGGGTTTCGAACTGGGGAAAATCCCGTTTCCATAATCAAGGACTCGCAAGTCTTGCCTAGGGTTAAGGCCAAGCCCAAGCATCACAAGGCGATGAGCTGGCAGGATGTCCCTGCCTTCTATGCAGACCTTTGTGGGCGAAAAGCTATGGCGGCCAAGGCCCTGATGTTCACCTGTTTGTCAGGGTCACGCACTGGAGAAGTGCTGGGAATGCGCTGGGAGGAGATTGATTTTAATAACAAGATATGGGTCTGCCCCGCTGACCGAATGAAGACAAGGGTAGAGCATCGGGTGCCGTTGACGGACGAGATGCTCTCGATCATTGCACCGCTGAAGGCGATGCGCTCGGAATATGTGTTCGAAGGCCAAAAACGGCACCGGCCTTTGTCAAACATGGCGATGCTGATGTTGTTGCGCCGCATCAATGCTGAGGGCGTGACAGTGCACGGGTTTCGATCGACGTTTCGGGATTGGGCTGCAGAGGTTGCAAACGTACCGCGCGAAGTGGCCGAGAAAAGCTTGGCCCATACAATTGGCAATGACGTGGAGCGGGCCTACGCTCGATCTGACCTTTTGGAAAAGCGTCGTGTATTGATGAGTGATTGGTCTCAATATGTTGCATCCAATCGCAGGTTGGAAGGTGAATAATGCACAGGGTGCCAATCAACGAGCAGGAACTCTTATTCTTAGAACTCTTTCGCATTGCTTTGAGCGCGGAGACTCTTGAGAAAAGGTTGACGGCCATCCGATACGTAAAACATGAGGTTGTCGCGGCGCGCCTGCAAAACCTGCATGAGAATCCTGGCCCCGAATGGGTTCAGGACCCAAGAAATCTAGAACTTGTAAATTGGGTGGCTGAGACGGCACCGGAGCGCGACAATGCAGTCTATGAGTTCTCGCGCGTTTCTAGGCAGTACGAAGATATGAACGAACGGCGATTGAACATCGCTGAGCAAGCAAGGAAACTGATTGATCTCTCTATCCAAAAAGGAAAATTCGAGGGCGTTCAGACCCGTAGTGGAATTCTGTATCAGGTTACTGAGGTAGGGAAAGCGCACAAGGTTAGTGGCGCACGCGACAAGGATACGGTTCGCAAAAGCTGGGGAACGTATCGCGGAGTGGTCCATCTGGGAATGGCGATGGATATCTGTGAAGAATTGTCTGAGCCTCTTGTCTCTGTGCTCTTTTGGGCAGAACGGATTCGCCGCAGGCTTTCTGAGACCTGTCCCCAAGGTACCGCCAACCCCTATGTTTCCCCAAGTGAACAAATAACTTTCGTATATGAATCAGGGTGTTGTGGTCCCCGATTTCAAAATCGGGGACTGCCTTTCTACATAAGCAGCTGAGTATCTAATCCCTGCACATTCAACGCAGTGGAAAGAACTTCAAAGATGCCAAAACTTTTCGAAGAAGATCGTAACTACCTTCTCGGCGACCCTGAACTCGATATTATTGGTGACCGTCAAAAACTGGCGCAGTGGCGTCATAAGATGAAAGGCCCAGCCTTCTACCGCCTGGGGCGAAAGATCATCTATCGCGGCGCTGATCTGAACTCTTGGCTGGCGGCAAATCGCGTCGATCCAGCAAAACAGCGGTGACGTCGATGGGCCGCTCAACAATTGATCCCCAAAGCGCTGTTCGAGACCTGTTTGGCACTGATTGCCAAACTGATCTGCCTCCAAAAGCTGCCAAGCAGCGGAGACGTAAGCTAAGGAGTAAGAAATGTCCTGAGGTTACTGATCAGGCGTTCAAGTTCCTGACCGTTAAAGAAGTCGCGCGGCGCTATAGTGTTGGAGAGGCGACGGTGTGGCGTTGGGTGAAAAACGACCCCATCTTTCCAGAACCAATCAAGCTTTCCGCCGGGACAAGCCGATGGAAGGCCGAACAACTACAGAATTTTGAGCATCTTGCCGCCAAGCGGAGCGTGTATGAGGCCAAAAGGGTCTTGGGACCATCAGGTAGCAAGACTCGCAAGGGCGGGTTCAAATGAGCCGCTCCTACAAGAAAGTCCGTCCCAAGAAGGACTGGGTATACACGACGGAAGGCCTTGCCAGACTCTACGGAGTGCATCCAAACACTGTCTCAAACTGGGTCAAGGACGGTTTGCGAAAGTCTGACAATGGCGTGCCATCCGTTTTTAACGGCGCTGAAGTGAAGCGGTTTCATAAGGAACGGCGCGTGGACAGCAATGTGAAATTGCGTCTTGGTCAGTTTAAATGCTTCTCCTGCAAAGGGCGTGTGTTTCCGGATCCCCAATCTGTCAGTTCAGACTCCTCAAGCGACGGGAGAATTAGCATCTGGGGTCAGTGCCCGGACTGCTTAGGTGTGCTCGCTAAGCAAGTGAATGAGAGGGATTGCGACAAGATAATGTACTGCGTCGATACCAATACAAGCTTGGCCTCGTTAGACGAAGAAAACGAACGAGTTCCAGTTGGTGGTGGTAATGAGCGCCTGACCGGTTCTCAGTTCTTAGATAAAGTGAACGACCGCATCCTGCATGAGTGGTTGCAGTTTGCTGGCTGCTGGGATCATAAAACTATCTCAGCAAAGCTGGCGGCCATCCGTCTGTTTGAGGCTTTTTGCGGTGGCAAGGAATTTTCGAAAATCAGTAAAGAGCATGTCGTCGGCTTTCGCGATAGCCTCAAAATGAGTGTTGATCCGAGCAATGAGAAGCAACTCAGCATTTCGACCGTTCGCCATCGAGCTTCTCATCTAAAATCGTTTCTGGAGTGGTTGGTTGAGCAAAAGGGCTATCAAGGTCTGAACAAATCTTTACCCAGCTATTTAGCCCTGCCCAAAAAGTTCGATGCGGCAGTCTTGAGTGAGCGGGAGCGCTATGTACCGTCTGTAGCGGAGGCCGTGCAATTGATCGAGCGCATGCCTTGCCGGACCATGAAAGAGCGTCGGGATCGTGCGATGGTTGCAATTGCGTTCCTGGCGGCACTGCGCGCTGATACTGTCACCTCCTTGCGGGTCAAACATCTTGAGCGGTCGGCCCGGATTGTTGTGCAGGACGCAAAAACCTCCAGGACGAAAAACGGAAAAAGTCTGCGGATCAAATTCTTCCCATTGCCCGAGATTTTTGCAGAGGTCGTATGCGAATGGAAAGAGGAGTTGCTTGGTTTAGGGTTCTCCAGCGAGGATGCGATGTTCCCTGAAGAAAGATTTCTTGTAACACGTGGGTCATATACTCAAAGGGGCAATGTTCCCGTCATGGCTACCACGCATGCAATCTCTAAAGCATTTGAGGTGGGTTCTGAGCTTCTTCAGAAACACATCACTCCGCATTCAGCGAAACACTGCATTGGGAGCCACAGCTTGGCAATTTGCAAGGAGCCTGACGAGCACAAAGCTTGGTCTATGAACATGGGGCATGAAAATGAAGAAGTGATGATCCGCCACTACAAACATCTGTCCGAAGAGCGCGTGTTTGATATCTTCGAGCAGTTTGAGAAAGCTGGCAAAAACGAAAGCGAATTCGGGTTCGAAGAAAGAGAACTAATGTTGGGTTACCTTCTTCGAGATTTCGTTCCAGGGACCGACGAGTATGAACGGGGCGAGGACCTGGTGGATGAACATCGCGAGCGTAAAAAAGCGACGAAGCGACGGGCAGTGCCCAGAAAAACTACCCCCAATGGCTACGACGACGTTATCGAATAGTTTCTCCGACCAAAAAATTGCGGAGTGATGAATTTCAGTGCCATCTATGGATTGACTTCTAAGGTGGGAGAAGGGGAAACAGGAACGCCTAATGCCAACTCCGCAAACAGACATTCGTCGAATGATGCTTACTGGCCAGTACTTGCCTTTGGTATCGGCCTCGAGAAACCACACGGACACGAGCAGTACGGGCGGGAAGCCGACCTTGGCTGCAGATTTGGTTTTGACCTTGCTTTCACCAAAGCTGTCATTCGATGGTAGGATGCGTCTGAAATATTGGATTTGAACTAGCGGCAGTAACGGGAGCTTGTGAGCAGTTCACATGTTGCGGGTGACGCGTTTCTAGCGGCGCACCTCCCCAATTTGCGTAGGTTTAAAGAGTGGGGTCCTTGGGCGCCTCTTCCCAGTATTCACCCATCGCAACAATGCATGAGGTGCCGTTGGCGTAGTTTTGTACGATCATCCAATCGCCATTTCGCCGAGTCACCCAAATTTCAAGCATTGTTTCTGGATCACGAAAGCCGCCCGCCTGACGCTGAGCGCCCAGGGGACCGGTCAATGTTGTGCGAAGGCGTGCAGTGTCGTCACATTTAATATCTCCCAAATTGGCCTGAGCCACGTTTGGTAGCGCCACTGTGATCACCAGAAAGAGTGCACGAAATATCCGCATAGAGACAGTTTAGCCCGAGGTGGTGAGAATTGTAACAAAAACATGACAGGCTGTGGATAATTCCGCGTAGCGCAATGGCCATGGGCGCGAGCTCAATGTGCAAAATGCGACCAGCCGTCACAAATGCGACGTAAAACTTTTAAGATTATGAATCAAAAATTTAGCATTTGTTTCGCGAAGCGCCCGTAGAACCCCGCCAAATTCGGGGGTAAGAATGCTGTCAATAGACGCACTGACAAAGCAATTCGGCGAGAAAATCGCTGTCGATTCTGCGAACATTCACGTCGATAAACCGATGATGATTGGCATCATTGGGCGATCGGGCGCAGGTAAATCGACGATGTTGCGCATGCTCAACCGTTTGAGTGACGCCACCAGCGGGTCGATTGTCTATGAAGGCGAAGACGTGACCCATTTGCGCGGCGCGGCCAAACGCAATTGGCAGTCCCGCTGCGCGATGATCTTTCAACAGTTTAACCTCGTGCCGCGTATGGATGTTGTGTCCAACGTTCTCCATGGCACGTTGAACCGCCGGTCCACTTTGTCGACGATGTTCAACCTCTATCCTCAGGACGACATTCACAAAGCAATCGACATTCTCGACCGTCTTGGCATCGCGGAACAAGCGCCCAAGCGCGCAGAAGCCCTGTCCGGTGGTCAGCAACAGCGCGTCGCGATCGCCCGCGCCTTGATGCAAGACCCCAAGATAATTCTTGCGGACGAACCGATTGCCTCGCTCGATCCGATGAATGCGCAGATCGTAATGCAATCCTTGCGTCAAATTCACGAAGAAGACGGCCGCATGGTCATCGCAAACCTGCACACCCTCGATACAGCACGCCGGTATTGCGACCGTGTGATCGGCATGCGCGACGGGCGTATCGTGTTTGATGGCGCGCCTGAGCAACTGACCACTGGCGTTGCACGAGACATCTACGGAGCTGGCGCTGATTTTTCAGAAGCCGCCACATCAACCGAGATCGAAACACTGGACAGACAAAAAGAGTTTGCCTGAGCCAGCTGCCACTCCGCATCTCGCGGGACCCTTCATCTAACGGAGACACACGATGAAAAAGACACTTGCACTTGCACTTGTTGTAACGACTTCCCTGAGCTCTGCGGCCTTTGCAGAGGACACAATCTCTGAATTCCGTATCGGTATCCTTGGCGGCGAAAACGCGCAGGACCGCATGACATCTCACGAGTGTCTTAAGAACTACACAGAAGAAGCGCTCGGTGTTCCTGTAAAAGTTTTCGCGCCAGCAGACTACGCCGGTGTGATCGAAGGCCTTCTCGGCGGCACCATCGACTACGCATGGCTCGGCGCATCCGGCTACGCGAAAACATATCTGTCCGACCCAGAAGCGGTTGAGCCTGTTCTTGTGAAAGTGAACCTCGACGGTTCCATCGGTTACTACTCCATCGGTTTCGCACGCAAAGACAGCGGCATCGACAGCATCGACGCAATGGAAGGCAAGGTCTTCGGTTTCGGTGACCCGAACTCCACATCTGGCTACCTCATCCCATCCATCGAAATCCCGACATATAAAGACGGCATCACAATGGAATCCGGTGAGTACTTCAAAGAAGTGAAATTCACAGGTGGCCATGAGCAAACAATCGTTGCCGTAAACAACGGCGACATCGACGGCGGGGTGACTTGGGCAGACGGTCAAGGCGCATGGGAAGACGGCTTCAACTCCGGTGCGCTTCGCAAGGCGGTTGACGCAGGTCTCGTCGATATGAACGATCTGACAGAAATCTGGCGCTCCAAAGAGATCCCAGAAGGTCCAGTTGTTCTTCGCAAAGCTCTCCCTGCAGACGTGAAAGCGAAGATGACAACACTCATCGACGACATGTATGAGAACGATCCTGAATGCGCCTACAACATCGCGGCAGGCGACACGCTCGGCTTCAAGTCGATCACACATGATGCGTATCTCTCCATCATCGCAGCACGCAAGCTGAAGTCTCAGTAAGCAGCTGATAATTCTGGCCCCGCGCATATGCGCGGGGCCTTTTTCGTGCGCAGCGTAGCGATGCCACGAAACATACTGCAAAGACTGCAGCGGGGACCAGAAATGACGGATATGTCCACAGCCTCCATCCAATCGAACTACATGGAAATGGTGAGACGCAAACGCCTCTATGGCGGTGCAGCGCTCAGTCTTTTTGCGCTCGTTATGGTCTCTGGCTTTATGTTGGCGGACAGTCGGAACGCCGGCGGGTTTTGGCAAGGTATCCCAAATATTTTTGATTTCCCCAAAGATGTCTGGAAAGACACTTTGCCAAAGCTCGATCAATTGCCCACGCATTTCGCGACCTATTTCCCGTCCTTGATCGAGACGATCAATATCGCGGCGGTCTCCACGTTGCTCGGGTCTATGCTTGCTATTCTTCTTTCGCTTTTTGCGACCCGGGGTCTGGCAAAATACCCAGCCCTCATTGGTCCAGTGCGCCGCATCATGGATATTTTGCGTGCGTTCCCCGAGATCGTGATCGCGCTTGTCCTGATCTTTATCTTGGGCGGCGGCCCAGTGCCTGCGATGATCGCGATTGCTTTTCATACGGCGGGGTCGCTTGGCAAACTGTTTTCTGAGGTCAATGAGAACGCCGATTTGAAACCCATTGAAGGTCTCTCTTCGGTGGGGGCGACCTGGACCCAGCGCATGTGGCTGGGCGTGATGCCGCAAGTTGCGCCGAACTATTTTTCCTACGCGATCCTGCGGTTCGAAATTAACATTCGCGCCTCAGCGATCCTGGGCTTTGTCGGCGCAGGTGGCATTGGGTACGAGCTCAAAAATGCCATGTCCTGGGGGCAGGGGAAATATGATGATGCAGCTGCGATCTTCATCCTGCTGTTCGCCACCATCGTCGTTTTCGATCAACTCTCCAGCTACGTGCGTGACCGTTTGATCTCCAAGGGAGGGCACTGATATGGCTGCTGCCGACTACTATCAAAACGCAGACCGGCTTTTTGCCCGCAAGCGCCTGTTTGGTTTTGCCGTGCCTGCGGTGATCCTCGCCTATCTCGTCTATGTGTTCTTTGCCTTTGATATTCTTGGACTTGCCGAGCGGGCACGTATGGAAAACGCACGCGTCCTGATCTCGGATATGTATTCCCACAAGGTTTTGGTCACACGTGACAACCGTAATGGCGAGATTTCTTACAGCGTCGAAGGTGAGCGCAAAGGTGACTATCCAGAAGGGCAGCGGCCCACATGGGTTTCAGGAGGGGAAACTCAGACCATCAGCGTGGATCTCGATGGCGGTTTGGTTGCTCATTTCTTGCCGGGCAATGAACTGCGCGTTGATGTGCCCGATTTCGGCCCTGTAGAAGCCCGCATGGATGGCCGCGCTGTTGTCACTAATCTGGATCCGAACAACCTGCCCGAATGGGTCTCGCTTTCCAGGTCCCGTTTGGACGTTACCCTGCCAGATGGCCGTGTGACGTTTACGCGGAACAAAACCGAGGCCTTCAACTATTTCATCGGCTGGGAACTGTTCTTCTTTACGCTCTCGAGCCCATATCATGGACATGGGGTGTTCAGTATCCTCTTTGGTGACCAGATTGATCCAACGCGGTCGAACATCGCAGGCGCTTGGCATGATTTTTGGGAAAACCCGATGTGGCGTCATTCCGAGGTTGCATGGGCGATCTTTGAAACTCTGCTCATGGCCTTTCTGGGCACTATGGGTGCGGCGATGATCGCCTTGCCTCTCGCCTTCCTTGCCGCAAAGAACTTTACGCCGCTTGGCCCGATCCGTTTCGCCGTCCGCCGCGTCTTTGACTTTATCCGCGGCGTCGACAGCTTGATTTTTACCATCATCCTATCGCGTGCCTTTGGGCCCGGTGTGCTCACGGGTACCTTGGCGATATTGATCACAGACACGGGGACCTTTGGCAAAATGTTTTCGGAATCGCTCGAAAACGTCGACAAGAAGCAGATCGAAGGCGTTGAATCGACAGGGGCAAAGACGATCCAGCGCTACCGTTTCGGCGTGATCCCTCAAGTGACACCAATCTTCCTGTCCCAAATTCTTTTCTCGCTTGAATCCAGTACCCGCAGCGCGACCATCATTGGAGCGATCACAGGTGGCGGGATCGGTCTTCTGCTGACCCAGGCGATCTACACGCAAAAAGACTGGGAAGAGGTCACTTACTACATCATCTTGGTGATCTTGCTCGTGATGCTGATGGACCAATTCTCTGGTTGGTTGCGTCACAAACTCATCGGAAAGAAAGATTGATGGCCCGCCTCAAACCAACCGAACCCTTCATCCATCCCGATTGCCATATCACAGGCAGTGAATTTGGCGCCTACACTGAAGTGGGGCAGGGCAGCCGTCTCAATAATGCGCATTTTGGCGACTATTCCTATTGTGATCGCTACGCAGACATCGCCAACGCGCGGATTGGCAAGTTCTCCAATATCGCGGCGTTTACGCGTATTGGCGCGACGGACCATCCGCTACACACAGCGTCTTGTCACCATTTTCTATATCGCTCCGATGACTATTGGGATGACGCTGAGGCCGATCCCGATTTCTTTGCGCACCGGAAGTCACGGCTCGCCTATGTCGGCCATGATACATGGATTGGTGCGGGAGCGATGATCAAACCGGAAGTCACGCTTGGCCATGGCGTGGTCGTCGCCTCAGGCGCTGTCGTGACCAAAGATGTCGAACCCTATACGATCGTTGCGGGCACACCGGCTAAGGTGTTGCGGCTGCGTCAGCCGCGCGAGATCGCCGAGCGGATCATCGCTTTGGCATGGTGGGATTGGCCGCACGAGCGGCTGCGTGAAACGCTCGATGATTTTCGCAAGCTGCCCGTCGAAGAGTTCTTGGAGAAATACGAAGGCTAGTTTTCCAAGGTGAGCGTGACGCGGTCGCCGGCAAAATACGTGCGGCCGTATTCAACAGGGCGCCCCGTCGCATCCACGTTCACGCTGGTCGATTTGAGTAAGGGATCGCCTTCGCTCAGATTGAGATGCAGCGCTTGCGTTGTGGTGGCGCGGACCGCCGTCAGCCGCGTTGAGGCACGTGTATAATCCTCGACCCCAACATGGGTGAGTGCTTTTGTAACGCTGTTGATCGTGCGTAAAGCCGTCTCGATCTCGGGCAAACGTTCGAGCGGAAACAGGCTCTCGAACAAGGCAATCGGCTGCTCATCTGCAAAGGATAGCCCATGATAGGCGCAGACCGGATCTCCTTGGGCAATGTCCAATGCTATGGCTTCGCCTTCGGTGGCAAATCGCGTTTCTAAATGGAGCAATTTCCGTAGCGGCGAACGCCCCGCAGCAATCAGATTTTCATGAAAGCGCACGCGTTTTCCGAGAGGGTAATCAGTCGGGCGCGCCGAGACAAAAACGCCCGAGCCGCGGCGGGAGCGTAGCAGCCCTTCGTCCACCAGTGCGGAAATTCCGTGGCGCACCGTATGGCGATTGACCCCAAAGCGATCGGCCAGAGCTGCCTCTGTTGGCAGCTTGTCCCCCTCTCCATAGCGCTTCTCTGAAATGTCTTCGCGCAGGGCATTGGCAATGGCCTTCCAAATCGGTGTCTTACTCAAAGCGACCTCATTTTTTCAACGCGGCGTCACGGAAGTTTCACAAAACTCTTATCGCAGTGAATCAAGCTCTTCGGTAAGATGTGTATAGTTGTATAGGAAGGCGCAAAGTTGTCGACATGAAAGATACTGTAGAGGCGGAAAACCCGCGAAAAATCTGGATGAGCCTCTTGGCAAAGGCACCTGAGGGGCGCGTTTCAGAGCTTTTGAACGCCGCAACCCAGCGCCCGGATTTTACGTGGCTGCGCGCGCCCGAGATCGGTAGCGCTATGGTGCGCGGCCGTGCTGGCGCGACAGGTGCGCCATTTAATTTAGGTGAAATGACCCTCACACGCTGCGCGCTCAAGTTGAGCTCAGGTGAGGTTGGTCACGCCTATATACAGGGACGCCGAAAAGAGGACGCAACGGCTGCGGCCCTTGTCGATGCGTTGATGCAGACCGATCAGGCCACGCTAGTCCAGACCGCCATTCTCGACCCGATTGCCAAGGAAATTGCTGCGCAAAAACAAAAGCGCGCTGAAAAAGCTGCGGCCACGAAAGTTGAATTTTTCACCATGGTCAGAGGAGAGGATTGATGGACGCCGACGTTCTTTCAGGAGGCTTTGCCAATCCCGCGATAGACGCGGCCCAAGCCTTTCGCTCGGTCATGGAAGCCATGGCGCGGCCGGGCCGCATCTACGACATCATGGGTGCTCTGCCGCCCGCGCCGTTGTCACCTGCTGCGGGCGCTGTTTTGCTCACGCTTTGCGATCCTGACACATCAGTTCATCTGGCAGGCCCTGCCGATTGCGACGCGGTGCGCGCATGGCTCGCGTTCCACACAGGCGCGCCAATTGTAGGCCCTCATCATGCGGACTTTGTGCTCGGACGCTGGGAAGATTTGGGAGAGCTGTCCCAATACCAAATCGGGACCTCGGAATATCCGGACCGTTCTGCGACCTTGATCGTCGAATTGCCCAGCCTTGAGGCAGCGGGCGCAACCTTGACCGGCCCGGGCATACAAACAACCGCAGCGTTGTCCTTGCCCGAAACAGCGGCATTTCAAACGAACCATGGGCAGTTCCCGCTTGGCCTCGATTTCATTTTCACCTGCGGCGATCAGGTCGCGGCTCTACCCAGATCGACGGAGGTGTCCTAAATGTATGTTGCAGTCAAAGGCGGCGAGGCCGCGATCGCAAATGCCCATGCTTGGCTGGCCGAAGAGAGGCGCGGCGATCCATCTGTGACCGAGCTGTCGATTGCGCAGATCCGAGAGCAACTCGCACTTGCCGTGAACCGCGTGATGGCCGAAGGATCGCTCTATGATCCGGACCTTGCGGCCTTGGCGATCAAACAAGCGCGGGGGGACCTGATCGAGGCGATTTTTCTCATTCGGGCGTACCGCACCACACTGCCGCGTTTTGGCGCGTCCGAGCCGATTGAAACAGGGGTGATGGCCTGTGACCGCCGCATTTCGGCGACCTTTAAGGATTTGCCAGGGGGGCAGGTTTTAGGCCCAACATTCGACTACACACACCGTTTGCTGGACTTCAAACTTGAAGCCGATGGGGAGACGCCAGAGGCGCCGACGCGCGCGACGAAGCGCTCTGATGTGCCGCATGTTGCCGAGTTTCTCAATGGCGAAGGTTTGATGGAGGAAGCGCCACGTGACGAAAGCGTGCCGCCCGATTTGACGCGTGAGCCGCTTGAAATGCCGGCAGATCGCGCGCTGCGGTTGCAAGCGCTCACCCGCTCAGACGAGGGGTTCACTTTGGGCCTCGCTTATTCCACCCAGCGTGGCTACGCCCGTAACCACGCATTTGTTGGTGAATTGCGCATCGGTAGCGTTCCCGTTGAAATGGACATCCCAGAGCTGGGTTTTGCGATCGATATAGGAGAGGTGACGGTCACGGAATGCGAAACTGTGAACCAGTTCACAGGGTCTAAAACCGAGCCTCCCCAGTTCACCCGTGGCTATGGGCTGGTCTTTGGTCAGACCGAGCGTAAAGCGATTTCCATGGCGCTTGTAGATCGCGCGCTCCGCTGGGAAGAACTGGGGGAAGACTTCGTTGGTGCCCCTGCGCAAGATGCGGAATTTGTTCTCTATCACGCGGACAATATCCAAGCGACGGGCTTTCTCGAACACATCAAGCTGCCGCATTATGTGGATTTCCAATCCGAGCTCGAGCTAGTGCGCAAACTGCGTCGCGAAGCGATGGAAAATACCGCGCAGGAGGCCGCCGAATGAAACATGTCATTTTTGACATTGGCGCGGTTTTGATAGATTGGCAGCCTGCTTTGGCATGGGCTGATGACTTGGGCAAGGCGGAAACCGAGGCGTTTTTGAAACGGGTTTCTTTCGAGAAATTGAACCTGGCCTGTGATGCTGGCGCACGTTTTGAACAGGCTTCGCGCCTGATAGATGATCCCGAAGACGCAGAGCGCCTGCGCCAATATGTCGAGCGCTACACAAAGACGGTGCCGCATAAAATCCAAGGCACTTGGGACATTCTTTACACTCTCAAAAATGAAGGCGTGCGCGTTTTTGCCATCACAAATTGGTCCGCTGAAACCTGGCCCGAGGGCTGCAAAGCGCATCCAGAGATTGCCGAGGTTTTCGAGACGACGGTCGTGTCTGGGCAAGTCGGCATGATCAAACCAAGCGTTCAAATCTTCCAGCACTTCTGCGACTTGGCGGGGGTGGAGGCCAGTGACTGCGTCTTTATCGACGACGGGCTTCACAACTGTGTCGGCGCGCGGACCGCGGGCATGGACGCAATTCATTTTACAGGGCCAGACGCGCTCGCGCAGGGTCTCAAACAGAGGGGGCTGCTATGAGCGAGAGCGCCTACAATTTTGCCTATTTGGACGAACAAACAAAACGGATGATCCGCCGTGCGATCCTCAAGGGGCTGGCCATTCCGGGCTACCAAGTACCCTTCGCCAGCCGTGAGATGCCGATGCCCTATGGCTGGGGCACGGGGGGCGTTCAGGTGTCTGCGGCGGTGCTGCACCCCGAAGATACCTTCAAGGTCATAGATCAAGGCGCTGATGATACGACCAATGCTGTGTCTATCCGCACGTTCTTTGAAAAAACCGCGCAGGTCAAAACCACCACGCGCACGTCTGAAGCGACAGTCATTCAAACGCGCCACCGCATCCCCGAAGAGGGTTTGACCGAGGATCAAATCCTTGTTTACCAAGTTCCTATTCCCGAGCCTTTGCGCTTTTTGGAGCCGCGCGAAAGTGAAACGCGCAAGATGCATAGCCTCGAGGAATATGGCCTCATGCATGTAAAACTCTACGAGGATATTTCGCGTCACGGCCATATCGCGACGTCTTACGCCTATCCGGTCAAGGTCGAGGATCGCTACGTGATGGACCCCTCTCCGATCCCGAAGTTTGACAACCCGAAATTGGGTGACATGGCAGCGATCCAGCTGTTTGGCGCGGGCCGTGAACAGCGAATCTATGCCTTGCCGCCTTACACAAAGGCCGTGAGCCTCGACTTTGAGGACCACCCTTTTGAAGCCTCGAAAGCAGATCACCCTTGTGGTCTGTGCGGGGCCGAAGACAGCTATCTCGACGAGGTCATTGTGGATGATGAGGGCGGGCGCATGTTTGTGTGTTCAGACACGGACTACTGCGAGGGACGCCGCGCCAAAGGATATGTCGGCGCAATGGCGGCGACAGATCAGATGGCTGCAACCACCATGACCAAACCGACATTGGAGGTGTTGTGATGAGCTGCGCAGATCAACCGCTTTTGTCCGTCAAAAGCCTCTCAAAATTCTACGGCGCTCATATTGGCTGCAAGGATGTGAGCTTTGATCTCTACCCGGGCGAGGTCATGGGCATCGTTGGAGAATCCGGCTCCGGCAAATCGACTTTGCTCAACTGTATGGCGGGGCATCTCGCGCCTGATCAGGGCGAAGTGGTGTTTGATACCCGCGCCGATGGACCACGCGATACGGTTCAAATGTCCGAACCAGAGCGGCGCATGCTCAGCCGCACAGACTGGGCCTTTGTGCATCAACATGCGCGGGACGGTCTGCGCATGGGGGTCAGCGCGGGCGGCAATGTGGGCGAGAGGCTCATGGCCGTTGGCGCGCGCAACTACGGGGATATTCGCGGAAAGGCCACCGATTGGCTCGAGCGGGTCGAGATCAGCGCGGATCGCGTTGATGACCGTCCGACCACCTTTTCAGGCGGGATGCAGCAGCGTTTGCAAATCGCACGGAACCTCGTCACCGGCCCGCGCCTTGTGTTCATGGATGAGCCGACGGGGGGCCTTGATGTTTCTGTCCAGGCCCGTTTGCTGGATCTGGTGCGGGGATTGGTCCGCGACATGGGATTGTCTGCGATCATTGTCACCCACGACCTTGCCGTTGTGCGCCTTCTGGCGGATCGCTTGATGGTTATGAAGTCAGGTCACGTGGTCGAAGCAGGTCTCACGGACCAGGTGCTCGATGATCCACAGCATGCCTATAGCCAACTTCTTGTCAGCTCTGTTTTGCAGGTGTGAGCCATGATTGAACTGAACAACGTTTCCAAAACCTTCACTTTGCACAATCAGGGTAGCGCTGTGATCAATGTGCTTTCGGGTGTTTCGCTGAGCGTCTCTCGGGGTGAGTGCGTGGCGCTCACTGGCGCGTCGGGGGCGGGGAAATCCACATTGATGCGGATGATCTATGGCAACTACTTGACCCAAGCGGGTGAGATTAAGATCGGCGAAACGGATTTGGTCAAAGCTGAGCCGCGCGAGGTTATCGCTCTGCGCCGTGAGGTGCTGGGCTATGTCAGCCAATTCCTGCGGGTTGTGCCGCGCGTGCCAACGATTGATGTTGTCTCCGAGCCTTTGCGTGCGGTTGGCGCAACGACCGAAGAGGCAACCGCGCGTGCCGAAGAGCTTTTGTCGAAGCTGAACATCCCTGAGCGCCTCTGGTCCTTGTCGCCAACAACGTTTTCGGGCGGCGAGCAGCAGCGCGTAAATATCGCCCGCGGCTTCGCCCATAGCTATCCCGCCATGCTGCTAGATGAGCCGACTGCCAGTTTGGATGCCGCAAATCGCGAGGTTGTCTTGTCCCTCATCGAAGAGGCCAAAACGCGCGGCGCTGCCATCATTGGGATTTTTCACGACGAGGCGGCGCGTGAGCGGGTTTGTGATCGGGAAATTGATGTGACGGAGTTCACCAGAGGACAAGCCGCATGAGACGGGGATGTCTCATTGCCGTCGTTGGCCCATCTGGAGTTGGCAAAGATAGTGTCATGATGGGCATAAAAGCGGCCTGTCCTGAGGTGCATCTCGTCAAACGTGTGATTACCCGCGCGCCTGAACTTGGCGGTGAAGACTATACTGCGGTGACAGTGCCCGAGTTCGAACGCCGTGCTGAGCTGGGGGAGTTTGCTGTCCATTGGGGCGCCCATGATTTGTTTTATGCGATCCCTCAGAGCGTAAAGGCCAAGTTGGCCGTGGGCCAAACCTGCCTCGCGAATTTCTCGCGCTCAGCGCTTCTTAGAGGTGCCGAAGCGTTTGATACCTTTCAGGTCCTCAACATCACGGCATCGCCTGAGGTGCTCGCAAATCGCCTACGTGCCCGAGGCCGCGAAACCGACGCGCAGATTGAAAAACGTCTCAAGCAAGCGGATAAACCTCTGCCTGAAGGATTGGAAGTGGTTCATCTCGCAAATGAAGCGGAACTGGATGCAACCGTGTTGCAGGCACTTGCGCTTTTGAAGCTTGAAAAGGTTTCGCAATGAACAGGCCGGCGCGGCAGAAGACCAGTCAGACAGGGCGTCACAGCGCTGTCACATCCCCTAAGTAGATCAGATCAAATGCGGCGCGCTGACTTGGTCCCGGCCTCCGGAAAAACAACCAAACGCCAATATTTTCAAGAAGAGTTAACCATGAATTCTCCCATCGATCACACTAATCTTCCGAATTCTGGCGACGCCGCGCAGGTGAGTGATATTTGCCTCGCAAATGCAAAATTGGTTCTCAGCGACCAAGTGGTGCGCGGGTCGATTACTGTTGAAAGCGGCGTGATCACGGAGATCACCGAGGGTGGGGACATCCCGTCGGGCGCGATTGACTGTGAGGGAGACTATGTCCTGCCTGGGTTGGTAGAACTGCACACAGACAATCTCGAGCGGCACCTTGAACCGCGCCCGGATGTAGATTGGCCGCACCTTCCTGCGCTTTTGGCCCATGATGCCGAGCTTGCCTCAACAGGGATCACCACCGTATTTGACGCGCTGCGCGTTGGCTCGATCCATACCAGTGGCAAAGGCGGCTATGGTGAATATGCCCGAACGGTCGCGGATGAATTGCTGGCCGCGCGCGCTCAGGGCGTGTTCAAAATCAGTCACTTTATTCACCTTCGCGCAGAGATTTGTTCCCAAACGCTGCTCGAAGAATTGGCCCGCTTTAGCCCAGAAGATCGTGTGGGCATTGTTAGTCTTATGGATCACACGCCGTATCAACGCCAGTTCCGCGACCTGAGCGCGCTTAAGACCTATGTTGCGAAAAAGCGCGGTATGAATGACGAAGAATTCAAAGCGCACGTGGCTAATTTGCTGAACCTACAAAATCAGTTTGGGGCGAAACACGAAGCCGGCGCCTTGGCCGAGGCAAAACGGTTGGGCGCCGTGCTCGCCAGCCACGATGATACAACCGCCGAACACGTCGCGACCTCGTCGGAAAACGGTGTCAACTTTGCAGAGTTTCCGACCACAGTTGAGGCAGCCGAAGCCTGTACAGAGCACGGCATCGCGGTCATGATGGGGGCGCCGAATTTAATCAGAGGCGGCTCTCATTCAGGCAACGTCGCAGCCATTGAACTTGCATCGGCAGGTCTTTTGGACATTGTATCCTCAGACTACGTGCCCGCAGGACTTTTGCTCTCGGCATTCGAGCTTGCGAAGGTCTGGGGCAACTTGTCCCGTGCCGTTTCGACAGTGACGCGAAATCCTGCGAAAGCTGCCAAGTTGACAGATCGTGGTGCCTTGGAGACTGGCTTGCGTGGGGATCTGCTCCGTGTACGAACCTTTGACGACAAACCCATTTTGCGTGGGGTTTGGAGTCAAGGCCGACAAGTCGGCTAGCCTGAAAACATTCGATTCAGAGTGCGTGCAAAAATATAAAAGGCGAACCTCTGCTCCTTCGCCTTGCTTCAATTCGAAAGACAAGAGGTTCTTGCTGACGTCATTGTGCGGCTACTGGTTTAGACCAGTCTTCCCATTCTGCACCAGTCGCGAACAGTGGACCGTCCCAGTTAAACGGGATCTGGTGAATGATGGTGTCGCGCTCTTGGATCAGAAGTACATGATACGCGGGCTCCATAGGGCCACCGGCCAGCAACTTGGTTTCTTTCATGTCCGGGTAGGATTGGTTGCAGGTGGACGGCACGCTTGAAAATGGAATGCCGCAATAGGTTCCATGGATTGGGGCATGCACATGACCAAAATGAATATAGTCGATTTTGGCTTTATAGGTTTCAAGTAAAGCCCGTAACCTTGGGCGATCTTCGGCGACCAGGGCGATTTGATCTTCGGCAGGCAGTTTGATCTCCATCGGGTTGTGATGCAGGAAAATGCGCGCGTGTGTCGCTTTTTCAAGTTCGGCCTGTAACCAAGCGCAGCGATCAGGCCCAAAATGGCCAGCATGCGTCAACGGTTGAGTGCTATCTAGATAGATGAAACAGCTGTCCCCAACCACTTCCGAATAATTCACGTAACCATGTGCATCCGTTTCTTGCTCCGGAAAAACCGAGAGGAAGGTTTCGCGGTTGTCATGATTTCCCACCAATAGACGGACGGGGATAGCCTGCTCGGCCAGCACATCGCGCAGGGCTGCATAAGCCTCGTGCTCTGCCCAGTGGGTCAAGTCACCTGTGATCACGATACGCGCAGCGTCAGAATGATTTTCGTTCACATCATTGAGTGCTTGGGCTAGCCGTTTGTGCGGGTTTAGCCCGCCCATTCGTTCGCCGGGAACGGTAAAGTGGATGTCGGAAATATGGACGATTTTCATCTGCTCGGCCCTTCTAAATAGGAGGCGGCCGCTAGCAAAAGCCGACGGCCGCGTTTGTGGTTAACCGTTTGGCAACAGGTCAGCGATTTCTTCGGCCAGCTCTTGTTGCAGCTCTTTCATGTCGGTGGCGTCGCCGGTGACGATGCGCTCGATGCCGTCGTAAATCACTTGCGTGATCGCCAGACCATTGTCGCCCGGATAGGCCAGCCAGTCGCGCAGCAGCGGCAGCTGATCTACGGCGGTCTGCTTGTTCGGGTTCTGATCGTAGAAATCGGCGAGGATGATCTCGTTCGCGGCCTTGTTCGGCGGCATATAGCCCGTGGTTTTGGCCACTTCGGCCGCGCCTTCGCCCGAGGTGATGTACTTGAGCCATGTCCAGGCAGCCTCACGCACGGCGGGATCTTCGGAGGTCGAGGTCAGCATTGCAGCGTTGCCGCCCGCGGGCAGACCCAACGGCGCGCCGTCCAGACCGGGGAAGGGGCCCGTGACCAGTTCGAAATCACCCTGGCTGCGCTCAACCGCGCCCAGAGCAGAGGTGGACCAGAACATCATGCCGATCTCACCGGCCGAGAAGGACGCCAGCGCGGCCTTCCACTCAAGGTTCTGCATCTCGCATTCGGTGAAGATTTCCTGCATCTGCTCCAGCGCGATCAGCGCCTCGGGGCTGTCCATGGTGACGCGGCCGTCTTCGACGATAGCCTTGTCCTGCGACCACAAAAGCGCCTGCATGAACCAGTTACCGGTGATGTTCCAGCCCCAGAAGATAGGGTTGTCGATGCCGTTGGCCTTCATGGTCTTGCAGGCCGCGATCACGTCGTCCCATGTCTGCGGCAGCTCTTCGATACCGCCTGCGCGTAGAATGTCCATGTTGTAGTAGCCGACGGGCAGGGACACGGAAAACGGCAGGCCGTGTACATTGTCACCGAATGTGGACAGCGACAGCATCGCGTCGTGGTAGCCGTCTTTCTCAAAGTCCGCTTCGCCCGCGATGAAGGGCTCAAGAGATTTGGCGATGCCTTTTTCAACAAGGATTTGCTGACGGTTCAGACCCTGCATCGTCACGTCTGGAAGGTTACCGGACACCGCTTCGCGCAGGATGGTGTTTGTCCCGTCTTCGTAGGATTCGTACGTCGCGCGGAAGTTAACCTCGATGTTTGGATGCGCTTCGTAGAACCCAGGCATCATCGCTTCGTAGGTTACGTCAAACAGGTGGCTGTAAGGGTAAGCGAAATCGATCGTGACTTTGTCTTCCGCCAGGGCGGCAGTGGCAGACAAGATTAGGGCCATTGCAGAAGTCGTGAATTTCATGTTCTCTCTCCATATGTTGACCGCCTTTGGTTTGGCGACTGCGGCGGTCATCTCAAGTCATCCCTTTTGGGATTGCGTTGGTAGGCCGGGTTTTTGCCCGGCTTACTTCATTCCGGATAGGGTGATCCCCTCGATAAAGCGCCGTTGAGCGACTAAGAAAGCAACGATCAGCGGCGTGACGATAACGGTGGCGGTGGCCATCATTGGGCCAAAGAAACTTCCGTCTCCATCGCCTTTGAATTCGCGCAGGCCGAGCGGCGGCGTAAACAGATCGCGATTGCCGGTTACCACGATGCGTGGCCAGAAATAGTCATTCCAATGGGCGACAACAGAAAAGATCGCAAAGGCCAGTAGGGCTGGGATCGCGGTGGGCAGCATGACGCGCCAGACGATACCGAACTCTCCCATACCGTCCATGCGTGCCGCATCGATCAAGTCATCGGGCACCGTCATGAAAAATTGACGCATCAGGAAAATACCAAAAACAGAGATCGTCCATGGCACGACGAGCGCGGCATATGTGTTGGTAAGCCCCATTTTGGCCAGCATAATATAGAGCGGCAGCGCAATCGCATGCACAGGGATCAGCAGGCAGAAAAGTACCAAAGAAAACACCGCGTCGCGGCCCCAAAACTTGAGTTTGGCAAGCGCGTAGGCGGCGGGCAAAGCCACCACAATCTGGATCAAAAAGATCGACGCCGTTACGATCACACCGTTGAGCAAGTAGCGCAACAAAGGCGCTTCGGTGAAGGCTTTGGAATAGTTGAAAACAATCGGGCGCATCTGGCAGTCGGCCACCGCTTCTGCCACCAAAGCATCTCGAATTTGGCTGTCCGTCTTATTCGGAAATCGTGGCGCGGCGGCAGCAACATCTTCACGGTTCGGGTCGCGCAGTTTTACACAGCGTTCATCGACCATCATTTCTTGCCGTCCAAAGAAGCCGCCTTCGCCCCGGTCGATTTCGCCCGGCGATTTGAACGAGTAGCTGACCATCATGTAAAATGGGGCAATGACAATGAGTGCGCCCAGGATCAGGATCAGATGTTTCCAAAGATCGCGTGTCATCAATAGTGCACCTTGCGTTCGACCAGCCAGCGCTGGATCAATGTCAGGAACATCACAAAGACCAAAAACAGGACGGTGATGGCCGAACCGATCCCGATCAGGTTCTGTTGAACGCCTTTTTCAAAAATCGCGAACATCATCACATAGGTGGATTTGTTCGGCCCGCCGCCTTGCGGCCAAAAAGCTTCGATCGTGTCAAAGACCTGAAAGGCCCGGATGCAGGAAATGGTCACGACAAAAACAGTTGTCGGCCCAAGCGCTGGCCATGTGACCAGGCGGAACCTTTCCCACCCGGATTTCGCGCCGTCCATTTCCGCAGCGTGGTACAGCTCGCGGTGCACGCCGGTCAGGCCCGCGAGATAGAGCACCATGTTAAAGCCAAACCCTTGCCAGACGCCGATAAAACAGATCACCCAGATCGCGTAATCTCTGTCTCCAAGCCAAAGCGGAAAGCGATCCGCGCAGCCGTTCTTCAAGAAAGGAATGATCTCTAGAAATGTGCCACAGGACATTTCCAGCGTACGGTTAACCATGCCGATCGATGGATGCAGCATGAATTCCCACGCGATAGCCATGGCGAGAAGTGTGGCCATAACAGGCAGAAAATAAATGGTTTTATAAAGATCGCCAATTCTGCCCAGCGAGTTGATCAACAGCGCGGCACCAAGGCCCAAACCAACAGACAGGGGAACCACTGTGATCACATAGGTAAAGGTGGCGATGAACATCTTTTCGTAGGTCGAGCGAGAAAACAGACGATCATAGTTTTTCGTACCAACCCAATCGAAGGTATCATTGCCCAGCGAATAATCCGTGAAAGAGAGGATGCCTGCGATCACGACTGGCACCAAAAGGATCAAGATCATTAGAGCAAGCGCAGGGGCTGTGAGCCACCACGCTGTGCGGCGCTGCGCGGTCTCCGCAGAAACAATCTCGGGCGTATGGGTTTCCGCAACAGCCATGTTACGCGACTTCGCTGTGCGCAGGGATTAGGTGCGGGTTGAAGACGCGTTTGCCGCTGGAATCGAACAAGAGGGCGGCGCGCCCTTCGAAGGCTATGCCGACGTTGGCCCCGATTCTCAATGAGCGTCTCTGAACAGGAGTAGCGCGCAGAGTGACGCGGCCCTCTTGTCCCACAAGACTAATCTGCGCAAAAATCTCGGAGCCGAGGTTTTCGACATGGGCGACCTGACCTTTTAGCACTGCATCCTCGCTCGCAAGGCGCAGTGCCTCTGGGCGCAGACCCAGAAGCACAGGGCCATTCAGTTCATTAGGGGCCAAGGTCGGCAAAAGCACATCGCCGCACCTTAAGACCCCACCGGACGCTTCTGTGGGCAAAATGTTGATTTTCGGAGAGCCGATGAATTCAGCAACACGGATGTCCAACGGGTTATGGTACACTTCGTCTGGTGCGTCGCATTGCAGGATCTCGCCGTCCATCATCACGGCAATACGGCTCGACATCGTCATCGCTTCGACTTGATCGTGGGTCACATACACAAAGGTCGCGCCAATTCGGCGGTGCAATTCTGCGATCTCGGCACGGGTTTGAACGCGCAATTTGGCGTCCAAATTCGACAATGGTTCATCAAGCAAAAAGGCAGCTGGTTCACGGACCAAGGCGCGCCCCAAAGCAACGCGCTGGCGCTGACCACCGGACAACTGACCGGGCTTGCGATCGAGAAGCTTGTCAATTTCAAGCGTCTGCGCTGCGTGTTTGACAGCAGCAGCAATTTCGACGTTTTTGTCACGAGATCCCGGCAAAAACGGCCCGATCACAGGAAGCCGCTGTACAGCACTTAATTGGCGCATCTTCAGAGGCACTGAAATATTTTCTGCGACAGTCAAATGCGGGTACAATGCGTAGGATTGAAATACCATTGATAGGTTGCGATCCGCCGCGCGAATTCCCGATACGTCCTGTCCGTGAATGCGAATGGCGCCGGAGGTCTGGCCTTCGAGCCCGGCGATGATGCGGAGTAGCGTAGATTTTCCGCATCCAGACGGGCCAACCAGTGACACGAATTCCCCGTCAGCGATATCCAAGGAGATCCCTTTGAGCACCTGCGTGTCACCAAAGGTTTTGGTGACTTGATCAATCTGTAGATCGGCCATCTGATTCCCCCATCACTTGGTGGAACTCCTAAGAGGCGAAGGCGAAATTCCTATGACGTCATATTAGTGAAACCGATGGCTGATAGTAGCGTGACGCAAGGAGAGTCACATGCGCCCGAACCATCACCAGTTTATCGCGTTCTCCTATGTCGTGCGCGAAGGAAGTTTTTCCGCAGCGGCACGACGTCTGGGGGTCACTCAATCAACCGTGACGCAGCACGTATCGAAACTAGAAGAGCTTGTGGGCTCAGAGCTTCTGCTTCGTCGTCGTGATGGCGTTTCCCTCACACCGACAGGTCGGGATTTTTTCGGATTGGCGGACCGCCTTGTCGCTTTGGACTGCGAAATTGGTGAGCGCCTTCGTGGCTATTCATCCTTAAATGAAGGGCGTCTAAAAGTGATCGCGAACGCGCCACAACCGGCGTTACAAGTGATCGCAACTTTTAACGACCGCTTTCCGAATGTGCACATTGATTTCCGCTTGTGCGACTGGACAACAGCCAACCAACTCATTCGAGATCGTGTGGCGGATGTGGGCTTGATAACAGATGCGCCAGAGCGCGATGACTGGGAGCGGGTGGTTCTGCAAGAAACACGATATGTTTTGTATTGCCGTTCTGACCACGCTTTGGCAGATCGCGATATCGTTGGAATCGAAGATTTGATGGATCAGACCATTATTCTACCCGAACAAGGATCGCTGACGCAGCAAGTTGTTCACCAAAAATTGGCGGAGTGCCAAATGGAGCTACCTCAACTTATTACAATGACGACCTTTCCTGTTATGTGCGAGGCAGTTAGGCAGGGCCTCGGTGCGGCAATATTCTTAAAAAACAGCAGTCACATTTATGATGGCTTGGTTGAAATTCCAATTCGAGATTTTCACCAGATTCATCAAACTTGTCTTGTGGCACCCAAAGATCGCGCCCGCCTAAAGTTAATCAATGAATTTCGCGCTGCGGCTCTCGCGATTACTTTTCAATAACTGAATGGCCGCGCCCGCGGCCAAGAAGTTTCCAACTTGAAGCTTAGATATTCATCACGCCCCCTGCGAACAGCCCATTTTTCCTATGCGCCATCGTGAAAGGGCATCGAGAGCGGTTTCCAGCGAATAGAATAGGTTGAATCTAAACTAAGCGCGCGGCCGCTTTCCTGACAAGAAGCTAGAACCGTCACGTCAGGCTATAGGATCGACAACCATAGATATAGATTGAAATTCAGCTGATCTCGTTGGCTCGACATTGGCCGCCGTCGTGATCGAACAAGCGCAGCGAATGGCGGCAACCGCCCGTCTTAGGTTGCAAAACAGCGGCGAACACCTCAAGATTGGCCATATTAGATAAAACAAAAAGCGAGACAATCCATGTCTCAAGCTTTCCCAAAATTCGCTAAGGCTTTGATTTAAATGGTGCCAGGGGCGGCGTCGCGTTCGGATGTTACACAATTGAAAGTATCGCAGCGGCGAAGCCCCTTGGTCAGTGGCGGCTATTGGCAGATCGCGTTGGCGCATCCTCACGCAAGAACGGCGGAAAGCGGAAATTCGCTGCAGATGCGAACCGCAACTACCAAACCAGCATAGCAGACATTCAACCAGCTTTTGATTGGTGAAACACAAGAATATCGAAGTTCACATCCAAGGGCTTATGCGCTTTGTAGACAAAAAGTATCAAATATCGCTCTGGGCGATATTGAATCGCAAAAAACCGTGCTTATGTATGGATCACTTGGGACACCCAAACGCTGTTTTGGGCTCGGAACAAGGCCTTTACATTCTGAGCTGCTTGTTGGCTCGCGGAGTGGCTTTGTCACTCTACCGCCTACCCCCCAAGACGGGAGGCGGCCCCCCCGGGAAGGCCCCGGGGGGGCCACATGAAGGATTAAGGAGAGGTCTCTCCGATCTGATGCTGGAGAAGGCCCTCAGCGCAATCCCGCGTTGAGGCCAGCAGAGGAGGACAGAAATGTCTTTTGAACCCAATGAGACCAATCCGCGTGGGACATGCGCCCAACCCAAACCGAACGTCTGGGACGTTTGGGGGAAGCGTTTGCTGAAGATGGCTTTCTGGGCCGTCTGGCTGATCGACAAAGCGTTCCGCTTGATCAGTTGGGCGACTGGTGAGCCTCCAGGCTAACCACGCGTCCTGATTGTTTTGAAAGGGAGGAAACACTTATGCTTGGCGAAGCGCTGAGATTGATCCGGGTCTTCCACGATATGAAGCAAACGGAACTGGCGCGTGAACTAGGTATTTCCCAGTCACACCTGTCAGACATTGAACGTGGAGAAAAGACGCCCAGCCATGAGCTGGTGGCAAAATACGCAACGCTATTTGATCTTCCAGTGAGCTCAATATGGTTCTTCGATGAAAAGCTTTCGTCTGGCGTCACTCCCTCTATGATCAACATGGCACGAGGCGTCATCGCCGACAAAGTTCTTGATTTCTTAAAGATTGTCGAGCGGCGTAGGAGTGCTTGACAATGCGAGCCCGCGATAAACGTTACCCGATAGATCAGTGCGCTCTGTTTCAGTGCCGGTCCAAGCGGCGCTTGTTCAAAATTTTACAAACAAGTCCATCAAAATTCGCAGAAATCAAGGATGCGGATGATTTGTATCGTCCCCTCGTGAAGAAGAAGAAAAATGGCGAGCCACGCATCGTTTATGCCCCCCGTTACGATCTAAAGCGAATTCAGGCGCGGATCAGCGAGCTTTTAATGCGTCTCGAACCTCCTGGTTTTCTTATGTCTCCCGTGCGTGGACGATCAAACATCGACAATGCAGCTTGCCATCGATACTCGAAATCGCACCGATTGATCGACATCTCGGATTTCTATCCCAATTGCAGTGCCAACAAAGTTGCAGAGTTCTTTTCAAAAACGCTTCGCTGCGATCCTGACATTGTGGCGATCCTCGTAAAACTTACCACTCAAGACGGCGCTCTACCGCAGGGAAGCCCAGCAAGTCCAATTTTGGCGTACTTCGCATACAAGGATATGTGGGACCAAATATCTTCCATCGCTCACAGCTCGAATAACACCATCACTGTCTACGTAGACGACATCACAATATCGGGTGAAGAGGTCCTGGGGCAGACCGTCTGGGCCATCAAGAGAGAGCTGCGAAAGCATGGCCATGAAACGAAGGAAGCCAAAGAAGAGGCTAGAAAAGGCACACCAGTCAAAGTGACAGGTGTAGTATTGCGAGATCAGGACATGCTTCTGCCAAATGCTCAGCACCAAAAGCGCCATGAGCTTAAGATCATCTTAGAGAAAATGCCGGAAGGTGCAGAACGGGAAAAAGTCGCCGCTGCTGTCGCCGGATATGATGAAGCGGAGAGACAAATTAAGCTTCGAAGGTAGCCGGTCGGTGCAAAAAACCATGGAATGCTGGCCGCACCACGACCTATTGAAAAATCAATGGGTTAGCGCGGTGGACAAGTCCGGTTCGAGTTAGCTGCCAAAAACGGTAGTTTACATAGGGCATGTCTCCTTTCAAAGTGCACGGGTGCATGTTGGTAGTATCGGTGCGGGAAATCGAATCTGTCGAACCATTGTTGCAAGATTTGTATGTACGTTTTTTGGAGAATTAGCTTGGCTGAGATTGTTTTGCGGGTTCCAACAGATTTGGTGGGTGAATTCCAAACCTTTTGGAAGGAGCTGCGTGTCGCAGAAGCCTTGGACCCTAAGGTTGACCTTACTGAACCTACAACTTCAGATAATTTTGACGGTGCTGCCGTTGCAGCTTGGGTCCTTGAAATCACACCCTACGTGGCACCAGTACTCTCCGCCGTTTTTATTTACTTGGTTGCCAAGCGGGGTGAACTGGAAATCCAAAAGGGCGACACAACTATCCGAATGAAAAATCTGAAACCCTCGCAATTGAAGGAGTTTCTGGCCGCAATTGATGAGCACCTATAGTGGCCTTACCGTCGCTGACCGTCGGAAGTTAAAATCACTATTTCGTCGAAAGACTGCTGGCAGAGTGACACTAACTGATCGTTTGTCGATCAGAAGTACTACTAGTTTCCTAAACTCCGAGTTTGAGCTTGAACGGGCCGACATAAATTTAGTTCCTGTTTCAACGCTTGAATGGTCAAGCACATCGTTTGCCTTCGGTGACAAACGGGTTGCCTTAGTGGATGTCGAGCAAGCCAACGCTGTCAGCTTTCTTCTGGCCAAAAATCTACTCGTTGAAAGACCAATATTTCCCTACGTGGAGTTCATGATCAGGGCCGCAGAGACGTTTCACAGTTCTGGTCGATCAGGAACAGCGTTACTTGTAGCCAAGAAGGCAAACGAGCGATTGCGCTCTTATACCCGAACGCATGGTCAGTTGCCTCATGTACCCAGACCGATGTTCATGGAGCAGAACTTGTTCGACGGTATTTTAGCCAATCTTGTGTTGCCTTTCGTTGTCGGGCACGAGGTGGGACATCTTTTAGCAGGCCGAGGTGCCCACCAAGCCAAAGTAATTGAGTGGGTCGATGCCAAGTACAGTGAACACAGACTGGAACCTGGTCAATTCAACAACGCGAAACATGAACGGTTTCTTAAACCTGAGTGCGTTCAAAAGTTTGACCAACATGGTAGATTCCAGGGCGACATCATACTTGGAACAAAGTTTGCTGATCGCTTTGATCACATACAGCGGTTGCAAATTGGGGAAGTGCACTCAGACTTTTGGGGTTTGGTCGCTCTTACAAAAAATGCTGCTGCCGCCCAAGTCGAGCCTGACATAGCTGCAACGATGGTGATCGGTATTCTTGAATGCTCCGAGATGCTGATGGGGCTGAAGCGGCTGATGCCGAGGTTGCCAAAAAGAGGTTCAGCTACCAACGTTACCTTTGAGCATTCCGCTTTGGGCCTTCGTAGATTCATGTTGGTCGAGGCAATCGGTGCAATTCGCTGCAATGAACTCGCTGTCCCTGACGTGGTTCGAACTTACTGGCAAAGCCTTTCGGATCAGTCGATGGAGAGTCTACAGCAGTTGAAGAGTTCAGGTGAGTTGTTGAGTGTCTCAAACCGCGCAACGCATATTGCACGGGGTGCTTTGCTGGTCAGCAGTCTTGGTCATCTGCCTGAGGCACCGACAGAAGAAATGATTATGGAAAGATATGGGCCGATGGCTGGCAACGGATTCTTTTTGGCGAGCTGCCTAAAGGTTCCAGAACGCTGGTTCAGGATTGACCAACATCACAAGTGGAAGCCCAATGAACATGATGAAACGGTTCCGATTGGGTTTGGATCGGCAATTTGCGACATCGCAAACATAGCCAAGAAAGATGCTGCCATTCAAAGCGCCGAAAACCAACTTTCAAGAACAGGGCCTCTGGGCGACGAGTTGATGCTAAACTTGATCAGACATCCCAGGGTTCAAGTTTTCCAAAGACGTCTGCTTGGCAGATGGCCTCATAAAATCATGAGTGAACTCTAATCTCACATAATCGGTCCTTTGTGCGACGCACTCTACCAACCGTTTTAGCCTCGCCCAAACCTCACGTAATGAACCCTATGGGCGCGAAGGTCCGCAATGCGGGATGCGCCTGCAGCATCTCGATCGGAGGTCAGACGTCGGCTCTGGGCCGTTTTAGACGAAATGTAGCTACTCTTAGCGGATGTTTTCGAGTTTCTTACCTCTTCTTGAAACTCGCTTGTTCATAACGTTCTGAGCCAGAACCGGCCTTCAAGAAATGCTCCAGGGAATTTGATATTTCATAAAGAGCTCTGTGGCCCTTCACGTTGACGCCATTTCCTCTTTTTACTGGGATATAAGTGAAGTCGGAAAAATTTTCCGTCACCTTGTCCATAAAATAGAGCGGACAATCATCGGCTGAACCAACTTGTTCGGGCGAGAAGGAGTAAAACAAAGGGGAAACAGAAAAGGAAACGCCAGTGCTTTTTTAACAATAAGAGTATCCGCTCCCGAAAAATCAGATGGGCCTGAGTAGTTGAATAAGTCAATGAAGGGTGGGTTCGCACTGACCTGCGCCCCTAAAACTCCTCCAAATTTGTGTAGAGTCTGCCTAACAAAAGGACAAACAAATGAAGGCACGATTTACGGACGAACAGATCATTGCGATGATCAAGGAGCAGGAAGCTGGCGAGAAGACCGCTGATGTGCGTCGGCGGCACGGGATCAGCTCGGCGACGTTCTATAAATACAAATCAAAGTATGGCGGCATGGAGCCGTCTGACGCGAAGCGGTTACGAGCGTTGGAAGACGAGAACGGCAAGCTGAAGAAGCTGTTAGCTGAACAGCTGTTGGACAACGCAATGTTGCGAGACATCAATTCAAAAAAGTGGTGACGCCCGTGGCGAAGCGGAAAGCTGTGTTGCATTTGATGGAGGTTCATCAGGTCAGCCAGCGACGGGCGTGCGATGTGCTACAAGTTGATCGGTCTTCGGTGCGGTATCTGTCACGTCGCGGTGATGATGCCGAACTGAGAGATGCCATCAAACGGGTTTCCCGGGAACGGCGACGATTTGGTTGCCGTCGTGTCCACGTCATGATCGCGCGAGAAGGTTTTGCGGTGAACCACAAAAAGGTCAGGCGCATCTATACCGAAGAGAAGCTGCAGGTGCGCCGCAGAGGCGGTAGGAAACGGGCCTTGGGCACAAGGAAGCCAATGGTGCTGCCGGATGGCCCGAACCAACGCTGGAGCTTGGACTTCGTATCAGACGCGCTGACAGACGGGCGCAGGTTTCGCATCTTGGCAGTCGTTGATGACTTCAGTCGTGAGAACTTGGTTCTGGTTGCTGATACGTCGCTGTCCGGACGCCGCGTTGCTCGCGAACTGGACAGGGTAATCGCAGACCGAGGCGTGCCGAAGACAATCGTGTCGGACAACGGGACTGAGTTCACCAGTATGGCGATCCTCAAATGGGTTCAGGAAACGGGCATCGATTGGCATTACATCGCGCCTGGAAAGCCCCAACAAAACGGCTTCATTGAAAGTTTCAACGGCAAACTGCGGGACGATTGCCTCAACGAAACACTGTTCGCCACATTGGGCGATGCGCGGACCACGCTGGAAGAATGGCAGGAAGACTACAACTGGCGCAGACCACATTCGGCATTAGGCAACCTGACACCGATGGAATTTTTGCAACGAAAGGCAATGGACAAGATGGCGGCGTAACGCCAAAGATTTAACCCCAAGGACTCGGCGCAAAACTGGAGGAAACTTGGGGCTCAGGTCAATGGGCACCAAAGGTGCAATCCTTTTCGCGCACGGGATAACTAAATTGTGTATGTCTATAGGCTAGATTGGAACGGATACCTCAGGGTTGCAGCATTTGAAAGCTTCGAGGGCTTGATCTCGAATGTCCGGAACTTCTCCGACTATTGGGTTGCCATTTTCAGTTTTTCGTCGATCCGTAGACCAACAGAGACCAGTCGTGCAATTAACCGCATTATAGCGACGTGATGGCAGCGTTCAATTTGCCTTGTAAGTGTCTCCGCTTTCCAAAGGCAAAGGTTTAACGTGGTATTCTATGTGGTATTTTTCGGGATGGGTGAAAATTTAATATCTTAAATTCAATTAATTGTGGATTTTATTTGTAGGACTTCGTCTCCGCCATCATTCCTCTTTCTGATCTGAATGGCTGGCACAGACATGTTTATGTCGCAGCCGGGGCTCGGTCGCGATCTGACGTGTCAGTTGCGCAATAGCTATAGTATATTGCTTTGTTTGACCTGCATATGGCCTTTGAAACTGGATGAAAATCTTAGGTTTCGGCAAGAATTCCTGCGTGCGGTGACGTTCGCAAAATGTGGCCGATGAGATTTTATGCGCTTTGCCAGAAAATGAACCAGTCAGTCAAAACACGGTGTGTCCCGCGCATCACAGAGGCAGATTGATACCCCAAATAGTTAACGCCAAGTAAGGTTTTTCCTTCGATGTATCAGGGAAATCAGATATCGTTTTTGAATATCTGTAACAGGATTTCCAAAGCTCGAAAAAATTTTAGGGGACGTTATGACTTTGAGTACATCCAAGCCTTCTGCCGTGCGGCCGATCGCACTCGGGACTGCCGCTGTTTCGGCTGCACTACCCGGCGCAGCTGCTGCGCAGTCAGAAGCAATCAGCTCGGCCAACCCGAGCGCAAACTTCCAGATCACAGTGGACGCAGGCGCGGCCTATTCGCAGTTTTCAGATGACACGGCATCTGAATCGCAGGGCAAATATGGCGAGCCGGGTCGCGACACAGGCTTCTACGGGTCGATCCGTGCCAGCCGCGCGATCAACAACAACTGGGACTGGTCCGTAGGTGCAACGCATCTTGGATTTGGCCTGAACGACAGCGAAATCGATCGTTTCACCAGTGTCTACGAATTTGGCGGCGCCATGTCTGTATCGACACTGGATTTTGACGTGGGCCGTAGCTGGCAGGTCGGTTCTGGCAACGTGCGCTTGGGGCTTGGCCTTCAGGGCGGGAAAATGGACCAGAAGTTCAAGTACGTGATCTCGGACAAGTTCGGTAACAGCAGCGATTATTCTGCTGAAACCAGCTTTGAAGGTGTCGGTCCGAAGTTTGTCGCATCCTTTGACCAGCGCCTGAAGGCACAGTCGCCCTTCACCATCTTCGGATCGCTGAGCGCGTCGTCTTTGTCGGGTGATTTCACGACTGACAAAGGGTTCATCGCAAGCGAACAGACTGACAACGGTCATCTGAACACTGGCACTCTGATTTTGGGCTTGGGCTATCAGCAGAACGAGAGCACAACGTTCCGTTTCGGTGTGCGCGCAGACGAGATCACGATGGTCGGTATGGATAACCAGAGCATCTTCTTTGGCGAAGACGACCGGATCATCGACAAATCTGTGACCACGCAAACCGCGTTCGTCGGTGTGGATGTCAAATTCTGATCCTTTTGGTCATCAGAAATTGTGACTTCCGTAAATAACAAACAGGAACCCGTGCTGTTTTTGCATGGGTTCCCTAATCGCTCTGTCGATTGGGTGCCGCTTGTACAGTCGCTGACTGACAAACGGCAATTTTTATGCCCCGATATGATCTGGACCCGAGCACTTCGGTTTTCCGCGCCTGCGCAAAGCGTTGGTATGGGGTTGGCGCTTGAACATGTGGGTTCAATGATTTCAGTTCCGCGTTTGCATGTCGTCGGGCATGATCTGGGCGGCGGTATTGCGTGGTGGCTTGCGACTTTGCTGGGGCCGCGCATCGCAAGCCTGACGATTATCGCAGCGCCCGAGCCGAGGAGCTATCTTGCCGCCAGTTCCGCGCTTGAGGCTGAAGGAAGGCGTGACTACATCACGCGCCTATTGTCCGAGCCTGACGAAAGCCCACTGACGCCCGAGAAGTTCGGACATCTAAAGTCTGAGGATGAGGCGGTTTGGGCCGCTGTCCAAGCTGGTTTAGAGGCCACGGAGCCAGCGCGCGTCAGGGCTTTCTATCGAAATTCGATGTCTGGACAGGCTCTTGCTGCAGCGGCCAATTATCAATCACCTGCTTGTCCGGTTCTGATCGTAAACGGCACGGATGATCGCTATTTTCCGGACGAGATTTTTGAAGCATCTGCGGGGCAAATCGGGCAGGGTGCCAGTCGGTTGTCCGTTGCCGGTGCCGGCCATTTTCTTCATCTTACACACGCAGCTGATCTGGCGGCGCCATTGGAACAATTCTGGGCAGCATCCGAGGCCTGAACGAGACTTTGATCATGAATAAAGAACTGTATTGGTCGGCAAACGACATTGCTGCTGCGAAAAAGTATCTGAACGAAGTCGTGATCGAATTGTTCGGACGCACACAAAGGCCGGTCGAGGAGCGCGATGATTTTCTTGGTAAAATCTTTGTTGTTGAAAAGCCGGACGTCGCCAACGTCGTTTTCCAGAACCATGATTTGTACGTGAAGAATTTCGGTTTGGTCGCCTCTTTCGGAGCGAGCCGGTTTACTCTGAATGGCGCCACTTGGGCCCATTTCCGTGAGAAATCGCAAAAGCATCTGGCCAAGGCGGGGCGGCCCGCGATGATCCCCGAGATTGCCAAGGTCTACGGCGAAGAGATCGGGTTTCACGACACGCTTGAGATTGCCGAGCTGGAAAGGTCCATCGGGCGTGCGGCGCTTCGGGTTTTTCTGAAGGCCTTCGGTATCGACATCGACGTGACTCCGTTTCTGGACATCTTCCAGAAGCTGCGGGCGGCGTCGGCGATGCTGCAATACACGTCCTGGAGCGGAACCAACACGGCCAAACAGGATCCGGACATGATCGTGTTACTGGCTCGGCAGATGTGCTTTGATTTCTGGGCGATTTGCCAACAGTTTCCCGAACTGGAAGCCCTAATTCGAAGCATGTCCGACGGGCGTACAGATCAGGATCTGGAGGACTCGGTCTCGGATTTCATGACCAACATGTTCGCGGGCATCGAAACAACGACGGCGTCCTTGGGCTGGATGATCGACTGCCTGTCAAAAGGTCCGGAAGTCCAAGAGAAGTTGCGGCAGGACGTTCTCGCCGCGGAAGGCAAAACACCTGATAGCGTGAAGGTGTTCCGTGACGAGGTGATGCGCTTTTTCCCGCCAATTCCGTTTGTTGTTCGCGAACTTGCAGAAGATGCGAAGCTTGGCGGCCAAGACCTGAACAAGGGTGACGTGGTGGTCGTTTCCATCGTTGCCCTGCATCGCGATCCCGACACTTGGTCCGATCCGAATGCGTTTCATGCCGCGCGCAGTGAATTTGTCGAAGGCTCGCCTGCCGTTACACGGGCGTTCAAGCCCTTCCTGACGGGGCCACGCATGTGCGGTGGACGGCGTCTTGCGACGCTGGAGATCGACGAAGCATTGCGCATCTTGTTGACGCGGTACAAATTCACCAATTCGGCAAAAGATACAGCATTCCAGTATGCTCTGGCGTTCTGCCCGCTTCTGAACAACTCGCTGCAAATCAGGGCAATTTCGGACGCTTCTGCTGACTGAAGCAGTGCCGCGCGAAATCATAAATCACATCGATTTGCTCGGGGCGCATCAGGCTGACAGGGAACGCATCATTCAAGTTCGTAAGCAGATGAACATTGTCGCGCTTTGATGCCAGTTCCTCGATTTCGGGATGATGCGAATGCGGGCTCTGATGGCCATACGTCATCAGTATCGGGATCGAGACATCTTCCAACGTGTCGTAGAGCGAATACACGCTGCTATTGCTGAAAGGCGATGTGATGGCTGGATCGTAGGCCAAACGCCAACTGCCCTCAGTTTCCATAACGCGGTCCGCTAGGATCCTTTCCAGATCGTCTGGTGCCAGAAACTGGTATCTGCGAGCCGCAATCAGGTAGGCCTTGCATTCTACCTGCGTCGCAAATGTCAGAAACGCCTCTTTGCGGAAATAGTCACGAAGGCCCTGTAGGTAGCCATCTGATTTCAGCGGTACGTCATTCAGGATAAGACCCGCGCTTTTCCAAGCTTTTCCGGCCAGATAGGCATATTGAATCACACCGCCCCACGTCGATCCCAGATGGCAGGAAATGGGTGTTGCAAACTGCTCGACCGCCTCTAGGCAAGCAACGTAGTTGGCGGCGGAGTAGCTGCGGTCGTTCATTAGAAATGTGGATCGACCCCGCCCGAGAAAGTCGGGCGCAATCACTGTAATACCACGTTCTGCCAAAGACCGGCCCAGCAGGTCGAATTCAGCGCCGTTTCCTGCAAATCCGTGGGCACAGATCACAGAGTAGGGGCTTTGCGGCGCTTCCCAGATGCGAACCGCGATTTCAGCAAGAACAGAGCCGACCAGCGTATTGGCGATCTCGACCCGATATCCGGGTTGTGTCATTTTTCAACCGTTACGCGGCGCGGCGCCGGATCGCGGCCATCCTGAAAATAACGCTTCCAATAAACCGAGCGTCCAGGTTTCGCCCGCTTGGCCGCACGCATGATGCGCATGATGTCTTCCTGGCGGTCGGCCGCAAAAATCGTCACCGCGATCGAGGTGCCGGATGCGTCGTGGCTTAGCTTGCCGCCGTTTTCCAACCATTCCTTGGCGATTTCGTCGGTGGTGTTCAGCCAGCCGATATAGCCGACGATGGCGTCGTTGCGCGATGCAATCAAATGCGTGCCATTGTTGATTTGATGCAGTAGGGTGCTGATTGATGGCCCGAATTCGAAAGTGTCAAAGGGCGGATGTTTGGACAGGTAATGCGCCAGCAGGCCCAACGAATATGGGTTCTTGGGAAGCTGCGAAATCTCGGTCATATTCTGGTCTTTCAAATCGGTCTTTTCAAACAAACCACGTGGGGTCGCAATAGATTGAACATTCCGCTACGTATCTGTCCAGCGGAATGCAAGAAGACCGTTTTGAACGGCAACCGGCGTTGCAAATTCGTGGCGGGATGCCTGCCGTTTGGGCAAGGAAACGCAGATTTCTTGAGGTTGAAATACATATTTGGTTTTCTTGAAAAGCGAGGCTGCACAAGCCTGAATTTTTGTGTCAATGAAGCTTCGTTGCGCATGTAACTCTGCAGAAAGCTGGTTTTGGATAAAGTGTTTGGAGGGCGCTGTCTTTGAACGATCGGCCGGAAATGATTGTTTTCCTGGATCGCCTCGGCTTGGGGCATCTTGTGGATGTCTTTTTGGCTGAAGACGTCGATGACGACGTGTTCTGGACACTGGGTGAAGCTGAATTTCAGGAACTAGGGCTGAGCCTTGGTCACCGCAAGAAACTGATCGGCGCGATGGAGCAGGTGGGGCTGGTCACCGAACGCTTCGTGCAGGAAGAGCCACGCGACGGGTTCGAGCTTCGCAGGCTCAGCGTGATGTTCATCGACATGGTCGGATCGACGCAATTGGCTGAACGGCTGTCTGCCGATGATATGCATGATCTGCTGCAATCTTTCTTTGTGACCTGCAGCGACGTGGCGCGGCGGTTTGGCGGATATGTCGCATCGCTTCACGGGGATGGTGCGCTGGTTCTGTTCGGCTATCCGCGCACGCGTGTCGGCGATGCAGAGCGGGCCGTGAATGCGGCCATGACCATGCAGACCGACCTGAACGCGCGGAACTACCGTGTGCCCTCGGGTGAAAAGGTCGAGGTCGGGTTCAGGATTGGTGTGGCCACAGGCCCTGCCATCATCGGCAAATCCGATCAGATCAAGGTCGGTGACGGCCTGCGTATGGTGGGCAACGTGATGAACCGTGCGGCGCGGCTTCAGAATGCAAGCCCGCCCGGTGGCGTCATGGTCGATGTGGAAACCCAAGGCGACTTGAACAGCCTGTTCGACTTTGACTTCAAGCCAGACGTTGAAATGAAAGGCATTGAGCGCGCAGGGGCCTACCTTCTCGTCGGTCGTCGCCAGAATGCCCGTGCTGCGGGGGCCGATCCCCGTTTGGGCGGCGATGTTCTGGGCCGCGAGGATGAAACCGAAGCGGTTCAGACGTTCTGGCATGGTGCGGTTTCCGGCAAGCCTGTCCAACTTCTTGTCAGCGGCGATCCGGGCTTGGGTAAATCCACCTTCCTCGGGCCGCTAGTGACGATGTTCGCCGCGAACAGTGCGCGTATTCATTGGCTGGGTGCCAAACCCGGAGCCGAGAACGCGGCTTTTGGTCCGGTAAAGGATTATCTGAACGGTCTGATTTCGGCTGAGACAACCTTGTCGGGCAAACCCGAAGCCGCGTTACAGGCTCTTTTCCCGAATTTCGGTGAACAAGACCTTGCGCTGGTGACGGGGTTGGTTGGTGTTTCGGACGGAGCTACCGTGCCGCCGCAAACCGCTGCGCAGAACCGTGCGAAATTGATTTCGCTTCTGGCTGACTGGTTTGTTGCGGGCGACGCGCCTGTCGTGATCGTTCTGGAAGACGCCCATTGGTGCGATCCCACGACCCGCGACCTGTTGGCGCTATGCGCAGAACGTGCGCAGCAGCGGCGCGTTATGATGATTGCCACGTCGCGGAATGCACACGACGATATCTGGGCGGACTGCCATAATCCGGCATCCTTGCCGCTCAAACCCCTTGATCGCGAAGCAAGCGAAGCGCTGCTGCTTCGGTCGACGGGCGGTCGTGTATTGCCCGACACCGTCCGCGAAAAGCTGATTGAGCAATGTGGCGGCAACCCCTTGATGCTGGAAAGCCTTGCGCGTCCCTTGGCTGAATCCGATCTGGACGGGTTGCATGACGATGTGATCGTCCCGCAGACGATTTATGCCAGTGTGGCTGAGCGTTTGGATCGGCTTGAGGATGGTCGCAAATTTGCGTCGGCTTTGGCGGTTATCGGTATGAATTGCGATTGCGAAGCAATTGCTGCGATGCTCGATTGGCCGCTTGCCAAGACCGACGCGGCCTTGGACGAACTTCTGCGCGCGGGGCTGGTTTCCTGCAGTGATAGCAGGGACGATATCGGGTTCTACCACCAGATTTACCGCGAGGTCGTCTATGAAAGGGTGGTCGGGGCCGAACGCAAGAACCTGCACCAAAAGGCGCTTTCCCTGATCGAAGATTTCCACCCGGACATTGCCGAAAAGCAGCCGCACGTTTTGGCGGACCATGCCATTGCGGCAGGTGATCCTGTCGTTGCGGTTCCGCTGACCATCGAAGCCGGTGAAAAGTTTCTGGCGGGCTCATCGCTTTTGGAAGCGGATTACTATCTGGAAAAGGCAATCGCGGGGCTGGACGATCTGCCATCGACCAGCGCGAACAAGATTACACGGCTGAAGGCTTTGGCGGCGATTGCGTCTGTCAAACGCAGCCGTCTGGGAATTTCCGCGAAAGAAGTCGGTGTCTTGGGCCGCGAGATGCTGGCGCTTGCGAAAGACGTGGGCGACATGCAGGCGGTGCTCTTGGCATTGAACGGGCTTTATGCACATTCGCTTGTCGCCGCGGACTACCGTAGTGCGGCTGACTGGGGCGCAGAATTGTCCGAGGTGTCGCAGCAAACACAAGATCGCCGGTTTTCGATGGTCGGTCGGCGTGCGGTCGGGGTGGTCGCCCTGCACACTGCGCGGTTTGATGAGGCTGAGATTGAACTGCGCGCAGCTTTGGACGCTTACGATGCCAGCAAGGACATGCATCTGGCGATTGCACACGGCTATGACCATGCCGAAATCTGTGCTGTCTTTTTATCCTTCACACTATGGATGCGCGGCGATTTGCAGGGGGCGCGGGAGCTGAGCCGGTTCTCGGTGGATCATTCGCGCCAGATCGATCATGCGCATTCGCTGGCGCAGGCGCTGTCGTTCAGGGCCATGCTTGCTGCCATTGCCGCAGAGGGCGGCGAGATGGCCGAAGCCGGCACTGAGGCCATCGATCTTGGTACGCGGTTTGACCTGAAGGTCATGCGCGAAGCTGGCTGGTATTTCCGTGAATCGGCATGGTTCCTCGCGCGGGGCGAAGCGCTGACGCAGGAACAGATGGCAGGTTTACGCGAAGCCGAAGCCGCATTTCTGAAGGTCAATCCGGACAACTACGGCCCTGTGGCCAAATCGTTCATGGCGCGTATCCTGATCAGTTCTGGCAAATATGACGAGGCTGCCAATGAGTTGGACAAGGCCGTCGAGAAAGAGGCGCAGACCGGCGAAATCTGGATCACACCAGAGCTGACGCGGATCCGAGCGCTGGTGGCGCAGGCCAAAGGAGATACTTCCGGCGCACGCGAACTGCGGCAAACCGCGTTTGATCGTGCGATCGAAACAGGGGCCAAAACATTTGCCCTACGGATCGCATGCGACATGGTCGAGGCGGACCCCTCCTTCGAAACCCGCAACATCCTTATCGATGCCGCAAACAACATGGTGTCGCTGGATGAAGGCTGGGACGTGCGGCGTTACGAACGGCTTCGTCTGGCGTCTTGAACGACGGGCTGCGCAGGGGCCAATGCGCCTATCGAAATCAGATGAGTGATCACGCCTGGCGCTAAATGTGCGGGGCCGAACTGTGTCAGGCGATGCGTCAAGGTATCCACGTCAGCCGGTTCTGACAGAGCGTGACGTAGGGCATTGGCGTTGAACGGACCACAGTGGCCAAAGCGTGTTTCCGTGTTCCTGACCCTTAATCCGTTGGCCCATACGATTTTCTGTGCTGTCAGATGGGGCACCTGTTCGGCGATGCAATCAAGTTGAAGGGGCGTGCCTTTTTCGATCATCGGCGGTGTCGGTGCGTCCGGCACAACATCCGATTTCCAGAACGGGGTCTGATGCCTGCTTTGATCTGCATAGGCCTTGGCCGTTGCTTTGATCGCAGCCTCGCGGTCCATTTCATGGCGCTGCATCAGATAGCATCGTGCGGCAGCTGCGTCGTCCTCTCCTGATAGAAAGCTTGATGCAGCCGCGACCGCCTGAGCGGCGCTTCTGAATGCGTAGACCAGCCCATGGGACGATATCGGATCACGCGCCAAAGCAGCGTCACCGATACAAATCGTGCGTGGTTGCGTCTGTATCTGGTCGACGGCGCTCAGGTCCGCAGGCCGGGGCGGCGCCACACTGTCGATTTTCGCGGTGGCAAGTCGGGACGTCGCCAGCAGGTCGCGCAAAAGGGTCAGGCGGGATTGGTCGTTCAGCCCGCCCAAATCCCGAGGTGGCATAAAAACAGCGCCTTGGATCTGGCCTTGGGCCTTCGCTGCGGCCCATACCCATGCGCTTGGTAGCGCTTCGATCAACATCGTCGCGGGGGGCAAGTCCTGGGACATCGCCTTGAATGGCAAGGCGATGCGGGGTTCGGAAAGGCGGGTTCTGGGTTGGGCAGCGCGGCCTCTTGCATCAAGAATGACCGAGGCTTGGATAGACGTCTGCCCACGGTCGGAGTGGATGCCAAGGCACCCATCGCCTAGGTCGGTCACTCGTCCTGTCCGGATTGTCACGCCAGAGGCCAGCGCATGGGTTTTCAGGCTGGCATGGAGCCGCGCCCGATCCAGCAGGATCGGTGCCGTCGCGCCGAAATCCCGGCGCTCATCTTCGGTGCGCCAGATCATTTCCACCGCTTGTGCCGGGGCGATGAAGGCGGGCTTTAGCGCTGACAACAGATCCAGATCGGCCAACAGCGTCTGGCCGTTTTCCGGCAGGCTTTCGATACGGCCTGCGATGGGCAAAAACGGGTCGATCAGAACAACGCTATACCCGCGCCGTGCCAAAAGCGTAGCAGCAACACAGCCCGAAGGCCCCGCGCCAGCAATGGCTATGTCGTAGTGGTTAGGCATCGAACCAATCGGGCTTTTCCGCCATCATGCGGGCATATGCCCCCAGCGCGAAATGCAGCCAACCGCGCACGAAATCGCAGGCAGGGCGGCCTGCGTGCAGCACCTCGTGGTGGCACCCGCCGCCGCACAGCTTGCGCGCCCAGCAAGTTTGGCAGCTCTCCTGCGCTGTAACCGTCCGCTGTCGCAGGAAGGTATCGCGTGCTTTGTGATCGATACCGCTTTCCAGATCACCCATTTCGCCTAGCGGGTCGTTCACGAAACGGTGGCAGGCCGAATAAGCGCCTTGGGCGTCCACGGCCAGATAGTCGCGCACCGCCCCGCAGGAATGATCGCGCGCCTTGCCACGGTGGATTTCCTGTAATGCAGTGGCAAGGTTGGCAAAGGCATTCGGACGCCCCGCCATCGTGTCGGACAGCCAGTTCTCGCCCGCATCAATCATTGCTTGAAGTAGAACAGGGAGATCATCGGTTTCCAATGCGCCCTTGCCGGTGGGCGAGGTCAGCATAGGCGACACGCCGACCGAGGAAAATCCGAGCTTTGATAGCGCGGCGACTGTTCGTGGGATGTCCAGATTGTTCGGTGTCGCCGTGACGCGGGCGGACAGCGATAGGCGGTCTTTCAGATCGAACAGGGGGGCAAGCCGTTTGGCGATCCGGTCAAAGCTGCCTTGGCCACCGTTCATCGGGCGCAACCGGTCGTTGGTTTCGCGGTCGCCGTCCAAGCTGACAGTCACGGCAAAACGTTGTTCCGCCAGAAATTCAGCATCCTTAGCGCGCAGCAATGTGCCGTTGGTTGTCATGGAAAAACCAATCGAAATCGCTCGCGCGGCGGCCCGTTCGCGGGCGTGTCTGACCGATCCGATGATCAGGTCACGCGCCAGCATCGGCTCGCCGCCCATAAAGGCGATTTTTACCGCACCGCCGGGGGGCGTGCTGTCGATCAGTTGGTCGATCGCCCGTTGGGCGACCTCGGGCGTCATGCGCGTGTCAGGACCACCAAAGGAACCGCCCGCCGCATAGCAGTATCCGCAGGCCATATTGCACGACTGCGATACGGTCAGGGCTAGGGCGCGTACCGGTTGCAACGTGGTGTCTTGCATAGGCGCAGGCACGCTATCCAAACCCAGCCGCGCCAGTTCGGCCACTGTCGCGCCGTCACCTTCGGCCAAGGCACGTGACATGCGCAGGGCGTCTTCCGGTGACAGGCCAAAGACAGCCGCCTGATCCGCCAACAATAACAGGTCACCCGCCAAATGCGCATGGGCGCTGCGGGGGCGGGACGGGGCAATCAGGTCAGGGATCGCACCATCAGCCATGACGATCTTTCCAGAGCGGCGTTTTGTATTTGTCCGCATTGGCAAAGAACGGCACGCCCAGCCCGTGATCCCGCGCCAGTGCCTCGGCCATGTCATGCAGCGCGTGCATGTCGTCGCGGGCCTGAATGATATCGTCCCGCGCGGTTTCGGCGGCATCCAGATCGTTCAGGCTGGCGGCTTCGGCCAGATAGCCTTCGCGCAGGGCGTCGATGATCCGGTCAAGGCACTCCAACGCAGGCTTTACCAGCGGATCATCTGCTGCGGCCTCTTTCACAGGGCGCAGATAGAGGTCTGGGTTCTGTGCATAAGGCGTCAGCATGCGTTTGGTGTCGCGGAACTTCTGGAAGTGGCTCAGGCCATCGGTATCGATCCGGACCGCCAGTTCATTGAGGCCCACGGGGTAGAAATCAGGCCGTTCACGCAGATGGGCGACTAGCGCGGCGTATTCGGTATCGACCGCGCCGCCGGGGCGTTCCACCTCAACGAATTCCTGAATGACATCTTGTGTGGCAGGCCGCAGGGCAGGGGGGCGGGTGATTTCTTCGTCCGGATTGTCAGGATCGGGCGCAGGCACGTCACCGATTACCGACACGACAGGCTTGTAGGGGCCAGTGTGATCGGCAAACGCATCGCACAGGATCCAAAGCGTCTGGTTGACCCAGCGCAGGTGGGTCATTTCGCTGATCGCTACGCCAAGGATCAACTGCCGCGCGGCGCGCAGGTCGTTGGCCAGACCGGGCCAATTGCGGGCCTGTTCCTCGGTCACTTCGTCCGGCGCGCGGAGCGAGAAATAGGCGTAGAGATATTCAAACGCCAAGGTCAGTTCCAACCGCGCCAGCGTGTTCGCCAGATCGTCGATCATCTGATCCAGATCTTCGTAGGGTTCATTCACCTGACGGTGGCCAAAGCGCGGCTCGGGCGTGGATTTGGTTTCCTGCCCGTGCAGGACAAAGTCCAACTCTTCCCAGTGCAGGTTGATTTCATAGGGATCATAGCGCGACGGACGGGCCAGCTCGATCGTCGGCTGGGCCGAGATATCGCGGCTGGGTGATTTGCGGCGGCGCATCCAATCTAGAAAGTTCAACGCCTGTGCGGGATCGTCGTCAGATGTGCCGTCAGAAATGGCGTGGTTCGGATCATCGACTTCGCCCAAGGCCACATCGGGGTGGTTCGACGCCCAGTACTGGCAGGCGCAATCGCGGAAATCGTGGGTCCAAGGGCTGCACATCGATGACGTCAGTTCGCCGGGGCGGTAGACGTCGGGGATCATGCCTTCGTCATCCAGATAGGCGCGGCGTTTGCCTTTCAGCACGACAGGATTGCCCATGGGCTGACCGTCTTCGTCGCGCTGGGTCAGGGCGATGGTCAGATCGGCCACGCTTTGATCAGGGTCCAGTTCGATCAGACGGATGATCCACCACGCGGTTTCACCCTCATAAGGGACACGGAAGACGCCATTCTGCCAGACGGTGAAGTCATAAAGCTCGATCCGTTTGCCGTATTGTTCGACCCAATGCAGATACCACTGGCCACTGCCAAGGGCCGCACCTTCGGGGCCGTTCAGTTGGGTCTTCAGGTCGGCCAACCACTGGTGTTTTTCGTTAAAGATCGGATCGGCTTCAGTATCGGCGATCACCAGTTGCGCGCCTTGGGTGCCGTCGGGGCCAGCAGGCGTGATGCCGGGAAAGGCAAAGACCAGACCGGGGAAGAACCGGACATCAAGCTGGCGCAGGTCAAATTCCAATCCCGGAAAACAGTTGCCGACGCCGCTTTCCATCAGGGTCGCGGCAGAGTTTCCGAGGATCGGTTCGGGATAGCTGGGGTTGCCCTGACGCGCGGCCTTGGCGGATTGGTTCATCGGGCGGATGCGATAGTTCGGAGCGTCAGTCATGCGTGATCTCCTGTCGGTTCGGGCATGACGGGTTTGCGCCACTCCGGATCTGTTTCAAGCTTGTCTAGATAGGCCAGCAGCAGTGTGTACTGCCGCCGTGTGATGGTCAGTGGAACCCCCATGGAATGGCGCATGTAGGGCGGCATCCGCATGTCATAGGTTTGGTCCATCACCTCGCGCGGGTCGCGGTAGCGCAGGGGCGGCTTGTCTGATGGCTCATCCGGCATCACGCCGGTCACGCGCCATTTGCCGACGGGGACTTCGGCAGGTTTCTGAATGCCCACGCGCTTTGGTAGGTCGGACAGCTTGGCAAAAGGCGGGCGCACCAGTTCGCGCACGCGATCCGGCCTGCGGGTCAGGAAGGCGCGCAAGACAGGGCTGTCGGCCATGCGGGCGTGAACCTGCTGAACAACCTGCGTATAGGGCAGGCGGTCATCATCGCCGGATACAGGCACACGGGTTTCGCCCTGACCGGGGGTGTAGTCGGGCACCAGATCGGTATAGGGTTTGTCCCGTCTGCGCATACTGGCAGGCCCGAGTTTCGGTGAGATGCCATCATCCCAGTGCGGATTATCAGGGCTTTCCGAACTGATCAGGGATGCATTGCCCCCAGTCGCCCATGCACGGCGCTGGTCAAGGTTGACCAGACTTGCCGTTTCGAAAATCCGGCGGAAGAGATCGAGGATTTCGTCCGGAGTGGTGTCCAGATCGGGCTCCTGCAAGGGCAGTTCGCGATCTTCCAACTCGTCCTGAATGGAATACATCGGGCGTTTGTCAGGCGCGAAGTCTGGCGGGCCTGCAAAGCTGCGCGCCTGCGCGGTCAGCAGATGCCCGTTCACCGCCAGTCGCGCGGTGATGATCAGGTCGCAGGTGTCATCGATCAGGCCCCAGCTGTGGCCCGGCCCGACGCGGGCGCCATCGTAGCTGTCCATCGGCGTCGGCCATTTGGGCGTGTCATCATGGCCAAAGCTGTAGCCCAGCCAAGGCGTGTCACTGGACAGAATGCGGTTTTCCGGCTTCGTCATCTTGTGGATGCGGCCGTATTCGGTGATCTCCGGTTCGAAATCGCCGGGCTGGCGGGGGGATGCGATGGCCTGTGATGCCTCGGGCGGGCCGAAACTGTCACCCTTGCCGGGTGTGAACCGCAGCCGGATCTGATCGAGCCGAGTCTTGCAGCTCCAGTCATCGAAATTGGGCATAAAGGTCTGGACTTTGCCCAACGGTACCGGCGCGTCGGGGCGGGCCATGGGGACCTGACCTTCGGTATGGGGGCTGATCGCGTCCAGATGGTGGGATTTGTAGCTGTCGGCGTGAAAGACCTTATGGGCGATCACAGCGCAGGCCGCGTCTTTGACCCGTGCCTCGGCCTTGCGGTTGCCTGCGGAGACGGTGAACTCCAACGACCGCAGATCAGCGTGGTACCGTTTCAGCAGGTCCTCGGTGACAGGAACGGCATAGACCTGACCGTCCAAATCCTGAAGCCGTGCCCAAAGTTCGAAAAACGGGGCGACGGGTTTGATACGGCCTTTGTGATCCTTGAAATGGATGACCGGCTCTTGCGTGACTTTCAATTTGTAGGGGTGATGGCCGTTTCCGTGGATCGACTCGCGCGTTAGGGACGGGGCAGGGACGATCATGGTTTGCATGCCGTGATGCGGATCTTCGTCCATCTTCCAGCGATAGGCAGGCATCGGTTCTTTGGAGCTGCCGACACGGGCGATGGCCATGGGCGGATCAAAGAAAATCGATAGCACACGCGCTTTGCGTATGTCTTTTCCACACCAGGGTGCGCAGGTGGACGGATCGGGGTTATTGCACTTGTGAAACGTCATGCCGACGCCTCCTTGCAGGGCATCTTGGTGGGAATGCTTTGTTCGTATTCAAACAGGTTGTGCGGATCGTATTTGGCCTTGGCCGCGATCAGACGTTCAAGGTTGTCGCCAAAGTAGTTCTGCAAGAAATCCTTGTTTCCGCGGATCGGGTAGTTCTGATAGCGGTGGCCGTTGCTCATCGCCTCACCAATTTCGCCGAACTTTTTCAGCCAGTTCAAAGACGCCTCGCGATGCGTGTCGAAGGTCCAGAATACCCAAGTGAACATGTCCAAGCTGGCATTCCGATGGAAATAGGCCATGTCGTCAGACTTGGGTTCGTTGATGGCCCCGCCGTAAAGTTCCAGCGCGATAAAGATCGTCTTGTCCGGCGCCACAAGGAAGTGATCCACCATGTCGCGCCAGCGATCTGCCGAATGGCATTCGGCGATGATCCGGCTGTCCACCATGGGTTTGGTGTTCATTGACACCGCGGGCATTTCGACATGTGGCTCGGTCGCCGTCATCAGAAGCTGTTCGTTGACCTTCAGGTAATGCCCATCGTTCCAGATATCGACCTGTGTCTTGCGGTCTTTGACGTGATCCAGAAGCGGGCCAAGGGCCGCTTCGCATTCTGCCTCGGATCCGTCATAGAGCCCGCGCAAAGAAATGCAGGGTTCCTGACCATCCGGCTTTTCCGGCGTCGGCAGATACATCAACAGCGCCTGCATGCCCATCTTGGGCGGGCCGTCATAAGTGTATTGCGCCTGCACGGTTTCCAGCACGCGACAGGCGGTTTGGATGTCGTCTTCGTGCTTTAACGGAAAGCGCAGGCCAAAGGCCCAGACCTTTTCCAACGGCACAAGATCATATTCGATCTCGGTCAGGATACCGAACTGGTTGCCGGTGCCGCCGCGCACGGCCCAGAACAGATCGGCGTTCTCGTCTTTGTTGGCGCGCAGCAGGGTGCCATCGGCGGTGACCATACGAAAACCAACCACGTGGTCGCAGTTCATCCCGAACAGACGCGAGGTGAAACCATAGCCGCCGCCCTGCATGTAGCCCGCGACGCAAACCGTTTCACACCCACCGCCGGGGACGTGCAGTTTGTAGTGGTGCAGCATGCGGTTCAACGTACGGAAATTCGTGCCGGGACCAACCTTGGCGCGGCGTGTGTCCGGATCGATCAGAACATGACCCATGCGGCTTGTGTCGATGACGATCTGGTCGTTCACGCTATAGCCAGCGGTTGAGTGCCCGCCGGACCGCGTCGTTACTTTCAGCCGCTGTTTGCGGGCGAATTTCAGTCCTGCGATCACGTCGGTTTCGCAGGTCGCGTGGATGATCAGCTGTGGGTAGTTCTGGTAGGTGTGCATAAAGACCATACGGTCATCATTGTACCCGGGATAGCCTGGCTGCTGCACATCTCCGGCAAGCTTTTCTTGAAGTTCTCCAAGAGCTTCGTCTGAATAAGACAGCAGTCCTGTTTCACGATGCTTGTCTTCGATCCACGGACCGGACTTGTGGTGTTTCTTCCGGAATGTCGTCATCTGAGCCCCCACTCATCAACCGTTTCCATACCCACCCCAACGCTAGTTGGGATATTTTGATCTGTAACTATCTAATTTGCGTGATGTGAGTTTCTGCACGCAATGGTAATGCCGTGGCCTAAAAAAAGAATGGGTCGGGTGCCCCTGGCGTGACACCCGACCCTTGGCTTGCCTGCCTAATGACAAGCCCGCACCAAACGGTGCATTTCGTCATGAAAAAAATGGAGGAAAGGTTTTCGTCATGAAAGTCGGTGTTCTTAGCTGCGCGACGGGAAAATGCCCTGAAGCGCGATGATGTAATTTGTGACCAGAGACGGCTGCACGTTGGTGTGCGACTGGCTGCCGCCGACCGACGTGACCGACGCTGCGTTCATGTCCGCAAGCGGGCTCGCGCCGGTCTGGTAAGACTGCGAACCGGCCAGAACATTACTGTCACCCGAGCTGGCATTTGCCGGCAGCGGGTTGGCCTTCAGCGTGTGGGTGTGGTTCGGCATCTGTGCTGCCGTCAGCGTAACGTCTTCGACGCCGAATTTTTGCCCGATCGCCCGCGGCGTAAGTCCGGGACCTGATCCTGCATGCATCGGAACGCGGCCCCGTAGATCCGGCAGGCCAAATGTTGTCCGCCCGTCGCCGCCGTAGGTGGTGCCCAAGATCGAGAACAAAGCAGAGTTGCTGGAGATAGGCAGCAATTGCCCATCGCAAAATGCCCAGCCGCGCGGCGCGAAATTGCCGCCGAAAAGAATGATTTGGCCGATTAAGGGTTCCACGGGGAAGCCTCCTGTTCATGTCGTGCAGAGCTATTCTCCGCTTCTCATGTCAAGACATTGCCCCATTCCCGCCAGGGGCTCTGTGTCAAAGGTCACAGACCTTAAAATTATTTTTAATCAAATTGAATAACGGGGGCGTTTGTATTTATGCCCAGAAATTTTCTTTCGAAAGTTGGATGCATGTTTTTGAAAAATAATGGCTTTCGGGCGCTGGCCGTTGGGGCTGTGGCCTGTTTTGCGACATTGATCGCCTCGCCGTCGCACGCATTAGAGGCAATACCTGCACAACTGGTTGAGCCTGAAGGGTCTACCGGAGCTTGCCGTTTCAAAATCGGGGCCGACGGTGGAATTGTTGGGGTCGTGCTTGAAGACTTACCCTTCGGCAACAACCTTTATAAGTACACGGGTGACTCGCTTTATTTTGGCAATGATGGATTTGACGCGGGCCAAGGGGCACTTACCGAGGCCGAAATCGAGTCTTGGTGCGCCATGACAGATGTTACGATCATCACGTTGGATGGTGCGACGGTGGGCACCGGTACCTTTGCGAGCGACGCCTATATGGGGATCGTGTTCCAAGGTACATCTAACGCAGACAGCATCCGTCGTCAGTATGAATTCGCTTTGTCCGGAGCCACCGGCACAACTGTCGTAAGCAGTGCAACGGTTATTGCTGTTAACAATGCGCCAACAGCCGATGCAGGGACAGACCAGACTGTTGCATCCGGCGCGACGGTGACATTGGCGGGGTCCGGCACCGACCCTGATAGTGATCCGCTGACCTATTCATGGACGCAAACGGCAGGAACAACGGTTTCCCTCTCAAGCACATCGGCAGCTAGCCCGACCTTTACCGCGCCGACGCTTGTGCCGGGGGCTTCCAACGAAACTCTGACGTTCAGCCTGATTGTGAATGACGGCACGGACGACAGTGTTGCCGACACGGTCGACATTACCGTCACACCGCCCGCAAACGTTTTGCCAACGGCTGATGCGGGGCTGGATCAAACCGTTCAAGCACCGACAACAGTGACACTTGATGGCTCTGCATCCAGTGCGAACAACGTCGGTCAAACCTTGACCTATGATTGGGTCCAAACCAGCGGCACAGCCGTGACGTTGTCCAGTTCTTCCGCGGTGTCACCGACATTCAGTACACCGACCCTTTCGATTGGCGACCCGGATGCGATCCTTGTGTTCGAACTGACGGTATCAGAAGCCACCGGAGACGAAGATACGGACACGGTTCAGATCACTGTTCAGGCGCCTGCGAACACGCCACCTGTTGCAAACGCGGGCCTTGATCAAAGCGTTAACAGCGCGGAAAGCGTGACCCTGTCGGGTTCCGGCACGGATGCAGACGCACATCCCTTCAGTTTCCAATGGACACAGGTGTCCGGCACCACGGTTATGTTGTCCGACACTTCAGCGGCGTCGCCGACGTTCACGGCCCCGACACTAGCTGTGGGCGCCCCGTCTGAAGATCTGGTTTTCCAACTGGTGTTGAACGACGGATTTGATGACAGTGATCCGGACCAAGTGACGATTACCGTGAATCCGCCAGCCAACACGGTGCCGATTGCGAATGCAGGGCCCGATCAAGCTGTTGATGGGGGGAGCACGGTTACGCTTTCTGGCTCTGCCACCGATCCAGATGGCCAAACCATTACCTATGAATGGAGCCAAACAGGTGGCTCGGCTGTGACGCTGTCCAGTACGACAGCCGCCAGTCCGACGTTCACAGCGCCCGCCGTGGCAATTGGCGATCCTGATGTCATCCTGACGTTCAGCCTGATTGTGAACGATGGCGTGGCATCCAGCAGTGCGGATTCCGTCACGATCACGGTTTCTGCACCAACAAACTCTGCACCGGTTGCCGATGCGGGCGTTGATCAAGTCGTCGCGTCTGGCGCTTCGGTCACTTTGTCCGGTGGGGCGACAGATGGGGATGCGGATGAGCTGACCTATGTCTGGTCCCAGATCTCGGGCACAACCGTTTCGCTAAGCAGTACGACCGCAACGCAACCGACGTTCACCGCGCCTACATTGGCTTTCAACGGGGCGAATGAGGTTTTGGAGTTCCAGTTGATCGCCAATGATGGAACCGTGGACAGCGCCCCTGATACCGTTTTGGTTACCGTGGTTGCCCCGCAGGACACCACGCGACCGACCGTCACCATGACCGCGAGCGGATCAAGCTTCCAATTGGGCGAGAACATCACTGTTCAAGTCACGTTCAGCGAACCCGTGTCGGGCGTGTCGGAAGAGGATTTTCTGATCGAAAATGCCACGATCGTGGACCTCTTCGGGGGGACGACCACCAAAGTGTCCGGCAACCCGACGGCGCTGATCCCCGGCTTTGTCAGTTCTGCAACTCTGGTACTGAGCCCGACAAAGGCGGCAAGTCCCGTAACGGTTCAAATGCTGGCAGACGCCGTGTCTGATGAAGCGGGGAATACGAACTTGGCGTCCGCCTTGTTCGCAATTTCGCCAAACGCGTTCAAACTTGCAGAAGAAGGTAACGCCGAAGGTATGTCGGCACGGGCACGCGCGTTGATGCTGGCACAGCCTGATTTGCGTAGCCTGATGCATGACCGCAGTGGCAAATGCTTTGCACTGCGGGTGCGCGAAGACTCGGGCAGTGCCTGTGTTTCGACGATGGGCGACGCGCCTTTCTGGACGTCGTTGCAAGGTGTCTGGTCGCGTAGCAGCGGCAATGACCAACGCTATGTGAACCTGACATTCGGCGCACATCTGATGCAAAGCGATTCACTGATTGTGGGCGCGATGGTTCAGCTTGATGACACCAAAGCCGACGTGTCCGAGGGCACCTTCGAAGGCCAAGGCTGGCTGGCGGGCCCATATGTTGTCGGGCGCATCAACGGAACCGAGCTGATCTACAGCGCATCGTTGCTTCATGGTCGTGCCGAGAACCGGCTTGAGATCGCGGATGTATCGGAGGGTGATTTCACATCCCGCCGGACGTTGGCAACGCTTGGTCTGGAAGGGCGCTATGACGTCAAAGACGGCCTGACGCTGATCCCTGCACTGGATGTTGCCTATGTGGAAGATGTTCAAGAGGCCTATACGGACGACCAGGGAAACAAGGTCGGATCGCAGGTCGTGTCCCTGAGCGAGTCCAGCTTTGGCATCGGGTTCGAACAGACGATTGCACGGTCCTCTAGCGTTACAGTGCTGACCGGTGAGCTAAGCGGCGTCCATTCGACGTACCGTTCGGCCGTCGAGACCACGGAGACAACGCGCGGACGAATCGATGCAGGTGTTCGAATCAAATTCGAAAACATGACCGAGATCAGCCTATCGGCGTTCTATGACGGTCTTGGTGTGGATGATTACGAAGCGACCGGCGCGAATTTCCTGTTCCAGAAAAAATTCTGACCGGAAATCGGCATTGGTTTTTGCAAAAGAGGGACGTTTGAAACTTCGTTGAAAAACCAGAGCCTTGAGTGCGCATTTTTTAAAAGTAGGACCCGACCCCGCCAGTGATCTGCGCGGGGTCGGTTGCATTTTCTGGGATTAATTCGCGCAAAGGTGTGCTTCGACACATTCGTTCGAATTTTGATTTCGTAATGTGTTGGCACAGGGAGAACCGCACTTGAGCTCACCGGCTCTCTGTCTTGAAGGCAATTTCAATCCTCAGATTTTCTCAAGGAGAAAGCCAATGCTTGCTAAACAACTTTCCCCCGACCAACAGGCTTTTGTGAATTCCGTTACTGGTGAGGTCAACACCTTGCTCGGTACCCAGCTGCCCGGCAAGTTCGAGATGGTCAGCTATCCTCCGGGCTTCCACCCGACTGTGCAGTATGGCGCATCCGCTTACTACAACTCGACCATGCTGGACGCGTTCAACGGCGCACTGGAAATCGGCAGCAACGGGATGCTTACGCTGGGCAACCATCAGTTCAGCACGCTTTACAACAGCATCCTGACCAACGCCCAGTATCAGTATTCGACCGCCGATCAGCAGACCGTCAATAATCCGCTGATCAATGCCGCGCAGGTCAATGTTGTGAACGCTGGCACGTCCAGCGGTTTTGTCGCCGCCTACAGCGTGACACCGGTAACCTACGGTACGATCATCTCTGCTGTTCTGAAAAACTTCAGCGCCAAGGCGACGGACTGGTCCACAGGCAACATCGCGGCTGCTGCGCAAAGCCTACCGAATGCGGGTTACGCGTCGCTCGGGTCTGCGATCACCACCGCGTTGCAAAAGCTTTCGCCGCTGAACACCATTCTGGGTGCCCAGGCGCTTGCCAATGATCAGCTGACAGCTGCGATGGACCACACCAAGAACCCGTCTGCGGCGAACGGTGGCCTGCAAATCGATGCGAACGATTTCTATGTCGGATGGACACCGATGCCCGACAGCACAAAGCTGCTGAGCGAACTGGCCAACGAAGGCAGCTCGGTTTCGGTCAACATTAAAGCGTCGAACTTCAGCTCGTCGTCTGCGACGTTCCACATTTCGGGCAGCGCAGGCTTTACCATTCCGGTCTTTGATGTCTTCGATATCGGCCTGAGCGGCGGGTCCAGCTATGACTGGTCGAAAAACACGTCGTCTTCTTCGTCGCTGGACGTGACCATGGAATACAAAGGCGTCACAATCGTTCAGATTGATCCGCTGACGTTGAACTCAGACATGACGAAGGGCTGGTACGACGAGATGCTTTTGCAAAGCATCAAAGACGGGTCGGGCAACCCGAACGTGTCGGGCTTCAAGATCGACAGCTCGAACCAGTATGCGCCTGACAAGATGTTCGGCCAGGGCAAGCCGTTCTCACGCTTCAAAACACTTGTTGTGTCGCAGGCACCGACCATCTCGATGACGTTCTCTGCGGATCAGGCAAGCGAAGTCACCTCGCAGTTCAAAGAAAACTCCTCGGTCGATGTGAAGCTGTTCGGTCTGTTCAAGGTGGGCTCTATGAACCAGAGCTATTCCATCACCAAGGTCGACAAGTCTTCGGCGTCCGGCACTGTGACTGTCACGATGTCTCCGCCGGAAATCAAAGGCAACATCCCGCCCGAAAAGCAGGTCTGCTTTGTTCTGGGTGGTGTGGCCCAGTATCCGATCTCCTGATCGGGTTGCATCACAATCCCCGAAGGTCGCCCCACGGGGCGGCCTTTTTCGGATTATGGTGGCGCTATGACAACCAACGTCAATCAACAGGTCAGCGAAGCCATCCGCCAACAAATTTCGGCGGCACTGAGCGCAAAAATCGATCCGGGTTTCACTGTCATCCGGTATCCGTCCGGTTTTGCCTATGTGCTGCAGTACGGTGCTTCGGCCTACTACAATCCGGCGACTTTGGAATTGATTGATCAGTTGGTGGTGGCGAACGGGGATGGCACCGCGGACATCGCCGGTAGTCGCTTTAGCAGCCGGTATTGCGATATCCTGAATGCGAGCACCTTCAATGTGTCGACAGCAGATGCCAAAGCGCAAGATGCTGCGAACAGGGAATTTTCCAAAGCCTCGGACGAACTGGTCAAGCAATTCGAAAAGGATCTGGGGCGCATCCGCAAACAGCAGTTACAAGGCAAGGACGGCAGAACGATCGATAAGATCTTGTTCGTCGAGCAATATATTGAAGAGCATTATGTCGGCGCGGGCAAATCGTGGCCTATTTCGCTGACGGTGCTCGAGACCAAATTCTCGGGCTGGTCGCTGAAAGCACAGAACATGCGGCGCAGTATGAAGCTTCAGCAAGACGCGATGAACCTGCTGTCGCAAGCCAGCCAAAACGTGAAAACCCCGGATCAACAAAACGGCGGGATGCAGACAGGTCCTACGGATTGGGTGCCAGCCTACAAGGGGTTGCCCGATGTGACGGATCTGGCGACCAGCATCACCTCTGGAACACCGCAAATGAACGTGACGCTTGAGTTCGACAATACCGGAAACAACACGATGAAGATGAAGGTCGACAACCAGTTGATCGGACCGATCACGCCTTCGATGCTTCAGTTTTCGATCAGCGCGCAAGATGGCAGTCAGCAGCGATCTGCCGGAGATCTCTGGACGGCTGCCAGCCGCGTTATCATGGATATCGATTATTGCGGCGTGACCCTTGTGTCGTCACACCCGCAGGATATTGCGGATGATCTGAGCACGGGGTGGTACAGCCAAAACGTCATTTCCCAGCTTGCCCAGAAGACAGGTCAGGACGTGACGGGTTTTCAACTTCAGAGCAGTTTGTTCGATGCCGGGACGTTGTTCGGAAAGGGAAAAACGTTCGCGCGGGTGAAGACCTTTGTCATTTCGGATGATCCCACAATCACCCTGTGGTTTTACGGGATAAACAAATCTGACGTGGACCAGAAGTTTTCCGTTCAATCAAAAGCCGAGTTGACTGTCGGTGGAATTGCGGCTTTTGGTACCAAAACAACGCAGTATCAGGTCAACAGCGTGCAGGACGCTGGGGCCGCGGTGAAGGTGGTGATTATGCCGGACACGTCGCAGTCTGCCGCGCTTCCTGAAAAGCAAAGGGCGCATGTGATTGGTGGCGTTCTGGACTTTCCGTCGTGAGGAAAGGCACATACGCGGTGCGCTTTTAAGAGTAAGTGGCATGGGTGCATTTTGACTAAACGTTTTACGAAGACGAACGGGGGCAACGGACATGACCGTCGATGACCTGATCAAGGCAAATGTTCCGCTTTTTGCGGATGTGTCGGCTGATGACCTGAAGGGGATCAGTCTTGATATTCAGGAAAAATCCTTTGCGCCTTGGGAAATTCTGTTCAACCAGCAGGACACCAGCAACGATGTCTATATCCTGCTGGAAGGCAAGCTGCTGGCGCTCTACTGGACCGAGGCAGGACGCGAGATCATCTTTACACGGTTCTCTGAAGGGGACCTGTTCGGTGAAATGGCTGCGCTGGATGGCGGTGAGCGTTCACTGGCTATCGTAGCGCGCAGCGACGTCCGCGTTTTGGTGATGCCGCAGGCAACCTTTCTAGAGTTGTTCAACAAGGTGCCTGCGATCCGGACCTATGTTGTGAACAGTCTTGTCACGCGGGTGCGCCAGTTGACTGCAAAGAACCTTGAGCTGACGACATTCTCGGTCGGGCAGCGCGTGGCGTCGTTCCTGATCAGCATGGCGCTGGAACGGGATGTTCTGGAAAAGGGCGGGGTGATCAATGACGCGCCCACGCATGCTGAAATCGCCGCCAGCATCGGCGCGAACCGCGAAATGGTCAGCCGTGCGGTGACGCAACTGGTGAAGAAAAAAGCAATTCGATCCGCCCGTCAGCGGATCGAATTGGTTGATCCCGACATCCTGTCAGACGTCCTGTGATCCTAAAGGCGGTTCAGACCGCCTCTAGAAGTTTGGTGATGTGGTCAGGGCCGACAGGGCGGATACCGTTTGGGTTCAGCGCCTTGATCGAATAGTAGCCCCGCGTGATGTGATCCATGTCGACCGTATCACGCACACCCGGCAGGCGCAGAATGCGCTCCATGTAGGCGGACAGGCGCGGATAATCTGCGATCTGGCGACGGTTGGTTTTGAAGATGCCGTAGTAGGCCGCATCAAACCGGATCAGCGTCACAAAGATACGGATATCCGTTTCTGTCAGTTGGTCGCCAAAGATGTAATCGCCCGTCAATTTGTCTTCGAGCATGTCCAGCGTTTCAAACACTTCCGACACCGCTTCGTCATAGGCTTTCTGCGACGAGGCAAAGCCGGATTTGTAGACGCCGTTGTTCAGCTTGTCATAAACGCGCTTGTTCAGGGTTTCGATCTGATCGCCAATGGCTTCGGGGAACAGGCGTACATCTGACGGCACCAATTCTTCGAACGCGGTGTCCAGCATGCGCAGGATGTCGGCGCTTTCGTTGTTGACCATGACGTTCTGCTTCATGTCCCACAGGACAGGCACGGTGGCCCGTCCGGTGAATTCTGGATCGGCGCGGGTGTAAAGTTCGTGCATATAGGTCGATCCGAACAGGGGATCTTCGTCAGCACCGGCGTAGCCGCCGAACTGCCAGCCCTGATCTGTCAGCGTCGGGTTGACGATGGTCACAGGGATCACATCCTCAAGCCCCTTCAGAGCGCGGGCGATTAGAGTGCGCGAGGCCCATGGGCAGATCAGCGCCACGTACAGACGGTAACGACCAGCCTCGGCCTTGAAGCCACCCTCACCGGTCGGGCCCGCAGACCCGTCCGGAGTGATCCAGTTGCGAAAGCTGGACACCTGTCGCACAAAGCGTCCGTCCTTGTCGGCCTTCTGCACCGGTTGCCAGTTTTCCTGCCATTTGCCGTCTACAAGCATGTCTTTTCCTTATCGTGCGTGGAACACAAACGACCGCATCGAGATCGACGCCAGATCAATTGTGTCCGTCATAAATGTCAGGTCATCGCCATCATCGGCCGCGCCCGACACGGTCAGTGCGGGCAGATAGTGATCGACCGTCGGATGAGCCATCCGCAGAAGCGTGCCAAGGCCGTTGCGATCTGCCAGAGCGGCAAAGTCGCGATCCTCAAGCTTATCTGCAAACAGCGTGTCGAATTCCTGCGCAAAGTCGTGGGGTTTGCGGTTTTTGCCCCATTGGACCGCACCGAGGTTATGAACCACGTTTCCGGACCCGAGGATCAACACACCGCGATCCCGCAGTTCGGACAGTTTGCGCCCGATCTCAAGCTGGTAGTCCAGGCCACGGGTCATGTCGATGGACACTTGGAACACCGGCACATCCGCATCGGGATAGAGGAACTTCAGAACCGTCCATGCGCCATGGTCCAGACCCCAGGTATCGTCTTCCTGGGCATGGTGGCTGGCCAACAGGCTGACCACATCCCGCGCCAGTTCAGGGGCACCGTGGGCCGGATACTGTTGGGCAAACAGCGCATCGGGGAAGCCATAGAAATCGTGGATCGTCTTGGGCATTTCCGACACATCGACCAGTGTGGTGCCACGTGTCATCCAGTGGGCCGAGACAACAAGAATGGCCTGCGGACGGGGCAGGGTGCGCCCGAGTTCCGTCCACGTGCGGCTGTATTCCGTATCTTCGATTGCGTTCATCGGGCTGCCATGACCCAAAAAGACCAGAGGCATCCGGTCAGAGGGCTTCAGGCGGTCCTGCAATTGGGTCAGGTTTGTCGGAGTGATCATCTTTTTCCTCCTGCGAAGGGGTGGGGCCGCATATCAGCGACCCCATAGTATTCAGGCGAATTTGCCAAGCGCGTTGTTCAGCGCGGGGATGCGGACGGCGAAGGCGCCTGCACCGAGAAGTGCGATGCTGGCTTGGGCGGCTGCCCAGAACAGCGGGAATTCCCAGCCGCCACCTTCGTTCGAGAAGGTCCAGCCGTTCCCCCAGTGAACCCATGTCGCGCCAAACAGCACAGGGATCAGGGCCAGCGATACCAGACGTGTCGCAACGCCAAGGATCAGCGCCAGACCGCCGCCGATTTCGGCGATAATGGTCAGGTAGGCAAGAAAGCCGGGCAGGCCGAGGCTTTCGAAAAAGCCGACAGTGCCAGCGACGGTGAACACATTCACCTTCATCAGACCGTGGGCCAGAAACAGAGCGCCGCTGGATACGCGAAGTAGGGCGGCGGCGTAGTCGGTATTTGTTGCAGTGGACATTTTCAGTCTCCTCGTGATCGGCCCCGTCATCTGGTTTCGGTTGGGGGCGTTTATGTTCTGACCTCAAATTAGGGCTTGCTTCCATTCCATGAAATGGAGAATTCATGGAATAACTATCAACGAAATGTTCCAAATGGGGCGCAGATGGATATCACAGACGAACTCAAGGCATTCGTGGCAACCGCGCAGACGGGGTCGTTCACGGCAGCAGCGGATCAACTGGGCGTCTCGAACCGGCTGACATCGAAATACGTGGCGGAACTAGAGGCACGGTTAGGTGTGCGCCTGCTTCAGCGCACCACGCGCCGTGTGGGGCTGACACCTGCGGGCGAAGACCTACTGGCGCGCGCACCTGCCATTCTGGATGATCTGGATGACCTGCTCGCAGAAGTGGCCGAAGGGTCGCGCGGTTTCACGGGCGTGATCCGCGTGTCTGCTCCGGTGACTTTCGGTGAATCCTATGTCGTAGGGATGTTGGCGCGGTTCGCGACGGCGAACCCCGGCGTCAGTTTCGATCTGCGCCTGAGCGACAGCTATGTTGATCTGGCCCGCGATGGCATTGATCTGGCCTTTCGCATCGGACGGTCCGAGATGTTGTCTTTGAAGTCGCGCAAGTTAGGTGAGCTGAGCTCAATCACCGTCGTAAGCCCTGATTTTCTGGCCGAGAACGGCCCCATCAATCATCCCGATCAATTGGAAAACCTGCCGTGCATCGTGGACACAAACCGCAAGGTTTCGCGCCGCTGGGTGTATCGCGGACAAGGGCAGGATCATGTCGTCACCGTTCAGGGGCGGTTTCATGTCAATTCTGCCCGTGCGGCGGCGGAACTGGCGTCAAAGGGATTGGGCGTCGCCCATTTGCCCAGATTTGCGCTGGGCGAGCTTGAGCGGGATGGTTCGGTCCAATGCGTTCTGGACGACTTTCAGGGCGAAACGATCCCGCTAAGCGCGGTCTATCTGGAAGGGCGGACCTTGCCCCGCAAAATCCGCGCGTTGATCGATTTCGCACTGGAAGACATCCGCAAATCAGAGGTGATCTGACAGTCGGCTAGATGTCCGGCTCAGGATGCGGATTTCTTGTCCTGTTCCTTCAACGAACGGCCCTTTTCCGCCATCGCCATCACGCGTTCGGCCAATGTGACCGGATCAAAGGGTTTGGCAATCACGTCCATTGCCCCTTGTTCCAGAAACGCCTGAATTTCATTGCGTTGAACACGGGCGGTCATGAACACGGCAGGGACCTGCCGCAGGTGGGGGCGGCTGCGGAGTTCGGCCAACAACTCGGGCCCGCTCATACCGGGCATCATGACGTCTAGCAGAAACAGATCGGGAACTAGGTTAGCTGTGGCCTCAAGCGCCTCTTCGCTTGTAACGCATTGGATCAACTCGATATCCGGGCTCAGGGCCAGAGAAAGCTGGGTAATCTCGCGAATGTCCTGATCGTCTTCAACATGCAGAATCTTGATCATGAGGCTTGCTCCAACTCATCGTAGTCTGGCGTAATTTCCGAGGCCTGCAGCTTGGGGAAGCTGACGGTAAAGGTTGATCCCTGCCCAAGTTCACTGGTGACGGACACAGTGCCGCCCTGTTCCTCGGCAATGGCTTTGACAATCGCCAGCCCCAAGCCGGTGCTTCGGACGGGCCCGTCCTTGTGACGTTCAACCTGCGCGAATTTGTCGAAAATCTTACCGATCATATCGGCGGGAATACCGGGGCCACTATCGGCAACGGTGATCTCAAAGGCCTGCGCGGTTTCGCGACCGCCCACTTTTACAGCCCCACCCGGAGGCGAGAATTTGGACGCATTCGACAGCAGGTTGTTCATGACCTGAAGGCTGCGATCAAAATCGATGAACACCATACCCTTCAGGTTCTCATCCCGTTCGATGGTCACATCAAACCGTTTCGAGAAGTTTTCGTTCGCCAGAACAGCTTCGTCCAGCAGGGCGGAAATTTCATAGGCGCCACAATCGAAGGACATTTTGCCTGCCGCGATCTTTTCGATGTCCAGTAGGTCGTTGATGATGTTGATCAATCGGTCCGAGTTGCGGTGGGCGATTTCAAGGATATCGCGCACCTTGCCATCCAGCGGACCGGCAGATCCGGCCAGCAGAAGGCCCATTGCCCCTTTGACCGATGTCATAGGCGAGCGCAGTTCATGGCTAACGATCGAGATAAACTCGCCCCGTAGCTTTTCGGCTTCGACCCGTTCGGAAACATCATGGAAGCTGGCCAGAACATCGTTAGAACCACTCTCAGATTCCAAAAGTTGCAGTCGCGCGGCATAGTGCCTGCCGTTCTTTTCAACTTCGCAATTCACCACGTTGTTTTTGGCGCTTCGCAAGGTGTCCAAAGCGTGCTCAAAACATTCGGTCGCGTAGATGGGGTGCACATCGCGCATGGAGGTGTCGGGATCAGCAGTATGTTCCAACCCGTGCGCTGCCTCGGCTGCGCTGTTTGCGTATTTCAGGCGAAGCGTATCCAGTTCAAAAATAAACACCTCATCCACAAGGTAGTTCAGCGTTTTGAAGACCTCTTGAGTGACGCGCATGTTTTTGATTTCGGTAATGTCCGTCCGAACCGAGATCGCGCCGCATTGTTTGCCGAAACGGTCATAGCCGGGCAGGATAGTCAGGCTGGTCCAGAGCGTGCTGCCGTCTTTTTTGCGGATACGGGTCTCACCCTGCCAGCAGCCGCCAGCGTCAACGGTTGCCTTCAGCTCCATCCGCTGTTGGATATCTTGCACGTAATACAACATATCCACGTGCTGCTGGATGATGTCGTCATAGTCGTATCCTGTTGTTTTCAGGAAGTTTTCATTGGCGTGCGTAATGATGCCGCGGCTGTCGGTCACCAGGACAAGGCCGTGGGTGTTCAGCGCCAAAGACTCTTGGCTGAGTTGCAGGCTTTTGGCACGGATTTTCTTTTCGGAGCGGGCAAATTTGCGGTAGCCGATCCAAAGGGCAATCAGGCCGACTGCGGATACCAACGGCAAATAGACGGCAAGGCCGTCATAGCTAATCAGTTGATGCTGCACGTCGAAAAGCGCAACCAATTGCATGGCCGCGATGCCGAACACCGCAGTGTTGATGAAATTTCTGACACTCAACAACTTCATTACGACTACCCTTTCCGATCCGCTGGAAACCAGCATCGGACCTTGGGTTGACCCTACGGAGCGTGGTAGTCGAATTGATGACAACAATAGGGCCATCCTGCGTCTTTGTGTGCTCAGTTTGCCTTACTGAACAAGACGAAGCGCCTGTTTTTCCGAAGAAAATGACTCTGGCATAGTCAAACTGACCCAGAATTCGGTCATATTGTCGTCGGTTTTGCGATAGCCAATCTGACCGCTCATGCGTTCGATGATTTCCCGTGCGATGCACAGGCCAAGCCCTGTGCCGCTTTTTTCGCGTGTGTCGGAATTGTCCGCCTGCGAGAAGGGCTTGAACAGTGATGGTACAAAGCTTTTGGGAACACCCGGGCCTGCATCGCGCACATAGATGCGCACTTGCGATCCAACGGTTTCCGCACCGACCTGAATGGTTGTCTCTGCGGGGGCGAACTTACAGGCGTTCGACAGAAGGTTCGCCATGATTTGCAGCATGCGGCTACGGTCCATCGGCAAAACCGGATCGTTGTCGGCCGGCTGAATGTCCACGTTGATGTTTGCGGTTTTGGCGATTGGCAGAATTTGTTCGCGGGCATCGCGCAACAGCGTGTTCACGGCGATGTCTTTATATTCAAGTCGCATGTGCCCGGCTTGAACCCGTTCAAGATCGAGGATGTCGTTCACCAGCTCTGTCAGGCGATCCACGTTGGTTTGCGCAATGTCCAGAAGACGGGCAGAGGGCGCGGGCAGCGACAAATCCGGCGATGCCTTAAGCAAACCGATCGCACCTTTAACCGCGGTGATCGGCGTACGGAGTTCGTGGCTGACTGTGGCAATGAATTCGTTTTTCACACGGTCCATTTCACGGGACGCGGTAATGTCGATTTGCGTTCCGACCAGTTTAAGCGCCCTGCCATTTGCATCGCGGCTGGACACAAATGCATCCGAGCGCATCCAGCGTGTGCCGTTGTCCAGATGGACGCGGAATTCGGTGGTGGTCCGCTCTTCCTTGCCTTGGATGCAAGCCGAGTCATTGGCCTGAAGAATGCGGAAATCATCGGGATCAATGGACGCCTCGAAATAGGCTTGGGCATCAAAGTCTTTCGTGCAGTCGGGGACGTTCATGATGCGCATCCACATGTCGGAAACGATCGATTCCCCTGTTGCCAGATCGATTTCGAAAACCCCGATTTCGGAGGCCTGTAGCGCCAGATCCAAACGCTTTTCCGCATTGATTGCAGCGGCCGAGGTTGCCTCGGCTGTTGTGATGTCGCGCAAAAAATAGGTAGACCGCTTTTCGCCATGGGGAGTGGTCCAGTCGTTCTTTTTCACAGAAAGGATTTTGACGCTGTTTTTGCCTTGGAACTCCAAGCGCGTCCGTGTTCCGCCCTCCATTCCGGTCACTTCAGGTACGACTGTCAGCAGGTTCGGTACATAATCGTGACCGATTTCAAGGATCTGGTTCGACGCATCGTTCCGACGCAGGATTTGGCCCTTTGCGTCGGTGATCATGATTGCCAGAAGGGGGTTGTTCAGAATGGATTCATTCTGGACCTTCTGCGCTTCCAGATCGAGCGTCTTGCGGCGGACAATCTGTTCGACAGTTTTCTGTCTCTGGGACAGGTTCTGTAGCAAAGCATAGAGCAGACCGGTCAGTAATAGTCCGAAAACAATCACGAAAATGTATCCGTTGCTGCGTTTGGCGGCTTCGAAGTCAGGCAGGCTTTCCCAATTGATTGTCCATGTTCGACCGTAAATCTCTAGCTGGGACTGCGTATTGAAAAACGATGTGTGGGTGTTCTGTTCGCCGGCTGAACTGTCAAAGATCAGCATATCAGCCTCGGTCGCCTCGCCGTCATAAACGGAAAAGCTGTAGGCTTGGTTCTGCGATGACGTCAGGTTTTCCAGCGTGCGGGCACCGATGAAGGGGGCATAGACCCAGCCTTTGAACGCCGCGCGGCGTTGTTCCACCGTGTCGATTTCGGCGTCCGGCGCATAGTAGGGACGGAGCAGCAAAAAACCGGGCGTCTGGCTGTCATCCTGAACCAGCAAGATGCGCGGTGTCATATGCGGCAAGCCGGTGTCGCGCGCGGCCAAAGCAGCTGTCCGGCGCCCTTCTTCGAACGAGATGTCCAGACCCAGCGCCTCTTCATTGCCGACATATGGTTCGATGTATTTGATGACAAAGCGGACATCGCGATCAGATGGGGGGTACACCCTGATGTCTTCGATGCCCAATTGGGCGGACTCATCAACAAAGCGGTCAAGCTGATCGGCAGGGACGTATTCGATAAACCCGATGCCGTTGATGCCAGGCAGCAGTTCATCCAGCTGAAGCGAGGCCACGTAGGTTTCAACCGTTTTACGATCCGGTGTGCCTGTGACGTCAAACAGCCCGCCCAGACCTTCCAACCCTACCATGTACTGATGCAGTCTGGCATCCAAAGCGTCGGTGCCTTCGGTTGCCAGAACTTTGAAATCTTTCAACGCGTTTTCGTTTTCGATGTCACGAAAATACAGCGACACAACAGCCGTCGTCAGCAACGCCAACAACACGGCCAGAGCCTGTAGTTTTCCACCTGCGAACTGCCCCAACGTTTCGCCCCTCATTCTTGAGTTTTTATTCTTTGGAAAACGTCTTCTTACTCGTTCCTAGATGACACAACCCGAAATCATCTGATTTTCACTATGTGACACAAATAAGTGGTCACGTATCAAATTTATACGCGCTTTGGTTGTCTGTCGATTTCTTACGCTGACGCATCCAAAATTTCTTGGGAGGTGAGATAAACAACACGCACTGCATCAACCGAAATGTCCGAAGGGTAGGCGTACTTCGTCAAATCTTCACGCAAAATCTCTTCTGCTTGTTTTGACTGCATGCCCAATTCCGAAAAGCCGAGAGTTGCGGCTGATCCGGATATTTTGTGAAGCGCGAACAACGCGCTATCGACGGTTTCGATGCTGGTTGGCGCCGCCAGAAACGCCAACAGATCAACCGAATAACCCGACAGTCTGGTTACAAAGCTGTGCCTGATGCGCGACAGCCCTTCTTCCAGTGTGCTTTGCCCTGTCATCATGCTGTCCGCCCATAAAACCACATGTTGTCAAAGTCGCGGTCCATGTCTGCTGCGGTTTGTTCGGCCTGCGTGCGGGCTACAACCAGAGCGTTTTCGATCAGATCGCGGCGATACCCAAGCAGACGCACCATATCACCACAGCAGACCCGCACAGGCAGGCCACGCGGAGTCGGGACCTGCATTTCGAGGCGGTTGATTGCGATGTTGATGTTGTCGGTCAACGACTTGCGGTTCGGAATTTTGTTTTCTTCCAGAACGCATAAAAAGGTGCCGTTTCCCGCGTAGGACATCAGATACTGATAGGGGCGCAAATGATCGGAAATGGTTTCCGCCACGTCGGCAATCAGACCGCGGAACTGAAGGCTGGTCGCAAGTTCGTGGATTTTCTCGATGTGACGGATTTGAAATCCGAACACGACAGACCCGAACAGGGACCGGCGCGACAAAAGCGGTACGTAGTTTTCAAGCGCGAAGTAATCGATCACGTTGTCCACGTCATAGATATGGATCTGCTCAAGAAGCCCGGGCTTGCGCGCCATGTCTTCTTCGGGCGTGATATCCTCCATCTGGGCCTCAAGCGCCGCTGCACGCTTTTCCGCCTGGCGGATGCGGGTCTGCAGTTCGAACACTTCGAACGGCTTGACCACATAGTCATTCGCGCCCGCGGCAAAGGCTGCATCAATGTGGCCCTTGTCCGACATGGCGGTCAGCATAACGATTGGAGTTCGGGGAAAGGCACCACTTGTGCGCAAGGCATTGCACAGGGTGATACCATCCATGCCTGGCATCTGGATGTCCAACAGGAAACAGTCAACTTTGACGCCGGGGTTCTCGGCAAGAAATTCAATTGCTTCAGCGCCGCTACCGACGCCTTTAATCGTGTGATCACCCATCGCGCGAACAACTTCGACAACAAGCTCTAAAATGATGGGATCATCGTCTACTGCTAAAATATACACTTCAATGCCCCTTGTGGTTTTCTTACAGGGTACACCAAAAAGTAGAAATGAGGCGCAAAAATGAAATCAAAACGGAAAATGTGCCGAATTTCGATTGGTGACGATTTTACAACAGTCAAAAATTAGGCGGCGGATTGTTCACGATACGCGCCTTGGCGGCATCCACTCGACGAAGACGATCAAAGTTCGCGCAGCCAAATGCGTTACGGTTCGATCCCGAGCCCGTTCGTTTAAGCAGCCTTCGATTTAAGGAAGTGGTGCCCCCACACGGACTCGAACCGCGGACCTACTGATTACAAATCAGTTGCTCTACCAGCTGAGCTATAGGGGCACTGGAGGCTCTATTAGATAAAAGTTTTGGCAGGCTCAAGACCCTTTGAACAAAGAAAATGCAAGTTTTTACATTTTTTTTAATCAGCGGTCCGGACAAAGAAAAAAGCCGCAGCGATTTTGGCGCTGCGGCTTGTTTTGTTCAACGAAATCAACCGATTTCCTTAAGTCGCGTCAGGGCTGATTTAAGGATTGCTTCCTCTTCTTCCCGCGCCGTCAGGTTGTCTCGGGTTTCTTCAACCACTTCGGCGGGGGCGCTTTCTGCGAACTTGGGATTCGACAGGCGTCCCTTCAGGCCACCGATTTCCTTACCCAATTTGCCAAGCGTCTTTTCAAGGCGGGCGATTTCTTCGGCCACGTCGATGATGTCGGCCAAGGGCAAGCCAAAGGTCGCGCCATCCGCTGGGATGGTGACGCAGCCCTTGGGCATGTCACTGACCTTCTCAAGGCTTTCGATGCGCGCCAGACGCTTGATCAGCGTCTCGTTGTTGGCCCAGGCCGCGTCGCCTGCCGCGTCGATTTCGGTCACGACCATCGGGACATACAGGCCAGCAGGTACGTGCATCTGTGCGCGGGCCGAACGTACGCCTTCGATCAGGTTGATCACCCAGTTCATTTCGCGGTCCGCATCGGCATCCAGCAGTTCGGCAGACGTGTAGGTCGGCCAATCGCCGTGAACCAGCATCTTCTTGCGTTCGCCCAGCGTGCCCCACAGCTCTTCTGTGATGAAGGGCATGATCGGGTGCAGCAGGATCAGACACTGGTCGATAACCCATGCCATGGTCTGGCGGGTTTCGGCCTTTTGCGCGTCGGTGCCGTTCATCAGAAGCGGCTTGGACAGTTCGACATACCAGTCGCAGACCTTACCCCAGACAAAGGCATAAAGTGCGTTGGCAGCATCGTTGAAGCGGTAGCCTGTCAGCGCGTCGTCAACCGTTTCGCGAACCTTGGCGGTTTCGCCGAGGATCCACTTGTTCACGGTTTCAGAGGGCTGGGGCAGGGTGCCGTCCGATCCGATGGCTTCGTTCATTTCGGCAAAGCGGGCCGCGTTCCACAGCTTGGTGCCGAAGTTCCGGTAGCCTGCGATGCGGTCCTTGGACAGCTTCAGAACGCCACCGATCGACGCCATGGAGGCGTTGGTAAAGCGCAGCGCGTCGGCGCCGTATTCGTCGACGATATCCAGCGGGTCGATGACGTTACCGGTGGTTTTCGACATCTTCTTGCCCTTCTCGTCACGGACGAGCTGGTGCAGGTAGACGGTGTCGAACGGGATCTGATCCACCACGGCCAGTTGCATCATGATCATGCGGGCGACCCAGAAGAACAGGATGTCAAAGCCGGTAATCAGAACGTTGGTCGGGAAGAAGCGGTTCAGCTCATCCGTTTGCTCGGGCCAGCCGAGTGTCCCGATGGGCCAGAGACCCGAGCTGAACCATGTATCCAGAACGTCGGGGTCGCGGGTCAGCTTAACGCCTTCGCCGGCTTTCTTCTGTGCCTCTTCTTCGGAAGATGCGCAGTATTCATTGCCGTTTTCATCGAACCATACAGGGATCTGGTGACCCCACCACAGCTGGCGCGAGATACACCAAGGTTCGATGTTTTCCAGCCAGTGGTAATAGGTCTTTTCACCGGATTCCGGCATGATCTTGATGTCGCCATTGCGGACAGCATCCAGCGCGGGGCCGACGATTTTCGACGTCTCGACAAACCACTGGTCGGTCAGCATCGGTTCGATAACCACTTTGGAACGGTCACCGAAGGGCTGCATGATCTTTTTGGCTTCGACCAGCGGAACCTCGACGACCTCGGGGGCTTCTTCGCCTTTTTTCAGCTTGGGCTTGGGGCCAAGGCGTTCGTCGTCGGACATGGTCATGACGGCAAGGCCTTCGGCTGTGATCGCCGCGACCACCTTTTGGCGGGCCTCGAAGCGGTCCAGCCCGCGATATTCGTCGGGGACAAGGTTGATCGCGTCGATTTCCTGAACGGTGAACTCTTTGCCGCCCGCATATTCCGCGGCTTTCGCGGCCTCTTCCGCATAGGGGGCACCATCGGCACGCATTGCGCCGCGTGTGTCCATCAGGCGGTACTGCGGGATGTTGCCGCGTTTGGCGACTTCGTGGTCGTTGAAGTCATGCGCACCGGTGATCTTCACCGCGCCTGACCCAAAGGTCATGTCGGGGTATTCATCGGTGATGATCGGGATCAGGCGGCGCTGTTCTTTGGGCCCAACAGGGATTTCGCACAGCTTGCCAACGATGGGCGCATAGCGTTCGTCATCAGGATGAACCGCAACCGCGCCATCGCCCAGCATGGTTTCGGGGCGGGTTGTCGCGATGCTGATGTAGTCACGCTCTTCCGACAGGATGACGTTCCCGTCTTCGTCTTTTTCGACGTAGGTGTAGGTTTCGCCACCGGCGAGCGGGTATTTGAAGTGCCACATGTGGCCGTCGACTTCGATGTTCTCGACCTCAAGGTCGGAAATCGCCGTCTCAAAGTGCGGGTCCCAATTGACCAGACGCTTGCCGCGGTAGATCAGGCCTTTTTCGTACATCTCGACGAAGACCTTGATGACGGCATCGTGGAAGTTGGGGGAATTTTCGTGGCCTGTACGCGGATCGCCTGGGGCACCTGCCATGGTAAAGGCGTTGCGATCCCAGTCGCAGGAACAGCCAAGGCGTTTCAGCTGGCTGATGATCGTGCCGCCGTATTCGCCTTTCCATTCCCAGACCTTGTCCAGAAATGCCTCGCGGCCCAGATCGCGACGACCGGGCTGGTTTGTGGCGGCCAGCATCTTTTCGACCTGCAGCTGCGTCGCGATACCCGCGTGGTCCTGACCGGGCTGCCAGAGCGTGTCGAACCCGCGCATACGGTGCCAACGAACAAGGATATCTTGCAGCGTGTTGTTGAACGCGTGGCCGACGTGCAAAGCGCCAGTCACGTTCGGCGGCGGGATCATGATGCAGAACGAGTCATCCCGGCTTTTGTTCGCGCCTGCCTTGAAGGCACCGGATGTTTCCCAAGCCTCGGAAATGCGCGGCTCGGCTGTTTTTGCGTCAAAGGTTTTTTCCATCGCCATCGGGCCGGAGCTCCTGTTGCGTCGGGCCGTCGGGGCCCGCAGTTGTCAGTTGGTATGTCCTCTACCGAATGGCAGCGGGAAGGAAAAGCACGCCGTCAGAAAAAGCAGGGCCAAAACGCAAAAACGGCCTGAACATCATGTGTTCAGGCCGTTTCATCACTGGCTTTCGCCGAATTCGGGTGCGGCAGGGTCAGGGAGGAGGAGAGACCCTGCCGCGAAGTCCGAAGGTCTCAAAGGGAGGAGGAGAGGACCTTCAGCTCGTTGGGATCAGCAGCGCCTTGCGCCGGTATCCCTATGTTCGGGTGCGGCAAGGTCAGGGAGGAGGAGAGACCTTGCCGCGAAGTCCGAAGGTCTCAAAGGGAGGAGGAGAGGACCTTCAGCTCGTTGG